>JAKBBY010000264.1 GCA_021808315.1 Pseudomonadota bacterium | reverse complement strand
ACCCCGAGCTTTAAGCCCGGTGATAATCTGCGCGTCTCGGTGCGGGTGACCGAGGGTGAGCGCACCCGGATTCAGGCGTTCGAGGGTGTGTGCATCGCCCGGTCGAACAAGGGGATCGATTCCAATTTCACCGTCCGGAAAATCTCCTACGGTGAAGGCGTTGAGCGCGTGTTCCCGCTCCATTCGCCCAACGTGACCGAAATCACCGTGACCCGGCGTGGTGACGTGCGTCGTGCGAAGCTCTATTATCTGCGCACCCGCCGTGGCAAATCCGCCCGTATCGCTGAAGCCGCGCGCGAAACACCGGCGGCCTGAAGGGGTCGATCCATGATGGTTTAGACCTGATCGACAGATCCGCTCTAAACCATCGACATTGATCGGCAAGCACGCTCTCGGGGCTGTGGCCCCACCGGGGCGGAGCCATGGTAGGGCCGCGCTAGACCCGCAATCTTCGGAGGTTCGGATGGCATCGACATTGTTTGATAAAATCTGGGCAGCGCATGTGGTGGACCGCATGCCGGACGGTACCTGCATTTTGTATATCGACCGGCATTTGGTGCATGAAGTCACCTCGCCGCAGGCGTTCGAGGGGCTGCGTTTGGCTGGCCGTGCGGTGCGCCGGGTTGATGCGACGATTGCGGTGGCCGACCATAATGTTCCGACCGAAAATCGGGCGGCGGGGATTGCGGAGCCGGAATCGGCTTTGCAGGTGGCAACATTGGAGCAGAATGTTGCGGCGTTTGGGGTGCCCTACATTCCGGTGACCGATATTCGCCAGGGCATTGTGCATGTGATTGGCCCGGAGCAGGGATTTTCGCTGCCCGGCATGACGCTGGTTTGCGGGGATTCGCATACCTCGACGCATGGGGCGCTGGGGGCGCTGGCGTTCGGGATCGGCACGTCCGAGGTTGAGCATGTGCTGGCCACGCAAACCTTGCTGCAAGCACCGGCCAAGAACATGCTGATTGAGGTGACTGGCACGTTGCCTGCCGGCTGCACCGCCAAGGACATTATTCTCGCGATCATTGGCAAAATCGGCACGGCGGGTGGCACCGGCCATGTGATTGAATATGCTGGCCCCGCGATCCGCGCCCTGGACATGGCGGGCCGGATGACGGTGTGCAACATGTCAATCGAGGCAGGGGCGCGCGCCGGGCTGATCGCGCCCGATGAGGTGACGTTTGACTATGTGCGCAGCCGCCCGCACGCGCCCAAAGGCGAGGCGTTGGAGCATGCCATCCGCTATTGGCGCAGCCTCGCCTCCGATCCGGATGCCGTTTATGACCGGGTGGTGACGCTCGATGTCAGTGATTTACCGCCGCAAGTCACCTGGGGCACCAGCCCCGAAACCGTGGTGCCGATCACCGGCGCGGTGCCCAATCCTGCCGATGAGGCCGATTCCGCCAAGCGCACCCAGCTTGAGCGGATGTTGACCTATATGGATTTGGTGCCTGGGCAAAAGCTGGACGGGCTGAAAATCGACGCCGTATTTATCGGCTCTTGCACCAATTCGCGGATTGAAGATTTGCGGGCCGCCTGCGCGATCATCCAAGGTCGGCGGGTCGCTGCCCATGTCCGCGCCATGGTGGTGCCCGGCTCGGGCTTGGTGAAAGCGCAGGCGGAAGCCGAAGGGCTGGCCGACCTGTTTAAAGAGGCCGGGTTCGAGTGGCGCGAGGCGGGTTGCTCGATGTGCCTGGGGATGAACCCGGACAAGCTCAAGCCGGGTGATCGTTGTGCCAGCACCAGCAATCGTAATTTCGAAGGTCGGCAAGGTCCGGGCGGTCGCACGCATTTGCTCTCGCCGGCGATGGCGGCGGCGGCGGCGATTGCCGGGCATCTGACCGATGTGCGGAGATTGGCCTGATGGATAAATTCACCCGGCTCGAAGCCATCGCCGCACCGCTGCCGATGGCGAATGTGGATACTGATAAAATCATTCCGGCCCGATTTTTGAAAACCATCAAGCGCAGCGGTCTTGGTGTGCATCTCTTCGCGGGCCTGCGTTATGATGATGAGGGCGCGGAAATCGCTGATTTCGTGTTGAACCGCGAACCCTATCGGCGGGCGCAGATTTTGATTGCCGGGGAGAATTTCGGCTGCGGCTCGTCGCGCGAGCATGCGCCCTGGGCGCTGCTCGATTTTGGCTTGCGCTGCGTGATTGCGCCGAGTTTTGCCGATATTTTCTATAATAACTGCTTCAAAAACGGCATTCTGCCGATTGTGCTGCCCGCCGACCAATGTGCTGCGCTGCTGGCGGATGCGCAAACCGGTGCGAATGCCCGCATCATTATCGATCTTGCGGCACAGACCGTGTCGCGCCCGGATGGTGAGGCGTTTACCTTCGAGATTAATCCGTTTCGCAAACATTGTCTGCTGAACGGGCTTGATGATATCGGCCTGACCCTCGAATATGAAGCCGCGATCACCGGCTATGAATCCCGGCTTGACGCCGCCCCGTGGCGGCCTGCGATTCCGGCCCTCTAACCCCCCCCTGCCCTCTGACGCGCAAGGCGCTCCGCATGACAATCCCGCACAAGAAAATTCTGCTCCTGCCCGGCGATGGCATCGGCCCCGAAGTGATGGCGCAGGCACGCCGGGTGATCGATCATCTCAGCCAAGCTGGGGTTGCCAGCTTCGAGATCACCCATGATTTGGTCGGCGGTGCATCAATCGACGCGTTCGGTGCGCCGATCACCGATGCGGTGATTGCCAAGGCGCG
>JAKBBY010000263.1 GCA_021808315.1 Pseudomonadota bacterium | reverse complement strand
GGCGGATGTCGCATCCTGTGCAGCGCTGCAGGACCGGTTAATCGATGCGGCGATGGCACGATTGGCGCCGGGTGGGACGTTGGTTTACGCCGTTTGTTCGTTGCAGGAGGAAGAAGGTTTCGCCCGTGTCAACGCCGCGATCCGGCGGCATCGTTTGGTGATCGACCCGATCCGCCCGGATGACCTGCCGGGGCTGGCTGACGCGGTAACACGCGAAGGATTGTTGCGCACTGATCCAGGATTTTGGCTCGATCAAGGCGGTATGGACGGTTTTTTTGCAGCAAGGCTGCGGCGGGGCTAACAAATGATCGAAACGACCGCTGCAAACGTTTGGAGCGCGCCGCGCCCAAATCGGTATAAATTTAGATTTAGAGTTATATTATAGAATCGTGTAAAAATTGTTACTGACAATGTGATAAGCAGGAAAATTCGGCTAAATATCAGGGATTCATTGAATTTTCTACGACCACCGGTTGATTGAAGTTGGGATTTTTCGCCATTTCGATCGAGCATTTTACCAAAAATTATATTATTGTTAGGCATTAAAATATCGAAAATAGGTCTGGATTATCGGATTTGAGGCATCTATACAGATTACATGGTTACGAAAAAAAATCCCAGTCTAGAATCAGTCGGTCAGCGCATTCGTGCGCTCCGCCTTGCCAATAACCTGACCCAGGACGAGTTTGCCAGTCAGTTAGGGGTATCACGTTCGGCGATTGCACAATGGGAAACTGACCGCGCAGGTCAGGTGCGCGAGAATCTTGAGCGAATTGCCAAGGTTCTCGGAACATCGCTGGCCTATTTGGTGTCCGGCGAAACCGGCACCCTCCAGGGCGACGAATTGGCGCTGATGCGGCTTTATCGGTCCTGCGCCACGGAAGATCGCCAAATTTTGTTGCGAACGGCCAAGCGTTTAGCGCGCGGTTAGTTAGCCCGGCTTCCGTGAGCGGTGCCGGTTCAATCGGCGCCGCTTTTGTCGTGCCCGCTGAATGGCGCCAAGCTTGTCATGCCTCACTTGACTCATTAGGGTTTGGTGATGGCCAAGCGGCGCGCTGATATTTTGTTGGTTGAGCGCGGTCTGTGTGAAACGCGCAGCCAAGCCGCCGCCTCGGTGATGGCAGGGCTGGTGTTTTCCGGCGAACGGCGCATCGACAAACCCGGCGATATGATCGCTGAGGCAGCCCCGTTGCTCGTGCGCGGCAAAACCCATCCCTGGGTGTCGCGCGGCGGGCTAAAGCTGGTGCGCGGGCTGGATTATTTTGGGTTCGACCCGAGCGGCATGATCGCGCTCGATATCGGTGCCTCCACCGGCGGCTTTACCGACGTTTTGCTCAGCCGGGGCGCCGCACGGGTCCATGCCGTTGATGTCGGCCATGGGCAACTCGCCTGGAAATTACGCGATGATCCGCGCGTGATGGTCTATGAAAAAACCAACGCGCGGCATCTCACCGCCGATTTGATCACCGATCCGATCGACATCTTGGTGTGCGATGCCAGCTTCATCGGCCTGCGCACCGTGCTGCCAGCCGGATTGGCGCTCTGCCGCCCCGGTGCGCGCGCGGTGGCGCTGATCAAACCGCAATTCGAAGCGGGGCGCGAGGCTGTGGGCAAAGGCGGGGTGGTGCGCGAGCCCTCAGTGCGCGAGGCGGTCTGCGCCATGATCACTGAATGGTGGAGCACACTCCCCGGCTGGCACGTACGCGGCATCACCGAAAGCCCAATCACCGGGCCGGAAGGCAATGTCGAATTTCTGATCGGCGCCGAGAAAACCTAAACCAATATCGCTCTAACCGCCCGCCACCAAAGCCGCGATCACCGCATCGCCCATCGCAGTAGTGCTCACGATCTTCGCCCCGGCCTCGGCAATATCGGCGGTGCGATAGCCAGCATTCAGCACCGCCGCCACGGCCTGCTCAACCTGCGTCGCCGCCTCAGGCAAATGCAGGGAGGTGCGCAGCAGCATCGCGAGGCTAAGGATTTGCGCCAGCGGATTTGCCTTGTTCTGCCCGGCAATATCGGGTGCAGACCCATGGATTGGCTCGTAGAGCGCATGGCGTTTGCCGGTCGGCAAGGTGGCGCCCAATGTGGCCGACCCCAGCATACCGAGCGAGCCGGTCAGCATCGAGGCGAGGTCAGAGAGTAAATCGCCAAACAGGTTTGACGTCACAATCACATCGAACTGACGCGGATTGCGCGCGAGCTGCATCGCGCAATTATCGGCATACATATGGGTCAATGCGACATCCGGATAGTCAGCGGCGAGGGCAGTGATGGTTTCGCGCCAGAGCAAGCCGGACTCCATCACATTCGCCTTTTCCACGCTGGTGAGTCGCTTATCGCGCTGGCGCGCCAAATCGAACGCGACGCGGCCAACGCGAAATATCTCAGCCGTTGTATAGACTTCCGTATTGATGCCGCGCTTGGAGCCATCAGGCAGGGTTTCGATGCCGCGTGGCTCGCCGAAATAAATACCGCCCGTCGCTTCACGCACAATCATCAAATCAAGCCCGCGCACCAAATCCGCTTTCAGTGGACTGGCATCGATCAGCGCCTCGAACACCGGGGCCGGGCGCAGATTGGCGAACAAACCAAGCTGTTTGCGCAACTCCAAAATCGCAATTTCCGGTCGATTATCAAATGGTTCACGGTCCCATTGCGGCCCGCCCACGGCACCAAACAGCACCGCATCCGCCGCCCGCGCCTTGGCAATCACCGCATCGGTGATCGGCGC
>JAKBBY010000262.1 GCA_021808315.1 Pseudomonadota bacterium | reverse complement strand
CACCCGCCGGTCCTGCGCCCGCGCATAAGCATCAATCTCGGCCAGCACATCGGCCCGCGCAGCAAAATCCATCGCCGCGAACGGATTCTGCGCCGTATATAACGCCGCCTTGCTCCCATGCGGCCCGACCGCAATACTTCCGGTCTCGCCCGCCCGCGCCGCGCGCAACGTCCCCACCGCCCGGGTTAGGGCCGGCACTGAAATCTCCCCTGCATGGGCATAAATCGCGCTCTCGCCGGTCACCGCCCGCAGCCCAAACCCCGAACGACTATCGAAACTCGCCATGCGAATGCGGCCATCATCAAAACTAACCACCTCGGATTCGCTATATTCCAGGAACAACTCCCCATCATCAGCCACCTCCAGCACCGGCGCGATCAACCGCGCGGCCTCATGCGGATCAAGGCCGGTGGTGCCGTGAAACAAGCGATCAGCAATCGTCCGTTGGTCAGACATTATTCAGCAGCTTTCATGGTCAATTTGGTTGCAACCGGTCGTGGCACCGCACCGCGCAGCGCATGGCGGCAGGCGATGCATGAAGCGAGCAACAGCACCGCCGTCAATTCATGGATATAGCCCAAATCGCCCATACCCGAAACGACCGTGCTCATCCCCAAAATATATTGCAGCGTAATCAGCCCGGCCAGCAGCAAAAACAAATCCCGCGCCCGCGGGCCGAGCGGTGCGCGCAGCCCAATCGACGCTGCAACGATCACCACACCAGCCGTCATCGTCGCGACAACCCGATGCTCAAACTGCACCGTACGCGGATTGGCAACCAGATTGAGCCATACCGGATGCAGCGCCCAGCCGCGCCGTGGAAAAAAATGCCCGTTCATCAGCGGAAAACTGTGATCAACATGCAACCCGCCGGACCCGGCCACCAAGGCCCCCATACCAATCGTGACAATCAACAACCCCACCGACCAGGTAAGCAGCGTCCGCAATCCGGTATAACCCTCAATGGGCATTGGCTCGGGGTGGCGCAGCGAAAAACCAGTCCACAGCATTGCCGTGAAAATCAGCATCGCCAGTACCAGATGGGGCCCCAAATAGAGCGGGGAGGGGTGCAACAGCCCGAACATGCCTTGATAGGTCATCATCCAACCCATCGTCGCCTCGATCGCACCGGCGGCGAACAAGGCGATCAACCAAGCGCCGAGTTTCGCGCTGATCCAGCCGCGCCACCAAAACACAGCGAGCGGCACCGCAAACACCAAAGCCATCAGCCGTCCCCAGTCGCGATCCAGAATATCGGGCCACGCCAGGGCTTTGAATTGCGCCAACGTCATCGTCGGGTGCAGCGTTTGAAATTGCGCGGTGCGTTGATAAAGCCCGAATAAATGCACCCAAGCGGCGTGGCTTTGCGGCGGCAAAATGCCAAAAAACGGCTGCCATTGCTGAAGAATGAACCCCGCGCCGATCGTGCGCACATCGCCACCGCCAACCACCATGCCGAAAATCATCGCGGCAATCACCAGCAACCAAGTCCCGACCAGAGATTGCTGGCGGCGTGAGCTCATACCGCGCGGCGGCCGCGCAGCTCGAAATAAGCCCAGACCGCAGCGGCGAGCAGCAATACCGCATTCAACTGGTGCACAATGCCGATATCCAAAATTTTCGAAACCAGCGTCGTCACGCCCAGAATATATTGCACGATCAACAGCGCGCCCATCACCAAAAACGCATCACGCGCCCGGGGGGGCAAATCAGCCCGGATCGCGGCCACCACCGCGACCAACACCACCAATGCCGCGATGGTGCCGATCACTCGATGATCCCATTGGGTGGTCACTTTGCTCAGGAAAAAATTGCTCCAAAACGGCTGCAAATGGCCGTAATTGGGCGGAATCCAATGGCCCTGCATCAACGGGAAGGTGTTATCCACCGTGTAGGCATGGGTGCCCGAGAGAAATGTGCCGGCGACGATAGCCACACAAATCACCACGATCGAGGCAATCGCGAACCAGCGGGCGGTGCGGTAGCGCGCGGCCAAATCCGGTGGCAGGCGTGCCGAGTCGGGCTTCAGCACCACCAGACCCGTGGTGAACACCGCAATCGCCAGTGCTGTCGCAAAGCAATAATGGATCGCGAGGCGAAACACCGAAACCTCGGTCAGCCCCGGCTGAAAACCGGAGCGCACCATCCACCAGCCGATAAAGCCCTGCACCCCACCGAGCACAAACAAGGTCACCAGCCAGGGGCGCAGCCGCCGCTCCAGCCGCCCGGTCCACCAAAACCACACCAGCGGCACCCCAAAATCCAACCCCAGCAACCGCCCCCAGAGGCGATGGATCCATTCGGGCCAGAAAATCGCCTTGAACCCCGCCAAATCCATATGGTGATTGAGCAATTTATATTGCGGGATCGTCTTATACAGCGCGAACATCCGCTCCCACGCCGCATGGCTGAGCGGCGGAATCACCCCTGACACCGGCTGCCAGGCCATGATCGACAGGCCGGCATTGTCATTCTGCACATAAGCGCCGATGCCAAACATCTCGACAATCAACGCAAAACTGACGAACAGCCAGGTCGCGACCAATTTACGATTGGCAGGCGAGGCCGCGATTTCAGCTCTTTCCACCTCGCGACGAGACTGCGCAACGGCTTGCGACGCCATGAACCACCTCAATTTCGGACTAATTTCGCTCCCTCCGATTTGCACCCGATTGTCGATTTGTAAACCCATCCCCCGCCAACCGCGTGTCAAACTTTCGCGCGGGTCCGGCCTGTGGCACCAACCGCCCCTCTTGACCGG
>JAKBBY010000261.1 GCA_021808315.1 Pseudomonadota bacterium | reverse complement strand
ACATGCCCTTGGATGCCGCGCACGGTGATTTCGGCGGAAATACTGCCGCGTCGCCCGATTTTGATGGTATCGCCCAGTCGGGCCACCGATGTCGGCTCGCCAACCACGCACGCATCCGGCATCGCCCGGCGCTCGGCGAGGCTCTCAAGAATCCGCACCGTGCCATCAACGGCCTCACCTTCCTCATCCCCGGTCACCAACAGGGTCAGTCGCCCCAATCGTCGCCCGGCATCGCGATGTTGGGTCAGAGCCGCCACGAAGGCGGCCAGCGCCCCTTTCATATCAACGGCACCGCGACCGTGCAGCATGCCGTCCATAATCGCACCCGCGAACGGATCATGCGCCCAGCCCTCGCCAGCCGGCACGACATCGGTATGGCCGGCGAAGCCAAGATGTGGGCCATCCTCGCCTAAGGTCGCGATGAGATTATGCACCACCCCATCGCGGCGACGCTCGATCGAAAATCCGAGTGGTGACAAGGCAGAAGCTAGCACCTCCTGCGCGCCCGCATCATCGGGGGTGACGGAGGGGCAACGTAGCAAAGCCTGCGCCAGCGGTAGCGGATCGGGGTTCATTACGCCCGTAATAAATCATTGATCGCGGTTTTGGCCCGCGTGCGTTCATCAACGCGTTTGACAATGACGGCGCATGCGAGGGCTGGCCCGGGTGACCCGTCCGGCAGAGGCTTACCCGGCAAGCTTCCCGGCACCACCACTGAATAGGCAGGGACTCGACCATAGAAAACGTCGCCGGTCTCGCGATCAATGATTTTGGTCGATGCCCCAATAAAAACCCCCATCGCCAGCACCGCACCGCGTTCGATAATGACGCCTTCCGCGACTTCCGAGCGGGCACCAATAAAGCAGTGATCCTCGATGATCACGGGTGCCGCCTGCAGCGGTTCCAACACACCGGCGATGCCAACCCCGCCACTAATATGGCAATTAGCGCCAACCTGCGCACATGACCCGATCGTGGACCAGGTATCGACCATTGTGCCTGAACCCACCCGTGCTCCTACATTGATGAAGCAGGGCATCAACACCGCCCCCGGCTCGATAAAGGCGGAATGGCGAACAACGGCCCCGGGCACAACGCGAATCGCCGCACCGGCAAAGCGTGCGCTGTCCCAATTTGCAAATTTCATGGCGACTTTATCAAAGACGGGCGCTCCGCCCGCGCCGGGCAACGGCGCATTGTCGGCAATCCGGAACGACAATAAGACGGCCCGTTTCAGCCAGTCATGGACGATCCATCCATCAGGTCCAGGTTCGGCGATGCGCAGCTGCCCAGAATCAAGCCCCGATAGGGCCGCCTCGATGGCCAGCCGATGCGTAGGCTCGGCGCGGAAATCAGGGTTGTCGCGTCGATCCCACGCAGTTTCGATGGCGGCACGCAAGTCGATGTCGTTCATGGCTTAATCCGTGAAATAAGGTTGTGCCGGACCATGGTGACGCAGCGCCAGACTGTCAATTGCACGCTAACGATCTATTCACTTTTTTCGGTCAGATTAGGGTGAACAAAGCGACTGAAGGATCGATCTGATGAGTTTACACCAGCGCAGGCGGTTGGGATTGAAAGGATGAATACCGTTCCGGATTTTCAACTGAGGCTCGAATCGCTGCACCGGCTGATCCTAAGCCTCTCGGGTCTGCCCGATGCACGAACCGCTGCGGCAGCCTGCTGCGCCTTGATTGCGGCTGATCTTGGCGATGCTGGTATTGCACTGGTTCGCCATGATCCGGGCCGCGCTGGCGACGTTGTGTTGGCAGATTATCCGAGTGGGCTTGGCGTTGATGGCGGGGGGCGGGCCGAAACAATTTGTGCGGCCTCACGCTCGCAATCTGGGATTGCAATCGAATTGCAAGCATGGCGGAGTGCTGGTGATCGCCGATTCACGTCGGCGGATCGTCAAATTTTGACAGCTTTGGTCATTGATATGGCTGGATTCGCTGATCGTATTGAAAGAATTGTCGAGCCGATTGCCGCGAGCCCGCTGGATGAGGAGACCGGATTATGGCGGCTGCGCCCATTTATCGATCAAATTGAACGCCGGTTAGACCGGTTGGATGTTGAAGATCGGGCAGGGACCATGCTCGCATTCGGTTGGGTGCGCAGTGATGGCCTCGGCAAAGTCGAGGCGAATGAAGCTGTTGTGCGGGCTTCCGTTGAATGTTTGCGCGATATGTTGCGGCCTACTGATTTGCTGGGTCGTGTGGCGCCGACGCGCATTGCCGCTTGGTGTGACGGCATTGATCATTTGATTGGCGCTGAACGTGCTGATCGCATTGCAGCCAAGCTGCAAATGCTCTTGGCGGAAACGGGGCGGCAGGTGGCTGTTGGCATTGCCACGCGCTGGCCGCAATCGGGCGATGACCCCAGCAATGTGCTGATCCGGGCCCGCGCTGGCTTGGAGCGCGCCCGTTTGGCAGCGGCGACGGCGGGGAGACCGGCGATTCGGGTTTGGCAGGATGATGCACGCGAGGGCGTGTAATATAACGCGAGCAAACCGGCGTTTCGTCCGTGCCGACGCCGTGTGATCGTGCGCGTATGATTATAAAATTATAGACAACGCTGTCCGATTAAATTAGAGCAGGATTCTGTTATGCGTGATCGCAAGCATCGTTATCGACTGGTGTTTGTCTCTGACCTGCCCCCCAACTTCCCTCCACTCAAAAGTAGAGTCCTTTGTTGCCGTCACGCCCATCGTGACGGTGTTTCTCGGTTTGGTTGAGCGCCGTTTCTCCGTCCCGGCCTTCAAACTTATCGCCGG
>JAKBBY010000260.1 GCA_021808315.1 Pseudomonadota bacterium | reverse complement strand
CAGTACGGAACAAGGGTGAGAAATCGAGTGTCATAACAACCTCCTGATTGTAGCAAGGTTTCGATCCGGACTGTCACGATGACCAGCCCGTAGCCTAACTGCGAAGGACCCCGGAGGCATCCTTCATTCAATTATTAAGGGTGTCGCGCCGGGCCGTTCAAGGGCCCGGCATCACGCAGGACGCAAAAATTATTTGGTGCGCGCGCCGATGGAGGCGAATTTCTTGTTGAATTTCGCGACTTGACCGCCGGTATCAACGATACGGGTTTGACCGGTCCAGGCGGGATGGGATTTCGGATCAATGTCCAGCCGCAGCGTGTCGCCGGGCTTGCCGTAGCAGGAGCGGGTTTTATACGCCGTGCCGTCGGTCATGATGATGTTGATTTCGTGATAGTCGGGGTGAATGCTCGGTTTCATCTGTCGCTCCTGGGGGGGTCGCCCGATACCGACCGGGCTTGAGCGGCGGGGTGTAGCGGGTTGGGGGCGAATAGGCAAGGATGGCTTGGTTGATCAGATCGATCTTGGTTTAAGGTGGGGGCGGGATTTTCTTGGCCGCGTCGGCGGCGCGCCACAGATACCAGGCGGCAATGCTGCGATAGGGGGCGTAGGCTTCGCCGATGATTGCGAAGTCACGCGGTTTGGGTTGGCTGGGTAGGTTATGCAGCAGGCGATAGCCTTCGCGGACGCCGAAATCATCGACGGGGAAAATATCGGGCCGACCGAGGGTGAAGATCAGCAGCATTTCCACCGTCCAGCGGCCTACGCCGCGCACGGCGCAGAGACGTTCGATCAAAGCGGCATCGGTCATGCGGGCGCAGGCGCGGCGCGTGGGAATGGTGCCGGCGAGGCTGTGGCGGGCAATGTCATGCAGGGCGGCAACCTTGGCGCCGGAAAAGCCGCAGGCGCGCAGGGTGGCTTCGGGGAGTGACAGCAGCGTGGCCGGGTCGGGGCAGGCACCGCCGGCATGGGCGTGCAGGCGGGCGAGAATGGTTTCGGCGGCACGGCCATGGAGCTGTTGGTGGGCGATGGCGGAGACCAAGGCGGCGTAAGGCTCGCGGGTGCGATCTGGCTTGAGGGTGCACGGGCCGATATGGCGAATATGGGCGCCGAGAATGGGGTCCGCCGCGGAAAGATGGGCGCGTGCGCGGGCGGACATGCGCTTAACTGAAGCGTTGGCGCACGAGCCGGGCGACATAGAGCCGCCAAGCGCTGAGGCGCCGCGATAGAGAGCTCGATCGGTTGAGCGGGGCGAGGATGCGCGCCCTGATCGGTTCGGTGCGGGCGAGCACCCAGTTTTTGCCGGCAATGACGCGATCATGCAGGGCGGCGAACCAGCGCACCGACATCAGGCTTTGCTCGCAGGATTGATAGATCCACAGGGCGATCAAGATGGCGCTGCCTTTGATGAACACCGCGACCAAGGTGGCACCGAGCCAGTTGCCACGAACGAACAAGACCGTGGCCCAGAACCCGCTCAGATGATCCATGGCTTCGGGGATCAGGAACAGCAAGAGCACAATCCAGGGGGGTAAGATTTGCAAACGACGCCGCAGCCGCGCGAGGGCTTCGGTGCGCGATAAGGCATTGAGCAAAGCGAGGGAGCCGCGCCAGATGACGCGGCTCCAAAGTTCCAGGATCAGCGCAAGCGGCAGGAGCAAGAGATCCTCAGCCATGCGGCGGCGATTACGCGCAGGCGGCGGCGGACCAAAGGCGGGCTGATCGCTCATCAGAATCCTATAGCAGAGTTTTGCTCATGGATGTTGCTGATCTTTCGCGGGCGGAACGGGGCGCGGGGCTGGACGCGGCGGGGGATGATAGGTTTGCGCCGGCGGGTGGTAGGCTTGCACGGGCGGGTGGTAGGCTTGCACGGGCGGATGATAGGTTTGCGCCGGCGGGTGATAGGCTTGCACCGGCGGGTGATAGGCTTGCACGGGCGGATGATAAGTCTGCACCGGCGGGTGAAAAGTTTGCACGGGCGGGTGATAGGCTGGCACGGGCGGGTGATAGGCTTGCACGGGCGGATGATAGGTTTGCGCCGGCGGGTGATAGGCTTGCACGGGCGGGTGGTAGGCTTGCACGGGCGGATGATAGGGTGGCGCTGCCGGGCGTGGGGCGATCTGTTGGGGTGTTACCACATGGGGCAGCGGCGGTGGCGAAAACGGATGGGCGGGCGGATGGAAGGGTTGGGGGGCTGGCCGCGCGATTGCCGGGGTGGGGTGGTTGATTGCCGGTTGGTTTACCGGACGATTAAACGGCGCGGGTGTTGCCAGCGAATGGGGTGGCTGGATTCGGGTTGGCACATGCTGGAGCACGACTGGGCGGGCGGCGATGCCGTGAACCGGGCCGGGTTTGGCGACCGGTAGCCCGCGTGCGGCGGCGAACGGTGCCGGGCGCGGGGCCGGGGCCGCGATACGGTGCGGCGCTGCGGGCGGGGCGGGCAGGCGCATGACCGCCGGAATCGCATGGATCGGCTGGCCGGATGGCGGCAGCACGCCGTGGTTGGGCCCGATACCGGGGTTGGGGCCGGGATGTAAGGCGGTTAATTGGAGATGCTGGTAGCCCGGCACGCTGGCTGGCGGGATCGGGTGGGCGGCGGCGAGGATGGTTCGCGGCGCTGGGTGGGCGACATTTTGCACCAGTAGCCCCTGACGCATGGCGCTGGCGGGGATCACGGTGGCGGCACCGCGATTGATCAGGCGGGTGGGGCCATAATAATTATTGATGATCCTGGTATTATTCACCACCGTGGTATTGTTGTTGTAGATCGTGGTCACGCGGTTGATGT
>JAKBBY010000259.1 GCA_021808315.1 Pseudomonadota bacterium | reverse complement strand
GCATTTGCGCTGCTGGTGCGCGCCGGATTGGCGAGCAGCAATGGCGAGGCAAGGCGCTTGATCCAGGGCGGCGGCGCGCAGGCGAATAATGTGGCGATTATTTCTGGCACTGATACAATCTCATCAGAGAATCTGATCGATGGGGTAATCAAACTATCCAAAGGCAAGAAAACACATATTCTGGTCAAACCAGAATGAGCCCGTTCGTCACCCCGACGCACGCCACCACGGCGGCGGCCATTGAAGCGCTGCATGATGAATTATTCTTATTCGATGACTGGATGGATCGTTACGAATTCATCATTGAATTAGGCCGCTCACTGCCGCCCTTCCCCGCCGAATGGCAAACCGAGGATCGGTTAGTGCCAGGTTGCCAAAGCCGGGTTTGGCTGCAAGCGCATGATGAAGGCACCAAGCTACTATTTGCCGGCGCTTCAGACGCGGCGATTGTCAGTGGCTTGGTCGCGATGTTATTGCGTGTCTATTCGGGGCGCACGCGCGCAGAAATTCGCGCGACACCGGCAAGTTTTTTGAAAGAGTGGGGCTTGATCGGCGCCCTTTCCGGCAACCGGGGTAATGGCGTTGCCGCGATGGCCGAACGGATACAGCAATTTGCACAAACCCAAGGAGCAGAGCCGTGAAAATTATCTTGATCGCCCACGACAAGCCGGGATCGCTCGAACTGCGCAAATCGGCGCGTCCGCAACATTTGGCTTATCTCGAACTGATCTCTGGCAAAATCGCCTATGGCGGCCCGCTCTTGGACCCTGACGGCCAGCCTTGCGGCAGCGTGATCATCTATAACGTCGAAAGCCGCGACGAGGCTGAACAACTGATCAGCGAAGATCCATACACCAAGGCGGAATTATTCGGCCATGTCGAAATCCATGGCTTTCGCACTGTGGTGCGCGATGGCGTGGTGACGGGCTGAATGCATTATTGGCTGGTAAAATCAGAACCAGATGCGTTTTCCTGGGCGCAGCAAGTGGCCAACGGCGTTGAGCCTTGGACCGGGGTGCGCAATCATAGCGCCAAGCTGAACCTGAAAGCGATGCGCATTGGTGATCGCGCGTTTTTTTATCATTCCAATATTGGCCGCGAGATTGTCGGCATTGTGCGCGTGGTGCGTGAAGCCTACCCGGACCCGACCGCCGAGAGCGGTGATTGGGTTGCCGTTGATATGCAAGCCGAATGCGCGGTGCCAAATCCGATAACGCTCGCGCAGATCAAGGCCGACCCGGCCTTGCAGGACATGGCGTTGATCCGCCAATCCCGATTATCCGTTGGCCCGGTAACCGAGGCGCAGTGGCGGCATTTATGCACGCTGGGCGGCGTTACGATCGGTTAGTGCAGCCCCCGATTACCCAAGCGGTGCGCCGGATACCGCCTGAACATCGGCGCGCGACAGGCCTGGCGCACACTCACGAAGCACAAATCCGCTTGCCGTAATGTCAATGACCGCCAAATCCGTATAAACGCGCGTGACCGATCCGCGTGCGGTCAGCGGATAGCTGCAACGCTCGACGAGTTTGGCAACGCCCCCTTTCGCGACATGCTCCATCAGCACCCAAACCTGCTTGGCACCCGCCCCTAAATCCATCGCCCCACCCACCGCCGGGGCTTCACCGGCGCGCCCGGTGGACCAGTTGGCGAAATCGCCATTCGCCGCCACCTGGTAGCCGCCCAGCACCGCCAAATCGAGATGACGCCCACGGATCACCGCGAAACTATCCGCCTGACCCATCAGGGACGCGCCAGGGCGCAGCGTGATCAATTGCTTCCCCGCATTGATCATCCACGGGTCTTCCGCGCCCGGTTCTGGCGCAGGCCCTACACCCAGCACGCCATTTTCCGAATGGAAAATCACCTCACGATCCAGCGGCACGTAATTGGCCACCAAGGTGGGCAAGCCAATGCCCAAATTGACCGCCCAACCCTCTGGAATATCGGCTGCTAATCGGCGCGCCATGTCTGGCCGCGACCACCCTTTAATCTCCGTCATAGCGCACTCCCTGCCACAAAAACCCGTTGAACGAAAAGCCCTGGCGTCATCACATGCTCAGGGTCCAGCGCGCCCAAGGGTCGTGCGTGATGCGCTGTGGCAATCGTAAAGCGGGCAGCAGCGGCCATGATCGGATTAAAATTCCGCCCCGTGCCCCGATAGGTCAAATTACCCCAGCGATCAGCCTCCCATGCCTGCACTAACGCAAAATCAGCCGCCAACGCATATTCCAGCACCGCTTCGCGACCATTGATGACCCGCGTTTCCTTGCCCTCGGCGAGGGCGGTACCCGCCGCCGTCGGTGTGTAAAAAGCTGGCACGCCGACGCCCGCGGCACGGATCCGCTCGGCCAAGGTGCCTTGCGGCACGATTTCCAGCTCAATTTTACCTGCTGCTAACAACGCATCAAACGCCGTTTTGCCCGTCGCACGCGGATAAGAGCAAATGACTTTGGCAATCGCCCCTTGCTCGATCAGCTTTGGCAAGCCACCAAAATCACCACCCGCGTTATTGGCAATCACCACCAAATCGCGCAAGCCGCGGGCGATCAACCCATCGACCAGACAATCAGGCTGACCCACTGTGCCAAAGCCGCCAATCATCAAGGTCGCCCCGTTGCCGATCCCATCCAACGCCGCTTCAACCGATGGCACAAATTTATCGATCATGGGACCGCCCCGATGGGGAGACCGACATAATTTTCAATCAGCGCGGTGCCCCCGGTTGGCGTGTTCACATAGTAATCAAGCTCAGCGCGTTGGATGCGCCGATCAAACGCTGAATGATTGTC
>JAKBBY010000050.1 GCA_021808315.1 Pseudomonadota bacterium | reverse complement strand
CCAAGTCACCGCGGATCATCTCATCATCGCCACCGGCGCCTATCTCGCCGGGCTGATGCCTCCCCTCGCCGGCTACATCATGCCCGTCGGCACCTATATCGTTGCGACCGAACCGCGCGATGATGTCCCCGCGCTGATCCCCGGCAATCAAGCGGTCGCTGACCTCAATTTCGTGCTCGATTATTTTCGCCGCAGCGCGGATCACCGCATGTTGTTTGGGGGCCGGGTTTCCTATTCCACCCTGCCACCGCCCAACTTGGCCGCCACCATGCTAGCCCGCGCCCGCGCCGTGTTTCCCCAGCTCGCTGCCGCCCGCGCCGATTATTGCTGGGGCGGTTATGTCGATATCACCATGAATCGCGCGCCGCATTTTGGTCGGCTGGGCCATAATATTTTGTTTATGCACGGCTTCTCTGGTCACGGCGTCGCCCTCACCGGCCTCGCGGGCAAACTCGCCGCCGAGGCCATCGCCGGGCAGGCCGAGCGGTTTGATTTGTTTGCCAAAATTCCACATCGCCGGTTTCCCGGTGGCGCCTTGTTGCGCACCCCTTTGCTGCTGCTCGCCACCAGCTGGTTCCGCCTGCGCGATTTTCTTTAGAAATTTGCATTAGGCTGCAACCTATGGTGGCATATACCCATGCGCCGCTTCCGCCTGCCGCTGCTGCTGCTCCTCGCGTCCCTCGCTTTGAGTGCCATCGCGCTGCTGCGCGGCGGCGAATATGATGAATTCTACACCATTTTTCTCCTCGCCGGTAACCCGCGCCCTGCCTGGCCCGCCCGCCCGTTCCACCCGCCCGAAGCCCGGACGGATTTCACCGGCTCCGCGCGTGTTGCGCGCATCGCCACCGCGTTGCGGCGTGATGATGTGCATCCGCCGCTCTATTTCTGGCTCGCGAAATATTGGCGCGCGGCGTTTGGTCCATCCCTCTTGGCGCTCCGCCTGCTCTCAGTGCTCTGCGCGATCATCGCGCTGGCATTGCTTGCGCGCATCGCCGCCGCCCTGGGGATCGATCCGCCAACCGCCACCCTTCTCACGCTCGGCTGCTACGGTTTCGCCTATTCCAGCATCGTCGCCCGTGATTTCTCGCTGGCAACCTTATTGATCCTTGCGGGTCTGCTCGCGCTCCTGCGCAGCAAACCCACCCCCCGCAGCGATTTTTTGGCCGGCGCGCTGCTCGGTGCCGCCTGCTGCACCAACGATCTCGCTCTTTTCACGGCCCTGGCCATCTGGCTTTGGCTCGCCGCGCACGCCAAGCGCCGCCTCGCACTCGTCACCGGCGGTGCTGTTTTATTCACTCCGCTCTGGGTTTGGTTTTTTCTCGCTCAGCGTAATTCCCGCCAAGGCCAATTTCACCATTTTCACGCAAGCCGCGCCGTCGCCGCGCTCGCGCGCGATCAAGCGGCAGCCTTGCTCGGTGGTCTGCCCGACTATGTCGCACCGCCTTGGTCTGCCCCGCTGGCGGCGGCCCTTGCCCTGTTTTTGCTCCTGCTGCTGGGGCTGATCTTGCGCACCCGTCTCAATCAACCGGTCAAATCCTTGCTGTATGTCGGTGCGCTCGCCCCGCCTCTCGGCTTGCTGATCTTGGGTCTCGCCTTTGACACCATGCCCTTTGAAATCCGCTATCTCTGGCTTGGTTTGCCCTTCATCGGCTTGTTGCTCGCCGCCAGCTTGGCGCCGCATCCGCGCCTGCGCGCTGCACTCATCGCGCTCAACCTCGCCGCTTTGCTCGGCCTCGCCCTCGCGCCGCAAACCATGCAGCCCGGCATGCGCCTCGCGCAGCGAAGCGCGCATGTTGCCGGCGCGCATGGGCTGATCATCATTCCGTTCGGCAATGATGGGGTGGGCATTCCCGGCCCGTTCATCAGCGCCTTACCGGCCCGCGCCAATATTCTGGTCGCCCGGCGCGCAACACCCCACTTGCTCTCGCTCGCCGCACCCTATCCGCTGGTTGTCTTGCCTGACTTGACCGTCGATCACGCGAGCCGCATTTTCACACCCGCCCTGATTGCCCTGTTTCAAGCCGCCCCCGGCTGGAGGCAACAATCAGGGCCGCACGGTTTATTGATTTTTACCCATCACTGTCAGGCGCCCCATGGCTGAGTTTTTTGCCGGTTTCACGGAACACACGATTACGCTTGACGCCCAGCGGCATTTTCGCCTGCGCCGCGCAGGCACCGGCCCGGCCTTGCTGATGCTGCACGGCATGCCGCAAACCCATGCGATCTGGCATCTCATCGCCCCCACCCTGGCCGAACATTTCACCGTCATCTGCCCGGACCTCACCGGCTATGGCCAGAGTTACAAACCCCCCGCCACCGCCGATCACGCGCCCTATGCTAAACGCGCCATGGCGCGTGACATGGTTGATTTGATGGATCATCTCGGCTTGCCGCACTTCGCGCTGGTCGGCCATGACCGGGGTGCCCGCGTGTCGCACCGCCTCGCCCTCGATCATCCGCACAAAGTCCAAAAACTCGCCCTGCTCGACATCATCCCGACGATCGAGCATTTCGAGCGCACCGATATGGCTTTTGCGTTAGGCTATTATCACTGGTTCTTCCTGGCCCAACCGCATCCATTCCCCGAAGCCATGATTAATCTTGACCCGGCTTTGTGGCTCAATGCCCAAGGCGGGCGTCATCATACCGATGCCAGCATTTTCGCCGAACCCGCGCTGGCCGATTACCTCGCCGCGGCCCGCAACCCCGCGACCATCACAGCGATCTGCGAAGATTATCGGGCCGCCGCCAGCATCGACCTGGAGCATGACCTTGCGAGTCGGGCAGGGGGCATCAAAATCACCTGCCCAACCCGCATCCTGTGGGGTGTGCGCGGCTTGGTCGGGCGGCTGTACGCGCCGCTCGACATCTGGAGTCAATATTGCACAGCGCCGGTGACCGGCGGTGCTGTCACCGGCGGTCATTACCTCGCCGAAGAAGCGCCGGGCGAAACCCTGGCGCAACTTCAATCGCACCTGTTAGGCGGAGAGTGACACCGGCTCGGTGCGTTCGCGCTTGACCAGCAATTTGTTCAGCGCGTGAATATAGGCCCGCGCCGCCGCCACAATCGTGTCGGTATCCGCCCCTTGGCCGTCCACCAGCTTGCCGCCCTCCTCCAGGCGCACGCCGCACCGCGCCTGCGCATCGGTGCCTTCGGTCACCGCACCAACGGTAAATAGCCGCAATTCAGCCTGATGCGGGAAAATCGCCTGGATTGCGTTGAAGGTGGCATCCACCGGCCCATCGCCCAGCGCCTCGGCGGTCTGCACCATGCCATCGACCTCAAGCTCTAACACCGCGCGTGGCTTGGCTTTCGATCCCGCCCACACTTCCAGCCCGACAAAGCGCACACGCTGGTGATCGCGCACAACCGCGTCATCGAACAGCGCGACAATATCTTCGTCATAAACCAGCTTCTTGCGGTCGGCCAAATCCTTAAAGCGCCGGAACGAATCATTGAGCTGATTATCGCCAATTTCACCATATCCCAGCGCCCGCAGCTTATCGCGAAACGCCGCCCGGCCCGAATGTTTGCCCATCACCAGGCTGGTCTTCTGCCACCCCACCGATTCCGGCGTCATAATCTCGTAAGTCGCGGCGTTTTTCAGCACGCCATCCTGATGGATGCCGCTCTCATGGGCAAAGGCGTTGCGCCCAACAATGGCCTTGTTCGGTTGCACATCAAAGCCGGTAATGGTCGCGAGCAGTTTGGAGCTGCGCAGGATCCGCGTGGTTTCGATGTTATTTTTATAGGGCGCAGCATCCGGGCGGGTGCGAATCGCCATCACCACCTCTTCGAGCGCCGCATTGCCGGCCCGCTCGCCAATGCCATTGATCGTGCATTCAATCTGCCGCGCCCCGGCGCGCAGGGCCGCGAGCGTATTGGCCACCGCCAAACCAAGATCATTATGGCAATGGGTTGAAAAAATCACCCGCTCCGCCCCCGGCACGCGGGCGCGCAATTCGCTGAAAATCCGGAAAATATCTTCGGGCACCGCATACCCCACCGTGTCAGGGATATTAATCGTCGTGGCCCCGGCGCGGATCGCTGCTTCAACGCAGCGCGCCAGAAAATCCGGATCGGTCCGGCTGCCATCTTCGGCGGACCATTCCACATCGTCGGTATAATCACGCGCAAGCTCAACCGAGCGCGTCACCGCTTCCAGCACCGCGTCCGGCTCCATGCGTAATTTATATTTCATATGCAGCGGAGAGGTCGAAATGAAGGTGTGAATCCGCTTGCGCTCGGCAGGCTTCACCGCCTCCGCCGCGCGCAAAATATCATCGCGCCCCGAGCGCGCCAGCCCGGCAATCACCGGGCCTTTCACCGTCTCGGCAATTTTGCGCACACTCTCGAAATCGCCCGCGCTCGCAATCGGAAACCCAGCCTCAATGACATCGACGCCAAGCTCGGCCAACGCCTCGGCCATGCGCAATTTCTCGTCGAGATTCATCGAAAACCCAGGCGATTGCTCGCCATCGCGTAAGGTTGTGTCGAACATGATCACACGATCGTCAGCGATCGTGCCAAAGCTTGGATGATGAATGGTCATTGCTGTCTCGCAAAAAAAATCGGCGTGAGGGAAGGGCGGTCAGTCGCGAAATATACCCCGGGGCGCGCCCGCACGCCACATCAGGGCGCGCAGCCTCAGGCCCAGGGGACCATAAGTCGAAGCGAGCCGCCCGCCGCGCGCACAACACCCTGTTCGCCCAAGCCTCGGACGGAGCCAAAGGCCGTGCGCAACTTCATTTCGCAAAGGGGTGCGTAACCGAACATTAACTATTCTCTACCATCAGTTTTGCCATGCGGCAAGCGCCTCTTGGAGGCCGGTGCAAGCCGGTCTAAAGGAACCATCGAGGAAACCAAAACGCGGAGCCCATAATGCCTAACTTGGCGGACGCTCATTCCAACCCGGCCTCTTTCAGCAATAACGCGGGCAAGAATGCGGGGCGCAGCGCGCTGCTGCGCGAAGTCGCCGCCGCCATGGCGCGGCATTTACCCACGGCCTCGCCGCCGCAGCTTGAATTATTCCTCGATCATTACGCATCAGGCCTCGCCACCGAGGCGCTCTGCGCCCGCTCGGCGGATGAGTTGGCCGGTGCTGTGCTCTCGCTCTGGTCCTTCACGCAAGAACGCCCCGCCGGTCGCGCCAAAATCCGGGTGTTCAACCCGCAAGGTAATGGCAATGGCTGGGGCAGTGCCGCCGCCATCGTCGAAATCGTCAATGATGACATGCGCTTTCTGGTCGAATCCGCGCTGGGCGTGCTGCAACGCCTGGAACAGCCCGTCCACGCGCTGGTGCATCCGGTCTTGCCAATCACCCGGAACGCGGACGGTCTGCTCACCGAAATCGGGGTCGGCGCGCCAGAATCGATTATGCAAATCGCCTTCGGCCCGCAGGCCGACCCAGCCATGCTGATGGCGATTGCCGACACGCTCGACCAAGCGATGAACGATGCGCGCCACGCCGTGACCGATGCCGAAGCCATGCGCTACGCGCTGGCCCGCGCCGTCCAATCGCTCAATCAAGGCGACGAGCGGGATTTTCTCGACTGGCTGGGCCAGGATAATTTCGTCCTTCTCGGCGTCACCGAAATCAATTTGTCCCCCAGCCTCGATATCACCGCCGATGCCGCAGCCGAGACGCTCGGCGTGCTGCGCGCTTCTGACCAACCTTTATTCGATAGCTTGAACAACCCGTCCGCGTGGCGGGCCGTCGCCGCCGAAGCCTTCGCCCGCTTCGAGCAAGTCGCCATCGCTAAGGCTGACATCATCAGCCGCGTCCATCGCCCGCAACTTTATGACGTGGTGGTGGTCAAGCGCCTTAACCCTGAAGGCGCGATCACCGGCCTCACCCTGTTCGCCGGCTTATTCGCCGCCGATGCCTATAACCGCAATCCGCGCAGTATTCCCTTGCTTGCCGAAAAAGTCGAAGCGGTTCTCGCCGCTTCCGGTGTTACGCCCGGTGGCCATGATGGCCGCGCCTTGCGCCACATTCTCGATACTTGGCCGCGTGATGATCTATTCCAGGGCACGCCGGATGAAATTCTTGCGGCGGCAACCCGCGTCCTTGCCCTGCAAGTCCGCCCTGAGCTTGCTCTATTCCTCCGGCGTGACCTGCTAGGTCGGCATATCTCCGCGATCACCTTCATCCCGCGTGATCGGTTCGATACCGCCTTGCGCTTGCGCCTCGCCGCCATGCTGACCCGCGCGGTCAACGGCGCCATCGCCGGATACGCCATCGCGATGGGCGATGGCCCGCTCGCCCGCGTGCATTATACCATCGCGGCGAATCCTGCACAGGCCCGCGCGCTCGATCAAGCGGCGCTCGAAGCCGCCATGAAACAAGCCGCCCGCAGCTTTCGCGAACGTCTGGCCGAGGCGCTGACCATCGATCATGGCGAAGCGCGCGTTGCGGCCATTCTCGCCGATTGGGGCGATGCCTTCCCCGAAGATTACGCCGCCCACACCCCCGCCGCCGTCGCCGCCCGTGACATCGCAACCGCCCAGCAAGCGCAAACCGGCCAAGCGCTCTGCCTCACGCTGGGCCGCCCGTTCGGCATGGAGGCATCGCGCTTGGTGCTGAAATTATTTCGCGCCGGCGCGCCGATTGCCCTCTCTGACATCGTGCCACTCATCGAAAGCCTCGGCCTGCGCGTGATCGAGGAAGTGCCGTATCGCCTTCACCCGCGCGGTGGTGACATCGCCTTGCAGGCGTTGACCCTGGAGACCGCCGATCACACCCCGCTCGATCTCGATGCGCGCGGCCCCGCCATCCGCGCCGCCATCGAGGCCGCTTGGGACCAGGCTTGCGAAATTGATGGCTTTAACCGGCTCATTCTCCGCGCCGGGCTTGATTGGCGCGAAGCCTGGCTGCTGCGCGCCATGTTCAAATGGTGCCGTCAGGTGCGCGCGCCGTTCAGCCAAGGCGCGGTCGAGGCCGCACTCGCCGCCCATCCGGACGCAACGCGCATCCTGATCGCTTTGTTTCACGCTCGGTTCGACCCGTCATGCCAGCGTGACGAATCCAGCCTGGAAACCCATTGGCGCGCCGCCCTCGATGCGGTGGAAAACCCGGATGATGACCGCATCTTGCGCCGCCTGCGCACCCTGCTCGATGCCATGCTGCGCACCAATTTCTATGACCGCAACAGCCCGGTGATCGCCTTTAAAATCGCCAGCGCCCAAGCCGGTGACATGCCCTTGCCCCGGCCCATGATCGAAATTTTCGTCCATGGTGCGCGCATGGAGGGCTGCCATCTGCGCGGCGGCAAGGTCGCGCGCGGTGGCATTCGCTGGTCGGATCGGCGCGATGATTTCCGCACCGAAATTCTGGGTCTGATGAAGGCGCAAATGGTCAAAAACGTGGTCATCGTGCCCGTCGGCGCCAAAGGCGGTTTCGTATTGAAACGCCCACCCGCCGCCACCGGCGATGCCAACGCCGATCGCGAAGCGTTCAATGCCGAGGGGGTCGCCTGCTACAAACTCCTGATCAATGCTCTGCTTGACTTGACCGATAATTTGCAAGGCGGCGAACTCATCCCCGCCCCGGTGATCCGGCGTGATGGCGATGACCCGTATTTGGTGGTCGCCGCCGATAAAGGCACCGCGAGCTTCAGCGACATCGCCAACGCCATCGCGCTGGACCGTGGCTTCTGGCTGGGCGATGCCTTCGCGTCCGGTGGTTCCGTGGGCTATGACCATAAAGTGATGGGCATCACCGCGCGGGGTGCCTGGGTGAATATCGCCCGGCATTTCCATGAGCTCGATCACGATATTCAGAGCGAGGATTTCACCTGTGCTGGTGTTGGTGACATGTCCGGCGACGTGTTCGGCAATGGCCTGCTGATCAGCCGCCACACCAAGCTGGTCGCCGCGTTCGATCATCGCCACATTTTCCTCGATCCAACTCCCGATCCCGCAGCAAGCTTCGCCGAGCGCCAGCGCCTATTCGCGCTCCCCCGCTCATCCTGGGCCGATTACACCGCAGCTTTGCTCAGCCAAGGGGGTGCCATTTTATCGCGCCACGCCAAAACCGTTACGCTCTCGCCCGAAGCCGCGACCATGCTGGACCTCGCACCCGGCGCGCATGACCCGGCGGAAATCATCCGCGCCATTCTGACCATGCGCGTCGATCTGCTCTATTTCGGCGGCATCGGCACCTATATCAAAGCCGCCAGCGAATCTGATGCCGATGCGGGCGACCGGGCCAATGACCCGATCCGTATTAATGGCCGGGATGTGCGCGCCCGCGTCATCGGCGAGGGGGCCAATCTCGCGGTCACGCAGGCCGGGCGCATCGAAGCCGCGTTGAAAAACGTCAAAATCAACACCGATGCGCTGGATAATTCCGCCGGCGTCTCAACCTCGGATCACGAGGTGAATATCAAAATTCTGCTCGCGGACGCCATGGCGCATGACCGGCTCACCGTTGGTCAGCGCGTGGAATTGCTGCAAACCATGACCGATCCGGTGGCCGCCTTGGTGCTGCGCGACAATGCCCAGCAATCCCAAGCCATCTCACTGGATGCGCTCGGCGGCGCGGCTGATTTGCCCGCACAAAACGCGCTGATGAGCCTGCTTGAAGCCGCCACTATCCTCAACCGCACCGTGGCGGGCCTGCCCGATCCGCAAGCCATGGCCGCCCGCGCCGCCGCGGGCATCGGCCTCACCCGGCCTGAACTTTGCACGTTGATGGCGCATACCAAGCTGCATCTCGCTTCGGTGCTCGAAGAGTCAACCCTGCTCGATGATCCGGCCCTTACCCCAGCCCTGGTGGAATATTTCCCCGCCGCGCTGCAAACGCGCTTCGGTGCGGAATTATCCCGGCACCGGCTGCGCCGGGAACTGATCGGCACCGCCGTAACCAACGAGCTGGTCAATCGCCTGGGCGCCGCCGCCTTTGGTCGGTTGGTCGGGGAGTCTGGATTTTCGTGGGTCGATGCCGCACGCGCGGCGCTGATCGCGCGCGCCGCGTTTGATTTGCCGCGCCTGTGCGATCAGGTGGAGCAGTTGGAAAAAGTGCCCGCCATCGGCCAGCTCAGCGTGCTCGCCGCCGCCCGCGCGCTGCAGGAAGCGGTCACCCGCCGTTTGCTGGGCGATCCGTTATCCGGCTCCATCGCCGATGCCCTGGCCGCCCTGCGGCCCGGCCTCAGCACCCTGGTTGAGCAGGCAATTGTCCAAGCCATCACCAGCGGCGCCGCCCAACCATTGATTGCCCAATCGGTGCCCCCGCCCTTAGCGGGCTTCGCTGCGGCTATCCCGGCGCTGCAAGTCGCCCCGCTGATCGTCACCATCGCCACCCGCGCTCGCGCCGATGTCGCTGCCACGCAAGCGGCCTGGGATCAGGTGGGCGCCACCTGCGGGATCGATATGCTGCGCAGCGCCTTGGCCGGGGTGACCCCGCAAGGCGCTTGGGGCGCGCGCGCTCTGGCTGCCCTCACCGATGATTTATCCAATCTGCAAGCCGCTTTGGTCACGTCCTGCGTGACCAGCCCCCGGCGCGCCGATGCGCTGCTGGCCGAAGCAGGAGCCCCAGCCCAAGCCGCCCTGATCCTCGCCCATGACGCGACGATTGCGCCGGATCTCGCCTCGCTCAGCGTTGCGGTGCGGGAGTTGCAGCGCAGCCTCCGCCCCAAACCCACCAGCCAGGCTGCCGGAGCGCAGCTGTTGCACTGAGCGCGTCGGCGGCATCGCCAAACAGTGCAAAGCACGTCGCACCCGAGCCGCTCATCCGTGCGAGCAAGCAGCCGGGTTGCGCACGCAGCGCGGCCAAAACCGTGCCAATCACCGGGGCGAGGGCGAGGGCCGGCGGCTCCAAATCATTTCGCAGCCGAGCCAAATCTGCCGCCATCGCCGCTACATCCGGCCAATATGTGGGCAGCATAGCCGGCTCGGAAAATCCACCTTTGCGCGCTCGAAAAATCGCCGCCGTCGCCACCGCGACCCCCGGATTGACCAAAACCATGCCAAACGCGGGCAGGCCGGGGGCGGCGTCCAACGCCGCGCCAATGCCGCCCATGCGTGCGGGCATACTCGCCACGCAAACCGGCACATCTGCGCCCAGCGAAACCGCGAGTGCATCGGGAATCGCACAACCCCAATCGGCAGCCAATACGCGCAACACCGCCGCCGCATCCGCCGACCCCCCGCCGATCCCCGAGGCCACCGGCAGATTTTTGGTCAGCCGAAACGCCCCTGAAGCGGCCCGCCCGGCAGATAAGGCCAGCCCATGTGCGGCGCGCAGCACCAAATTATCGGCCTCATCCACCAGCCCCGCCGCGAACGGCCCATCGATTTCCAAGCTCAACGGCGCGTGCGGCGTGTAGGTAATCACATCCCCCACGGGCGGGAAGAAGGCCAAACTATCCAAATGATGCATCCCATCCGCCCGCCGCCCGGTCACGTGCAGGAACAGATTAACTTTGGCTCGCGCCAATTCCGCGCCCGCCACTGGCTAAACCCCGCCCGCTTCCTGATCGCGCTGCAACCCGATTTTGATCTTGGCCCGCTCGCGCGCGTTTGGGTGCAAACCCAGCGTCCGCGCCCATTGATGCTGCGCGGCCAATGGCTGGCCCGCCGCATCAAAAATCTCGGCCAGATGCATATTCACCTCGGCATTATCCGGTGCATGTTCCACCGCGTCGATCTGCACTTTCAGCGCCTTGGCGATCTGCCCACGCCGATACAGCACATACCCCAGACTATCGATAATCGCCCCTTCATTCGGATCGACTTGCAGCGCCCGCTCGATCAGCTTTTGCGCCGCCGCCAAATGGGTGCCGCGCCGCGCTTGCGAATATCCCAAATAATTCAGCACGAAAGGTTGATCCGGGGCGAGCGCCAACGCCGCCTGCAAATCGCGCTTGGCCGCGTGCCAATCGCCGGATTTATCCTCAGCAATCGCCCGCCCGTAATAAAGGCTCCAGGCCGAGGATGGCGGCGCAGCGCCCAGCCGCGCCAGCGCCGCGCTGTAATCGCGCTTGGCGGCGGCGTAATCTTTGCCATCGCGCTCAATATCCCCAACCAAGGCTAACGGTGCCGCGCTCTGCGGCGCGGCTTTGGCCAAAGCCCGCAAAGCCGGGATCATCGTCGCGCCCTTGCCATTATTGCCGGCAATTTCTGCGCGCTGCATCACCGCCAGCGGATAAAGCGGGTCACCCGGCTTAATCCCGGCCAAAATTTGCGCCGCCCTGGCGGGCTGATGCGTGACCAAGGCAATATGCGCGCGCAGCAACCGCGCGATGGCATAATCTGGGCGCAAATTCAGCGCCGCATCGAGCAAGATTTGCTGCAACAAAATCTGATGGGGCTGAGTGAGCGCCCCGGCGAGCGCCAAATAGGAAGCCGCCGCACCCGCGCGGGCATTGGCAATGGCAGGGTGCTGCGCCGCCTTGATCAATCCTGGCAACGCGATGCGTAATTGCGGATGAATGTTCACCAGCAGCCGCAGGATCGAGTTGGCATTGCCCTGATTGCCCTGGCGCGCCTGCCAACTCGCCAAAGCCTGGGCCATTTGCAAATCCAGCGTGCCGCTCTGGGCTTGCGCCTTGGCGTAAAACCGTCCCGCCTCGGCTTCGCGCTGACCATCATCCGCGATCAAGGCGGCATGCAGCGCATAAACTGGCGCAAAGGGCGACCCCACACTCAGTGGTTTCAGCCGGTCAATTCCCTGTTGCGCATGTCCCGCCCCGGCCTCGGCCCAGGCTATCAGCAAGGGCCGCAACGCGCCCAGCGGCCCGGCTTTCGGCAGTTGCGCATAATCGCGCGCCGCCTGCTGCGCATCGCCGGCGATCAGCGCTTGATTGCCCAGCACCATCGCGGCCAAGGCCTCATGGGGCGCGGTTTTCGCGAGGGCCACCCGCGTCGGGCTTTGCGCCACCAAGGCGGCGGCAAAAGCGCGCGCGCGCAAATTTCGGTTGGTCGGGTCAAGCTGCAGGGCCTTGGCAAAATAATCCGCAGCCCCAGCCAAATCCCCAGTGCGCCCGGCATATTGCGCGACCAAGATGTCCCCGATCAGCGCACCCTGTCGGCTCACCGCATCACCGCCCGTCGGGCGCGGCGTTCCTGCGGCACACGCCACCAACATCAAGCTGACCAAAGGCATCAGCCGCAGCCACGCGCGGCCGGATCGCACATCACTCGGTTTCATCCCGCTCTCTATACAGGCAGGACGCATAGCCTGCCAAACCGCGCCCCAAATCATACAGGTTGAAAACATGCTTGTTGAAAATCGTGCCCGCGCCTATTCTGTGGCGGTTATGACCAGCGCCAAGCAACCGCATCGCGAAGCAGACCGATCAAGTGGCTATGTCGCGGAGACCGCTGGCATCCGCGTCGCCGTGCGCTCATTTTTTCTGGCCGATCAATCCCGCCCCGATCAACAGCATTTTATCTGGGCCTATCGCGTGCGGATCGAAAATCGCAGCAATCTCGCGGTGCAATTACTGGCCCGCACTTGGCAGATCACCGATGCGCGTGGTGCTGTGCAAATTGTGCATGGCGATGGGGTGATTGGTGAGCAACCCGTGCTCGATCCTGGCGAAACCTTCGAATATACCTCAGGAACCCCGCTCAAAACGCCCTCCGGCTTCATGACCGGCCAGTATCATATGATCGTGGCCGATACCGGTGAAAAATTTGATGTGGTGATTCCCCCCTTCAGCCTCGATAGCCCGTTCGACTTGCATCAACTCCATTAGCGCATGAGTGCTGATAAATTTCATGAGTTTAGCGGGAATCTGTCAATTCAACCTCAACCAATTTGATCTAAATGCCCGGGTTGCGGGTTTTCTAACCCCGACCATATCGACTTAATACGCGGCTGGTCGCGACCACCGCTCCGCCATCATCGCCGCCCATCAGCGGCTGCCAGGGAGACATTCGGTGAATATCGAGACCTCAAAACGTAAACTGACCCGCGCCAAGCCCGCGACCCAGCCCAGCCGGGCCGAGGCGGAAGCCGCCATCCGCACCCTGATCCGCTGGGCCGGCGATGATCCTGATCGCGAAGGCCTGCACGACACCCCGGCCCGCGTCGCACGCGCCTATGAGCAGTTTTTCTGCGGCTATGAGGAAGACCCGGTCGCTATTCTGTCGCGCACCTTCGAGGAAATCGAAGGCTATGACGAAATCGTGCTGCTGCGCGATATTCGCCTGGAAAGCCATTGCGAGCATCACATGGTCCCGATCATCGGCGTCGCCCACGTCGCATATCTGCCGGCCAAGCGCGTGGTCGGCATCAGCAAGCTAGCCCGCGTGGTCGATGCTTATGCCAAACGCTTGCAAATTCAGGAAAAACTAACCGCGCAAATCGCCAACACCATCAATGACGTGCTGCAACCGCGTGGGGTCGCCGTGGTGATCGAAGCCGCCCATGAATGCATGTCCACCCGTGGCGTGCATAAAACCGGCGTCTCAATGGTCACCAGCCGCATGCTCGGCGTGTTTCGCGATGACCCCTCAACCCGGCGCGAACTTCTCGCGATGATGGCCAATCGCCGGGTCAATAACGAGGTCTGAGGGCTGAGGATCGGAAGGTCGGTGACCGGCCTAACCGCCGATCGCCCGCTCCAGCCGCTCGCGCACCCGCGCCGCGCCGATCAGCGGCAGCAGCGCCGCAAGCTCCGGCCCGTGACTATCCCCGGTCAGCACCAGCCTGAGCGGCATGAACAACGATTTGCCGCGCATCCCGGTTGCCGCTGAAACCGCCTGAGTCCAGGATTTCCACACGGTTTCATCCCATGGTTCGGGCGGCAATGCGTCGCGCGCGGCGGTGAGAATCTCACGCGCCTCGGCCAAATCCGGCGCATCGATGCTGCCTTGCACCACACTCCACCAATGCCGCGCCTCAGACAGCAAATCGAGATTGCCGCGCACCGCGAGCCAGAATGGTTCACCGGCCCCCTCCGGCAGCCGGTCCGCGACCTGCTGATAATCGAGATGGTGCAGCAATTTGCGATTGAGCGCGAGCAATTGCTTGGGGTCAAATCGCGGCGCCCCGCGCGAAAAATCGGCCAAATCGAACGTCGCCGCCAATTCCGCGAGGGTCAAGGGTTCAGGATCGCGCCGCGAGCCCAGCCGCGCCAAATACCCTGCCAACGCGCCCGGCTCGATGCCATCGCGCCGCAAGGTGCGCAGCGAAACACTGCCAGCGCGCTTGGATAATTTATCGCCATCCGCATCCGAAATCAGCGCCAGATGGGCAAAATCCGGCAATGCCGCGCGCGGTGCCAGGGCGCGGAACAGATCAATCTGCACCGCCGTATTGGTCACATGATCTTCGCCGCGAATAATCCGGGTCACGCCCAAATCAATATCGTCCACCACCGAGGTGAAGGTATAAAGCGGTGTGCCATCGGCGCGGATCAGCACTGGGTCTGACAAGGTATTCAGCTTAATCTCGCGCCGCCCCAGCACCAGATCATTCCAGCCAACCGCCCCCTCTGACAGCCGGAACCGGAAATAGGGCGCTTTGCCATTCGCCTCCGCCGCCGCGCGTTGCTCGGGGGTCAGCGAAAGCATCGCCCGGTCATAAATCGGCGGCAATTTGCGCTTGACGCGCATCGCCCGCTTCGCCGCCAATTCCTCCTCCGTCTCAAAACACGGATACAGCAAACCCGCTGCTTTGAGCTGCGCCGCCGCTTGCCGATAGCGCTCCAGCCGGTCCGATTGCCGGATTTTTTCATCCCACTCGATGCCAAGCCACTGCAAATCCTGCTCAATCGCCGCTTCATATTCCGGGCGCGACCGTTCGGTATCGGTATCATCGATGCGCAACAAAAATTTTCCCTCGGGCGTGGCCCGCGCGGCCAGGAAATTAACAATAGCTTGGCGCGCATTGCCTGCGTGCAAATAGCCGGTCGGCGAGGGGGCAAATCGAACTTTCATCATGGACCCTTGCTAGCATGGCTTGCTTGCACAGCACGAGTGGTGCGCCCACGCAAAATACGTCCTATATCCTGCCCAACGATCCGGTGAACACTGATTGGAGAGATTGTGAGCAGCGCCATCGAAGCCGCCCCACCCGC
>JAKBBY010000258.1 GCA_021808315.1 Pseudomonadota bacterium | reverse complement strand
GGCGGCGAGTAAGGTGCGGCGTTTCATCGGTTCGTCTCCCTGTTGTGGAAAGCGCGATCTGTTACAGTTTCTTGATGACCTCTCTATGACACATCAATGAAGGCTTGATGACAAGTGGCAAACAGCTAGCGGGGATGGCGGCTTGGTTTGGCGTGAGGTTTGCGCCCCGATCAGGCTCGGCTATAGGAGGCGGATGGACCTCAAGGATCACATTCGCGGTATTCCGGATTTTCCCAAGCCCGGCATCTTGTTTTACGATATTTCGACGCTGTTGCGGCACGCCGATGCGTGGCAGGTGGCCATGGGGCGGCTGGCCAAGCTGGTGCGCGCCTATCAGCCGGATGTGCTGGCCGGGGTAGAATCGCGCGGATTTTTGCTGGCGGCCCCTTTGGCCCTCAAGCTGGGCTGCGGGTTCATCATGCTGCGCAAGCGCGGGAAATTGCCGGGGCCGACGGTGGGGCATGATTACGCGCTGGAATATGGCACCGACCGGATCGAGGTGCAGGCAGACGCGGTCACACCGGGGCAGCGTGTGGTGGTGGTTGATGATCTACTCGCGACCGGTGGCACCATGGCGGCGGGAATTGCGCTGTTGCGCGGGATTGGTGCGGAGGTGCCGGCGGCGGTTGCGTTGATCGAGCTGAGCTTCCTCAAAGGGCGGGAGCGTCTTGATGTGCCATTCGATTCGTTGGTCCGCTACGATTCCTAATTTGATGTGCGCCCGATGATGCACCGGCGGCAGATGGTGCAGGCGGTGGGGGCGCTGGCGTTGCTGGGTGGGGCGGCGCGGGCGGCTTCGGTGTTGACCGATATTCGGATTGTCGCTGGCGGTCCGCCGGACGGGCGGATTGATCGCTGGTCGCGGGCGGCGGCGCAGGCGCTGCGGGCATCGCTCGCGCCGCATGGGGTGGTGAGCACGGAGACGGTGGGCGGCGTCGATGGGGTGACGGCGGCGAATCGGGCGCAGAATCTGGTGGTGCCGAATGGCCGCACCGCGACGATGCTGCCGGGCACCACGGCGATTGCGTTTCTGACCAATGATCCTCGGGTGCAGTTTCAGCCGGATGATTTCGTGCCGGTGCTGGGCGGGTTGAATCCGCTGGTGTTTGTGGTGCGCGGCGGGTTGCAACGGCTGAGCGCATCGACGCCGCTGCGGGTGGCGGCGGCATCACCCGAGAGTGGTGATTTGGCCGGGCTGCTCGCGATGGCGCGGCTGGGGGTGCCGGTGGCCCCGGTTTTTGGGCTGAATGGCACGCGCGCGAAGAGCCGGGCGTTCGCCGATGGGCAGGCCGATGCGCTGCTGCTGTTTGGTGAGGGGGTGATAGAGGATGTCGCACCGCTGACCGCGCAGGGGGGCATTGTGGTGTGTAGCTTGGCGTTGCCGGGGCCGGATGCGGGCGCGCAGGCGGCGTTTGGCGGGGTGCCGAGTTTGGAGGCGTTGATTGCGGCGCGGGGAGGCTCGGCGCTGTCGAAGCCGTTGGATCAGGCCTATCGGGCGGTGGCGGCGGTTTGTGCGATTGATTTCATGTTGCTGCTGCCGCATTTGACGGCGCCGAGCGATATTGCGCTGTGGCGCTTTGCGGCGGGTCGGGCGATCAATGATCCGGCGATGCTGGATGCAGCCTCGGCGAGTGATTTGACGCTGGTTTCGGGGATTGCGGCGGCGCAGGCGGTGGCGCCGCTGGTGACGGGGCCGGATGCGCTGCTGGCGTTGAACCGCTTTTTGGCCAGCCAGTACGGTTGGCATCGATGATATTTCGAAATCATTGAGCGATGGCGCGCGTCGCTCCCCGGTTTGTCTGTTCGGAATGTGGCGCGGTGACCGCGAAATGGGTGGGGCGCTGCGAGGCGTGTAGCGCGTGGAATTCGCTGGTGGCGGAGGCGGCGAGCGCTGATGCGCGGCAGCGGCGGGTGAACCCGGCTAATCGGCTTGATTTTGTGGGGCTGGCGGGCGAGCAGGCGCTGCCGCCGCGCCTGGCGCTGGGGATTGCGGAATTTGACCGGGTGCTGGGCGGCGGCATGGTCGAGGCGTCGGCGATTTTGGTGGGGGGTGATCCGGGGATCGGTAAATCGACCTTGTTGCTGCAAGCGGCGGCGACGCTCGCGCGGGCTGGGCAGCGTGTGCTGTATATTTCCGGCGAGGAATCGGTGGGGCAAATTCGGCTGCGCGCGCAGCGGTTGGGTTTGAGCGATGCGCCGGTCAGCCTCGCGACGGCGACGGCATTGTCGGAAATTTTGGCGGCTTTGGAGGCGGAGCGGGCGATCGCTTTGGTGATTATCGATTCGATCCAGACGATTTGGGATGAATCGATCGAGCAGGCGCCGGGCACGGTGACGCAAGTGCGCGCGAGCGCGTTTGCGCTGATCCGGGCGGCGAAGCAGCGTGGTTTTGCATTGATGCTGGTGGGTCATGTGACCAAGGAAGGCGGTTTGGCCGGGCCGCGGGTGCTGGAACATATGGTGGATGTGGTGCTGCATTTCGAAGGCGATCGCGGGCATCAATTTCGGATTTTGCGCGGCGCGAAAAACCGGTTTGGCGCGACCGATGAGATCGGCGTGTTCGAGATGACCGGGGGCGGTTTGGCGGAGGTGGCTAATCCATCCGCGCTGTTTTTGGCGGAGCGGCATGGTAATGTCGCGGGATCGGCGGTGTTTGCCGGGTTGGAAGGCTCGCGCCCGGTGCTGATGGAGGTGCAGGCTTTACTGTCGGCGAATGGGGCGGGATCGGCGCGGCGCTCGGTGATTGGGTGGGATGCGGGGCGGCTATCGATGCTGCTGGCGGTGCTTGATGCGCGCTGCGGGCTGAAGCTCGG
>JAKBBY010000049.1 GCA_021808315.1 Pseudomonadota bacterium | reverse complement strand
GAAGAAGATCAAAAACACCAGCACCGAAATGCCGAATAACACGGCAATCATATGGATCAGACGGCGAATAATGGCACTGAGCATGATTAGAGCCTCAATTTCGCGCGCGGATCGAGTGCATCGCGCAACCCATCGCCAAGAATATTCAACGCGATCACAGTGATGACGATGAGCAGGCCGGGGGCAATCGCGACAATTGGGCGGGTATAGATCAAGCTTTCACCATCATGGATAATCGTGCCCCAACTCGCAGCAGGGGCTTGCACGCCGATGGATAGGAACGACAAGGCGGCTTCGGTCAGCAGATTGAGCGCGATAATCAGCGGCGCAAACACAATAATCGTTGAAATAACGTTGGGCACAATATCACGCCAAACAATGCGCCAGGGTGAGGCCCCAATGCCGATGGCAGCGAGCACAAATTCGCTTTGCCGGAGCATCAAGACCGTGGCGCGAATGGGCCGCGCGACATAGGGCACGTAGATGATGCCGATAATGGTGATCGGCAGCGCCAGGCTCGATGCATCAAGACGCAGAGGCCCGATATCAAGCCCATGGGCGATCAACACCACCGATAATGAAATCGCCAGCAAAAATACTGGAAAAGCCCATAAGGCATCGAGCGCCCAGGTGATCGCGGCATCGATAAAGCCGCCAAAAAACCCGGCAATGATGCCGGTGAGACCCGCCAGGACCAGCGTGACGATGGCAGCGATGCTCGAAATCAGCAGGGAGTTTTGGCCACCATAGAGCAAGCGCGCGGCAACATCGCGCCCCTGTTGATCCGCACCCAGCATATAGGGGCCAAACTGCCAGCTTGGACCGATTGGCTCGATACCCAATTTCAACGGATTATCGGCAGGCCCCAGCACTTCAACCGTTTGACCATGGCGCAGCACCGTGCCCGACAAATTCGATTGGAACGGATCAGTATGTGAAACATGCCGCGCATACCAAGGCGCACTCAAACAGCAGAGCACAATCAATACCAGCACCAACACCGAAATCATTGCCGAGCGATTGCGCACCAATTTGCGCAGGGCCAACGCCCAATAGCCTTGGGCGGGACGCTGCTTCAACTCGGTCATGCTGGTGCTCATGGTTGGACTTTAGGTTTGATTTGGGCCAGTTGCGGCAGAAAGAAATATTCGCCGCTGAATTGGAAATTTCGCAAGCGGGCCGAGACAAAATCAAGTCGCTCAAACGAAAACAAATTAACCGCAGCGGCGCGGCGGGTAATTTGATGATCGATATGGCCCCATAGCAGATTAGCTTGGTTTGGATGTTTCAAAGAAATCAACTCGGCGTTAGCCATCTCGGCATCAATCGCTGGATCGCAGAAACCCGAAATATTGATCGAGCTATCCGAGCCACGATGAAAAGAATTGCACGAATAGAGCACATTCAAAAAATCGGACGGCGCAGGATAATCCTGCGCCCAATCGGTAATTGAGATTTGAACGTGATTATCGGTGTTTTGGATATAGGTAAAATCGATGTTTGGAGAAATCGCCTTAACGCTGGCTTTAAAGCCAAGCCGGTTCAACACATCCTGCGTATAGACGCCAATTTGCCGATAAGGCGCTTGCAGCGAGGTGATGACGGTGACTTTCTGACCGATCATCCCAGATTTTTTCATATAATGACGTGCAAGCCGCCAATCAGGCGCGGTCCAGATTTTACCTGGATTTTTGGTAAAAGGACAATACGGGCTGTAGCCCGGCATTTTCGGGGGCAAGGTCACACAGGTCGGAATGGCAAGCCGATTGCCACCGGCAAGTTTAACCGCCGATTCACGGTTCATCGCATATTCAACCGCAAGGCGCGCATCCTTGTTGTTGAACGGCGGAATATTCACATTCATCGGCACATAGACCGTCCAATTGGTCGGGGTGATATGCACTTGCTTGGTATATTTGGTCGCAATCTCGTTCAGGCGGTCAGCCGGCACATCTTCGAACATCCAGTCATATTGACCATTCTCAATGGCAGTGACTTGCGATTCCGCTGACAGGCCAAAGCGATAGGTAATCACATTGGGAAAACCCTTCGGCTGGGCCAGCGCGCTCCATTGGTGAAAATACGGGTTACGCACCATCACCAAGCCGGTCGATGGGTCGTAGGATTTAACCTCATAAGCCCCAGTGCCGGGGATCGGGGTGGTGCCCATATTATGGTCAGGCGTGTTCACCGGCAAAATGGCAGCAAAAGCCAGCGCCAATTGATCGAGAAACTCGGCATCAGGATGGCGGAGATGAAAAGTGATGCTGTTGGTTGCAGGATCAGCAACGAGCCCTTGCAGTTTGCAGCTGTGCGGATGCGCAAGACAGCGGCGCCCCCCAACAATCACATCATACCACGTGCCAGCGTTGGGGCTGTTGACCTTAAACAGACGCCGAAATGAATGCACCACCGCATCGGTGGTCACAATCTCGCCATTCGAGAATTTGATGCCGGTGCGCAGCGTGAATTGATAGGTCAGGCCATGATCGGTCGGCACCGGCACGGCGGTGGCCAAATCCGGAACGATGGTCACGGATTGCGGCCCACCGGTTTTGGCAAAAGTGACTAGGCCATCATAAAGCATTTGAAATAGCTGCGCGTAGCGGAGCGTATAATTGACCTGCGGGTCAAACGTGCCTGAGGCGGAAACGGTGACCATACGCAACGTACCGCCATAGCCCGCAGGGGCCGCCTGTGCGGGGGCTATGCCTGTTAGCAGCAAAGCCAAGACCAATAAGCGCTTGATCACGGCTGCAAAAACCCAACGATTTTCTCGGCCTCAGTGACAATCGGATCGGCAATCGCCGCCGCGCGATCTGCGCCGTTGCGTAAAATCCGGTCGATCTCGCCTGCATCTTGCTCGATCCGCTGCGTCGCCTCCGCAATCGGGCGGATCACGCTTTCGACCAATTCGGTCAAGCTCTCCTTGAACGGGCCAAAGCCTTTGCCCTCGTGGCGGCGCAGCACCTCGGCCACCGTTTGATCGGCCAAAGCGGCATAAATACCAACCAGATTTTGCGCTTCAGGCCGCTGCGCCAAGCCCTCTTCCGAACCGGGCAACGGCTCAGGATCGGTTTTCGCACGGCGGATTTTTTGCGCAATCACATCCGCGCTGTCGGTCAGATTGATCCGGCTTTGATCGGATGGATCTGATTTCGACATTTTCTTTTGCCCGTCGCGCAGGCTCATGATTCGCGCACTCGCCTTCATGATCCGCGGCGTGATGGTCGGGAAAAATTCCACCCCGTAATCATGATTGAATTTCTGCGCGATATCGTTTGCAAGTTCGAGATGCTGGCTTTGATCATCACCCACCGGCACTTCGGTGGCGTGATAGGCCAAAATATCGGCGGCCATTAGGTTGGGATAGACAAACAAGCCGGTGGACACCGCTTCGCGATCTTTGCCAGCCTTGTCCTTGAACTGCGTCATCCGGTTCAGCCAGCCAAAGCGCGCGACACAATTAAAAATCCACGCGAGCCGCGCATGGGCATGCACCGCCGACTGGTTAAACAAAATGCTCCGCGCCGGATCAATCCCGCAGGCGATCAGCAAGGCGGCGTTGGTGCGGGTTTGTGCGCGCAGCGCCTCGGGATCAACCCAGACCGTGAGCGCGTGCAAATCAACCAGGCAATAAATCCCCTCATTGCCATTTTGCAGCGCCACCCAGTTGCGAATAGCGCCAAGATAATTGCCCAGATGGGCGATGCCGGTGGGTTGGATGCCCGAAAATATGCGTGCCATAGGCTGTATTCGCTCAGTCAACCCTGCGCGGTCAAGATTGGGTCAGGCGGGTTTTGCCGGGCGGCGGAGCATTTCGCGCAGCTCGCGCGGGTAAAACGCGCCGAGCGCCATGCCACATAGGCCAAAACTGATCGCGCCGCTCGCCACCAGTAAAGTCAGGAGCGCCAGCTTGGGCATGGTGCCGCTGAGTGCCGCGTTGAGCAGTCCTAAAATCGCCGCCATCACCCCGCACGCCATAACAATGCGCCAACTCCGGCTGCGCAAGCGTTGATCGATCTTGAAATCACCCTTGCGCGACAGGAAATATGCCAGCAGCGCAAAATTGACCCAAGCGGCGATGCTGGTGGACAGCGCGATTCCCACCTGTTGCAGCGGGTGCATCAACGCCAAATTCAAGCCAAGATTGACCACCACCGCGATCAGCCCGATCCAGACCGGGGTCTTGGTATCACCGCGGGCAAAAAATCCGGGCGACAATAATTTCACCAGCACAAAGGCGGGCAGCCCCGCCGCGTAGGCCGAGAGTGCTCCCGCGCTGCGCGCCGCATCGCTCGCGGTATACGCGCCGTGATCGAACAAGCCGCGCATAATCGGCAAGCCAATCACCGCAAGCGCCGTCGCCGCCGGCAAGGTCAGCACCGCGCCAACCTCAAGTGCCCGGTTCAAGCTTGACCGCGCGGCCTCAGGCTCGTTCCGGCGGAAATGTCGGGTGAGAGCAGGCAATAAGGTGGTGGATAGCGCCACGCCAATCACGCCGAGCGGTAATTGATTGACCCGATCCGCGTAATAAAGCACCGCAACCGTGCCGTTGGGCAGCAGCGACGCGATAATCGTATCCACGGTCAGGTTGAGTTGGGTTACCCCGGCGCCGATCAAACCAGGACCGAGACGCCGCAGCACGAGGCGCGCCCCCGGCGTCAGGCGCGGCCAGCGCAGCCGGATCGCGCCACCTGCCCGCACCAGCGCGCGCGCCAGCAGCACAAGCTGCACCATCCCGGCCAAGGCCACGCCATAGGCCAGCTCCTGCGCAACCGGCCCACCCCAGACGCGCTGGGCCAGCAAAGCGCCAATCAGGCAGAGATTGAACAGAATCGGCGCCGCCGCCGCCGCGGTAAACCGGCCCCGCGCATTGAGAATCCCGCCGAACAAAGCACAAAGGCAAATCAGCCAGAGATAAGGGAAGGTGATTCGCGACAGGCGCACCGCGAGCCGAAATTTCGCAGGCTCCGCGCGAAAGCCAGGGGCCAGCCCATCGAGCAGCCACGGCATCAAGACTAACCCCAGCAGCATCAGACCGAGGAGAAAAATCGTTAAAATCGAGCCGACTTCTTCAGCCAGCGCAGTCGCCGCCTGATCCCCCTCGCCGGTCAAGCGGCTGGTATAGGCCGGCACGAAGGCCGCCGAGAACGCACCCTCGCCAAACAGGCGGCGAAATAAATTGGGTAGGCGTAAGGCCACGAAAAACGCGTCAGCCGCCGGCCCCGCACCCAGCAACGCCGCGATCATGATATCGCGCACAAAGCCCAGCACGCGGCTGCCGAGCGTCCAAAAGCCAATGGTCAGGGCGTTGCGGATCATCCGGCTTCCTGTAGCGCCGGTGCGCGGTCGCGGCGAGTCCGTCGGCTACAGCGCCGCAATATCCGGGGCGGCTTGTTGACGCTCGCTATAGCGATCCACCAGATAATCGGCGCGATCGCGCAGCAGCCAGGTAAAGCGCAGCAATTCCTCCATCACGTCGACCACACGATCATAATACGCCGAAGGCAGCATGCGCCCGGCCGCATCAAATTGCTCATAAGCCTTGGCCACGCTGGATTGATTGGGAATCACCACCATGCGCATCCAGCGGCCCAGCAAACGCAACGTATTAACGGCATTGAAACTTTGCGACCCACCGGAGACCTGCATCACCGCGAGCACCCGGCCTTGGGTGGGCCGCACCGCGCCGATTTCCAGCGGAATCCAATCGATCTGATTTTTCATAACGCCGGTAATGGCGCCATGCACCTCCGGGCTGCACCAAACCTGCGCCTCCGACCACAGCGATAAAGCTCGCAATTCCTGCACTTTTGGATGATCAGGCGGCACGGCATTGGCGACCGGCAGGTCATGCGGGTCGAATATTTTGACCTCAGCCCCCATCAAATCGAGCAGCCGCGCCGCCTCCTCGCACAGCAGGCGCGAATAAGAGCGTTCGCGCAGCGAACCATAGAGCAGCAACACGCGTGGCTGATGCGTCGCCCGCTGCGCAGGCTCAAGCCGCGCCAAGTCAGGCGCATGGAGCACGTCAGGTCTCAAAGCGGGGAAATCATCCATGCAACAATCCACCAACAAGGGGCAACCATAAAGCGAGGGCCACCAGCGCCGCGAGCAGCACGGGCGGGGTGATCAGCAAGCCGATGCGCATATACTGGCCCCAGCTGATATTGGTGCCCTTTTGTGAGAGCACATGCAGCCAGAGCAAGGTCGCAAGGCTGCCAATCGGGGTGAATTTCGGGCCGAGATCGCAGCCAATCACATTGGCATACACCATCGCATCGTGAATTTGCGGCGAAACATGCGGCAATTGATTGATCGCCAGTGCGCCCACCAGCACGCTTGGCATGTTGTTCATGATCGAGGAGAGAATCGCCGCCAGAAATCCCGTGCCAATCGAGGCCGCCCAGATGCCATGGCGGGCAAATAGCCGCAGCGCATCGGCGATGTACAGCGTCAGCCCGGCGTTGCGCAGACCATACACCACCAAATACATCCCGAGGCTGAAAATCACCACCTGCCATGGTGCGCCGCGCAGCACATGACCAATCGGGATGATCCGCGCGCCACCCCCCAAGGTCCGCGCAGCCAGGAGCAGTAAAATCGCAGCACCCATAATGGTCACGAACGAAACCGGCACACCGAGCGGCGCTGAGACGAAATAGGCCAACAGCAAAAGCAGCAAGACCGGCCAAGCGGCACGAAACACCAGCCGATCACGAATGGCCGAATCAGGCGCTTGCAAGGCGGCAACATCATAGCGCTGATCGGCGGTGCGGCGGTACAAAACCCCCAGCACCACGAGGGTTGCGAGCAGCGACACCGCATCAATCGGCACCATCACCACCGCATAGCGATTAAAGCTGATCCCAAAGAAATTCGCACTCACAATGTTCACCAGATTGGAAATCACCAAAGGCAGGCTGGTGGTATCCGCGACAAAGCCAGTTGCAATAATGAACGCGAGCGACGCGCGCGGCGGAAAATCCAGACTGAGCAGAATCGCCATCACAATCGGGGTGAGCAGCAAGGCCGCGCCATCATTGGCAAAAAAGGCCGCAATCGCCGCCCCGAGCAGCACGATCAAGGGCAGCAACAGCCGGCCCCTGCCCCGCCCCCAGCGCGCCACATGCAATGCCGCCCAGCGAAACAGCCCCGCTTCATCGAGCAGCAGCGAAATAATAATCAGCGCCACGAAGGTGAAGGTCGCGTTCCAAACAATATGCCAAACCACCGGAATATTGCGCCAATGGATGACACCCAGGGCCAGATCGATGATCGCCCCGCCCATCGCGCTCCAGCCAATGCCCAATCCGCGCGGCTGCCAGATCACCAGCACCAACGTGGCGATAAAAATCGCGAGAGCCACCATATTTTCGCTCCTGGAGAGTATGGGAAATGAAGCGCGGCTATTTCAGCACGCGACCATCCGCATCGACCACGATATCACCGTCTTCTTTGGCAAAAGCACCGCGCTGCGGCGCCGATAGAAGCGACAGCACCGCCTCCGAGGGGCGGCAAAGTTTAACGCCCAGGGGCGTGACCACGATTGGGCGATTGATCAGGATCGGATGCGCCATCATCGCATCGAGCAAGTCGTCATCCGACAGTCCAGGATCACCCAAGCCCAGCTCATCATACGGCGTGCCTTTCTCGCGCAGCACGGCACGCACCTTCATGTCCATCCGGGCGATCAAATCGCGCAGCACCGCCCGGCTCGGCGGGTTGCGCAGATACTCGATAATCGTGGGTTCAATGCCGGCATTGCGGATCAGCGCCAGCACATTGCGCGAAGTGCCGCAGGCCGGATTATGGTAAATCGTGACGGTCATGCAGCGCTCCCGGCTGAGGGATCAGGAGCCGTTCGGCCAATCTCCTGCACCCGGCGAATGAGCGAGATCCGCTCCAGCTTGTTGAGCGGGAGCGACACAAACAGCTTGATCCGGGTTTCAAGCATGCGGAACGCCAAGCGGAAGGCCGCCGCCCGCGCCATCTCGCTGCCCGTGACGGCGGCGGGATCAGGCACACCCCAATGCGCGGTAATCGGCTGACCCGGCCAGACCGGGCAAATCTCGCCGGCTGCATCATCGCAAACGGTGAACACAAAATCCATCACCGGGGCCTGCGGCTGCGCAAACTCGTCCCATGATTTCGAGCGCAACCCATCGGTTGAAAACCCGGCATCGGCCAAGGTGCGCAGCGCGAGAGGATGCACCACACCTTTCGGATGGCTTCCGGCGGAAAAACCTCTGAACGGCGTGCCACCCCAGCGCTCGATGAGCCGTTCCGCCATGATGCTGCGGGCGGAATTGCCGGTGCATAAAAATAAAACATTGAGGGGTTGATCGGTCATGCGGATTTTTGCTCCGGGTGGCACATCACAGGGGCAGGATCGCAGGCGGGGCGGCACGCCCCGTCACGCCCGCAGCAATTTTGCAGCAAATAGCCAACCAAGCCGTTCATCGCGGTGAAATCGGCGGCGTAAATCACGTGGCGGCTAGCACGACGCTGGGTAATCAGCCCGGCATGCAGCAACGCTTGCAAATGAAAGGTCAGGCTGGAAGGGGCCAGCGCCATGGCGTTGGCAAGCTCACCCGCATTCAGCCCCGCCGGCCCGGCTTCGACCAAGCGGCGAAAAGCCGCGAGCCGATGCTCATGGGCCAGTGCGGACAAAGCGGCCACCGTCCAACTTGGATCAGGCAACGACGAATCGCTCATATCATCGCTCTCATATCATCGCTTTCCCAACTGCCTATCGTCTTCAACCCTATCGTCTTCAACCCTATCATCTTCAACCCAACAATTATTCGATATTTATCGAATAATCGTCCTTTAGTCGATTGGCCCGCCCAACGCAACAAGGCCACTTTTGCAAAACCAGCTTGTGGCGTATTCTCGCGCCAGGAGTATCAGATGCAAAATACCAGCCCGGCTTTTAGCGAAAATGTCGCCACCGCCCTGCATGATCCAGGGCTACAACGGGCGTTGGGGCGCGCGAAAAAACCCTTCGCGCAGGTGCGCGCCAATGCGGTCGCGAAATTGCCGGAATTCGAGGCGCTGCGTGATACCGCCAAAGCGATCAAGGATCACAGCCTCGCCCATCTCGATTTCTATCTGGAGCATTATGCTGCCATGGTCGAGGCGCAAGGAGGTGTGGTGCATTGGGCGCGCACCGCCGCAGATGCCCGTGCGCAGATTCTCGCGATTTGCCAGGCCGCCGGCGCCAAAACCGTCACCAAGGGCAAATCGATGATTTCCGAGGAAATCGCCCTCAATGATTATCTCGCCGAAAACGGCGTGGCGCCCATCGAGACCGATTTGGGCGAATATATTCTGCAACTGCGCGATGAAGCGCCGAGCCATATTATCGGCCCGGCCTTTCACCTGAATCGCGAAGATTGGGAGGCGAGTTTCCGCAAAGCCCACACCCATCTCGACCCGGACCGGGTATTCGCCGAAAAGCGCGACATTCAAGCCGAAGCGCGCGCGGTGCTGCGGGAGAAATTTCTCGCCGCCGATGTCGGGATCACGGGTGCGAATTTTCTGATCGCCGAGACCGGCTCCTCGGTGATCGTGACCAATGAAGGCAATGGCGATCTAACCCAAACCATGCCGCGCGTGCATATCGTGCTCGCCAGTATCGAAAAAATCGTGCCGACCATCGAGGATACGCTCTCACTGCTGCGCGTGCTCGCCCGCTCGGCCACCGGGCAGGAATTTTCGGTCTATACCACCTTCTCCACCGGCCCCGCCCGTGCGACCGATCTGGATGGACCCAGCGAATATCACGTCGTGCTGCTCGATAATGGCCGCTCGAACATGATCGGCGGCGAATTTCAGGATATGCTGCGCTGCATTCGCTGTTCGGCCTGCATGAACCATTGCCCGGTTTATCTCTCGGTCGGCGGGCATGCCTATGGCTCGATGTATTCAGGGCCGATGGGCTCGGTGCTGACACCGGCGATTTTCGGCCTGGATCAAGGACATTTGCTGCCCAACGCTTCGACCTTTTGCGGCAAATGCGAAACCGTATGCCCGGTGAAAATCCCCCTCACCGGCTTGATGCGCCATTGGCGCGAGCGCGAATTTGAACGGCATTTAACACCAGCGCCAATGCGCTACGGGTTGGGCGTCTGGGCCTTCATGGCGCGCCGCCCCGCTCTATATCGGATGGCGACGCGGCTGAGCGCCTGGGGGTTGGGCATTTTGGGGCGAAAATCGGGGCGCTTCCGCTGGCTGCCCCTCGCGGGCGCGTGGACGCGCGATCGTGACATGCCCGCACCGGAGGGCGAGACATTTTTTGCCCGCTTGGCACGGCAGGAGCGTGGCGCGTGAGCGGCGCGGGTGCCGGCCAAGCGCATCAGCGTGCGGCGATCCTCAGTGCCATTCGTCATGGGCTGCGCCGAGGCGCGCTGCCGGAGGATCAGGCGGCGATGCTGCGCGGGCGCATGATCGCGCATCCACGGCACATCATTCCAGCGCGCACCGCCCTCGATCATGCCGGCCTGATCGCGCTGTTTACCGCCAATGCCATCCGCGAATTTTGCACCGTGGCGCAAATTCCCACCCGCGCCGAACTACCCCGCGCCATTGCCGATTATGTGCGGGCGCAGAATTTGCCGATGCGCGCCGTCGCTGCCCCGCACCCGGCCCTGCAAGCCATTGATTGGGCGCAGGAGATGATCGAGATGCGGTTCGGTCGCGCCGAACCGAGCGATCTGGTCTCGATCCAAGAGGGCTTCGCTGGCATCGCCGAAACCGGCACCTTGCTGCTGCCCTCGGATGCGACAACGCCCACCACGCTCAATCTACTGCCCGACACTGCCATCGTCGCGCTCGATACGGCGCGCCTGTTCGGGCCGTATGAAGACGCGTTCGATGCGCTGCGGGCGGCGGGGGCCCCGCCTTGTCATGGGATGCCGCGCAACGTGATGTTGGTGACCGGCCCCTCGCGCTCAGCCGATATTGAACGCACCCTGGAACTCGGCGCACACGGGCCACGGCGCTTGCATATCGTGCTGATCGGTGACGATGCGACCGCCGCGACGGGGTAAGTCAGCCTCAGATCGGGCGGTCGATCAAGCGATTTGGGCGCGCTATGCCGCGACGGTGCGGCCTTTGCCCGGTCGTGCCGTGCCAACAATCCCGCCCGCGCCGCCCAGCGCGCCACCACCCAACGCGCCACCAACCACCGCCCCAGCCCCAGCCCGCGCAACGCCGACTCCCGCGGCCAAGCAGCGGGCGGTCTTGCATAAAATCAATGTCGGCGCGGTGCCAGCCGGGCTTGATCGGGGCAGTTGGCAACGATTTCGCACCGGGCGCATCACGCCCACCCGCACGCTGGATTTGCACGGCATGACGGTTGCGCGCGCTCACCCGGCGGTGATTGCCTTGATCGAAGGGGCCGCCGCGCGCGGTGAACGCTGCGTCGAAATCGTCACCGGCAGCGGGGCACGCAGCGCAGACGGATTTCAGGGCGTGCTGCGCCGCGACGTGCCGCGCTGGCTCAATGAACCGGGATTACGCGAGCGGATTTTGGCCCTCAGCCATCCGCACCCGAATAATCCCGGCGCAATCCGGGTGCTGATCCGCCGCCAGCGGCCCGGATGATCAATTCACGGCCCGAAACGCCGCGATGGTTTCATCAATATCGGCGGCACCAACATCAAGATGGGTGCAGAGCCGCAGCCGCTTTGAGCTCATTACTGAGACCATAATCCCCTGGCCGAGCAGGGAGGAAGCCCAATCGCCCGGGGTGCGCTGCGGGTCGGTCACATCCAGATAAACCAAATTGGTCTCCGGCTCCTGCACTGCCAGCCCTTGGATACCGCGCAAACCGGCGGCCAGTCGCTTGGCGTTGGCATGGTCATCCGCGAGGCGTGCCACATGATGATCGAGCGCATAAAGGCAAGCCGCCGCACACACCCCACCTTGGCGCAGCGCACCGCCCATCCGCTGCTTCCACAGCCAAGCCCGATCAATCAAGCTTTGCGACCCCGCCAACACCGCACCGAGCGGCGCGCCCAGGCCCTTGGTGAAATCAAGCCAGACCGTGTCGAACGACGCGGCATAATCGGCGGCGGAAATGCCCGAGGCCACCACCGCATTCATCAGCCGCGCCCCATCCATATGGGTGGCCATGCCGGCCTCATGGGCGATGGCGGCAACCTCGTTCAACGCGGCCAGCGGCCAAATCGTGCCACCGCCGAGATTGGCGGTCTGCTCTGCCACCATCAAGGTCTGCGGCGCGGCATAGCGCGACCGATCGGTCAAGGCCGCGCGCAGCGTCTCGGCACTGAACTGGCCCTTGGCGCCGGTGAGCGGCAGCACCCGCGCCCCAGCCAGCGCGCCCGGCGCACCACCCTCGGCGGTGATGATATGGGCGGTCTCATGGGCCAGGATTTCATCGCCCGGGCGACAATGGGTCAGAATCGCAATCTCGTTGCACATCGTGCCGGAGGGCAAAAACATCGCCGCCTCCTTGCCGAACAATGCCGCCACCCGCGCGCATAGCGCATTGATGGTCGGGTCCATGCCGCGCTGCTCATCGCCCACCTCGGCATCGAGCATAGTCTCGCGCATCGCCCGCGTCGGTTTGGTCTGGGTATCGGAATACAGATTGATCCGCACCGGCACCGCCGGTTGAGGCATGATCGGGGTATACATGATTTATGCTTTCGCTGAGAGAGAAATATTGGATTGTTGTGGCGCGCCATAGCGGTCACGCGCCCGGCGCAAAAATGCCGCAACCATCAGGCGCACCGCTTCGCCGAACACCGGACCGATGGCTTTTTGCAGGATGATGTTGCGGAATTCGAAATCGACATAAAAATCGATCACAGTGCCGTGCGGATCGGGAATGAAGCGCCATTGATTGCGCAGATATTTGAACGGGCCATTTTCATACTGCACCGCAATCCGCTCCGGCGCATCCAGCAGCACCCGCGAGGTAAAGCTTTCCCGAAACGGCCCAAAGCCAATGGTCAAATCAGCCACCAGCTCATTGCCCTGCTGCGAGCGGATCCGAGCGCCAATGCACCAGGGCAAAAATTGCGGGTATTTGCCGACATCAGCGACCAGATCGAACATTTGATCCGGGCGATAGGGCACCAATTTGCGCTCGGCATATTTGGGCATGGTTACGCCATTTGACGCGCCAGGCGGGCGGCGCGCAAGGCGCTGAAATCAGCATCAGCGTGATAGGATGAACGGGTCAGCGGCGTCGCCGAGACCATCAAAAAGCCTTTCGCCCGCGCCATCGCGGCAAGCTCGGCAAACTCATCGGGCGGCACGAAACGATCAATGGCGGCATGCTTCACCGTCGGCTGCAAATATTGGCCGATGGTGAGAAAATCGACATCGGCGATCCGCAAATCATCCATCACCTGACCAATCTCGGCCTTGGTCTCGCCAAGCCCGACCATCAAGCCCGATTTGGTAAACAGCGCCGGATTAAGCTGCTTGGCCTGATCGAGCAGCCGCAGCGATTGGAAATAGCGCGCACCCGGGCGAATGGTCGGATACAGGCGCGGCACGGTCTCCAGATTATGATTGAACACATCAGGCTCTGCCGCGACCACAACATCAAGCGCGCCCGGTTTGCGCAGAAAATCCGGGGTGAGAATTTCAATCGTGGTCTCTGGTGCGCTGGCCCTAATCGCCGCAATCACCGCCGCAAAATGCCCGGCCCCGCCATCGGCCAGATCGTCGCGATCCACCGAGGTGATCACCACATGGCGGAGTGAAAGTTTTTGCACCGCCTGGGCCACCCGTGCCGGTTCATCGGCTGCGAGCGGTTGGGGCTGGCCGGTCGCGACATTGCAAAAGGCGCAGGCGCGGGTGCAAATTTCACCCATAATCATCATTGTGGCGTGGCGCTGAGACCAACATTCGCCGATATTCGGGCAGGCGGCTTCCTCGCACACCGTGACCAGCCCGCCCGCGCGCATCAAATCGCGGGTTTCGACGTAAACCGGATGCGTCGGCGCTTTGACCCTGATCCAGGCCGGTTTGCGCTGGATCGGGTTGTCGCCGCGATGCTGCTTTTCGGGGTGGCGAACCCGATCACTCTCCGCCCGGCGATGATCAATTTCGATGCGCATGATGGCTCAGAAGTGGATGACCTGACCGTAGGCGTCAAGGACCGATTCATGCATCGCTTCGCTGATGGTGGGATGCGGAAAGACCGTATGCATCAAATCGGCCTCGGTGGTTTCAAGTTGCCGCGCAATCACGTAGCCCTGAATCATCTCCGTCACTTCCGCGCCGGCCATATGCGCGCCGAGCAATTCGCCGGTCTTCGCATCGAAAATAGTCTTGATGATCCCTTCTGATTCGCCCATCGCGATGGCTTTGCCGTTGCCGATGAATGGGAACCGGCCAATTTTGATCGCCCGGCCCGTCTCCTTCGCCTTGGCTTCGGTCAGACCCACCGAGGCGACTTGCGGGCGGCAATAGGTGCAGCCAGGAATATTGCCGGTCTCAAACGCGTGCGGATTAAGCCCCGCGATTTTCTCGATGCAGACCACCCCTTCATGGCTGGCCTTATGCGCAAGCCAAGGCGGGCCGGTCAGATCACCAATCGCATAAACACCCGGCACTCCGGTGCGGCCAAACCCATCGACCACCACATGGGTGCGCTCGATCTTCACCCCCGCCGCCTCCAGGCCCAAATTCTCGACATTGCCGACAATGCCCACCGCCGAAATCACCCGCTCGGCGGTAATCGCCTGCTCTTTGCCGCCCATTTCGATGGTCACGGTCACGGCGGTTGCCGATTTTTCGGCCTTCTTAAAGCTGGCGCCGGTGAACAGCTTCATGCCCTGCTTTTCAAACTGCTTATGCATGAAGGCCGAAATTTCTTCATCCTCGACCGGCAATATGCGCGGCAAGGCTTCGATCACCGTGACCTCAGCGCCCATCGTGCGATAGAAACTGGCAAACTCGATGCCAATCGCCCCAGAGCCGATCACCACCAGCGATTTCGGCATGATGTCCGGCACCATGGCTTCGCGGTAGGACCAGATTTTGGCGCCATCTGGCTCAAGGCCCGGCAAAATCCGCGCCCGGGCACCGGTCGCGAAAATAATATGCGGCGCGGTCAGGGTGGCGACCGGCTTTTGGTCCTTGGTTACCGCAAGCGTCTGGGGGCCTGCG
>JAKBBY010000257.1 GCA_021808315.1 Pseudomonadota bacterium | reverse complement strand
GGTTTAGGTTTAATCGACCGATTCAACCTAAACCAATATTGATCTAGTTGAGCAGCGCCGCCAGCAACGCATCCAAACGCTTGCGCCCCTCAGCGGTCGCGATCAAATGGGTGGGCGTGACATTGATATAATCCGCGAGCACCGCCTGATCGAGAATCGCCGGATCGAGCAAATCCGCCAACCGGCGTTGGGTGCGGGCAAAAAACGCCGCACTATCAATCCCTTCGGTCAAGCGCAGCCCCATCAGCACGGCTTCGCGGGCACGCTCATCCGGTTCCACCGCCTGCTCCTCAGCCATCCCATGCCCCGCATTCTGCACCCGCTGCGCCCATTCCTCCGGTGCCCGATGGCGGCGCGTGGCGCGTAATTGATCGCCAATCGCAATCCTGCCATGCGCGCCAGGGCCGATACCCGCATAATCCTGATAGCGCCAATAAGCGAGATTATGGCGGGATTCCTGGCCAGGGCGCGCATAATTGGAAATTTCATACGCGTGCAGCCCATAGCGCGCCGCAATCTCGCCGGTCGCATCATAGAGCGCCGCCGCCTCGTCATCATCGGGCAACGCAAACTCAGCGCGGGCATAGCGCGTGGCAAATTGCGTCCCCGGCTCGATGGTCAATTGATACAGCGACAAATGATCCAATCCCACCGCCAAGGCGCGGCTCAGCTCGGCCTGCCAGTCAGCATGGCTCTGGCCAGGGCGGGCATAGATCAAATCAAAACTGACCCGCGGAAAAATATCGCGCGCGAGCCGAACCGCCGTCATCGCATCGGCGCTCGAATGGGTGCGGCCCAAAAAGCGCAGCGCCGCATCATCCAGGCTTTGCACCCCCATCGAAACCCGGTTCACCCCCGCCGCCCGATAGCCGACAAACCGCGCCGCCTCCACACTGGTTGGATTCGCCTCCAGGGTGATTTCAATCTCCGGGTCGATCGCAAACAACCCGGCAGCGTCATCAATCAGCGCGGCCACACTGGTCGGCGCCATCAAGCTCGGCGTGCCACCGCCAAAAAAAATCGAGCCGAGCCGACGCGGACCCAGCCGCGCCGCCTCATAGCGGAGTTCTGCGCGCAACGCTGCTATGATCGCGGCTTCGGGAATTCGCTCGCGCACATGCGAATTAAAGTCGCAATAGGGGCATTTGCTCAAGCAAAATGGCCAATGGATATAAAGAGCGAGCGGTTGCATCCGCATCTTCTAGCATGGAATCGCCCCCGCCATACGCTCGCCCTGTTGCGTTGCCGCGCCAGACATTGCATATCGTGGCCGCGCTCGCCTTCGCTTGCGCAAATCCACACACGGAGCGCCTTTCCCGGTCAACCGGGTCCGGTGCCTTTTGGCGCAGCTCCGTGGAGGCTCAACCGGACGATCCGCGCGTCGGATCACAGATGAAAGGACTTCGCCCATGGCGGCACCTCAGGTTTCTCTGCGTCAGCTTCTCGAAGCCGGCGTGCATTTCGGCCACAACACCCGCCGCTGGAACCCGCATATGGCGCCGTTCCTGTTCGGCGTGCGCAATCAGGTCCATATTATCGACCTGCAACAAACCGTGCCGCTGCTGGAGCGCGCCCTGCGCGAAGTGCGCAACGTCACCGCCGCTGGCGGGCGCGTGCTGTTTGTTGGCACCAAGCGCGCTGCGGCGGATCATGTTGCCGATTCCGCCAAACGCTGCGGCCAATATTACGTCAATCACCGTTGGCTCGGCGGCATGCTGACCAACTGGAAAACCATCACTAACTCGATCCGCAAATTGCGCCAGCTCGAAGACATGCTGAATGGCGAAGCGCAGGGTCTGACCAAAAAAGAGCGGCTCAACCTATCGCGTGAGCGCGACAAGCTTGATCGTGCGCTGGGCGGCATCAAGGACATGGGCGGCCTGCCGGATATTTTGTTCATCATCGACACCAACAAGGAAAAGCTCGCGGTCGAAGAGGCCAACAAGCTCGGCATCCCCGTGGTCGCGGTGCTCGATTCCAATTCCGACCCTGCCGGCATCACCTACCCGATTCCGGGGAATGACGATGCGATCCGGGCGATCACCCTCTATTGCGACCTGATCGCCAGCGCCGTGCTCGATGGCATCAGCGCCGAGATGGGGGCGAGCGGTGCGGATTTAGGTGCGGTTGAGGAAATCCCCGAAGCCGTGCTCGATGAAGTCGGCATCGATGATATTGCCAGCCACGGTGAAGCCGCGACGGTCTAAAGCGCCGTCGTTCTGTAGCAATAAGCGCTTAGTTTCGATGAGCGATCACGATCATCGCTTGAGCGGGCACCGGGCGTTCCCCTCAAGCGATGCGGGTCTCAGGCGCCCCGCGCCATTCTGGTTTAAGGAGCAAAAAAATGGTTGAGATCACCGGAGCCATGGTGAAAGATCTGCGCGAAAGCACCGGCGCAGGCATGATGGATTGCAAAAAGGCGCTGGTCGAAGCGGGCGGCGACATGAATGCGGCGGTCGATTGGCTGCGCAAGAAGGGCCTCGCGGCGGCCGCGAAAAAATCGGGCCGGGTGGCCGCCGAAGGTTTGGTTGGCGTCGCCCATGACGGCAAAAAAGCCGCGATGGTCGAGGTCAATGCCGAAACCGACTTTGTGGCCCGCAACGAAGCCTTCCAGAATTTCGTGGAAACCGTGACCAAATTGGCCCTCACCATCGGCGAGGATGTCGAAGCCCTCAAAGCCGCCCCCTATCCGGGCGCAAGTCATGATGTGAGCGCGGAATTGACCCATCTGGTCGCGACGGTCGGTGAAAACATGACCATCCGCCGCGCTGCCGTGGTCACGGTGCAAACCGGCACCGTCGCCTCCTATGTCCATGGCGCGCTGCGTCCGGGTCTCGGCAAAATCGGCGTGC
>JAKBBY010000256.1 GCA_021808315.1 Pseudomonadota bacterium | reverse complement strand
CACCCGCAGCGCTGAAAGCTGGGAAGCGACCCGATTGTACCCCTGATTTTAACGATTTATCCGAAAATGCACGTTTTAGTGGCTGGCGGGGGCGCGAAAATTAACTTTATCTTGAGGAATGGTCCTCATACTGATCCTGATGATCGCAACCGCATCCCTCGCCGCCTTCTCCACCCCGGTCCGCACCGGTGCCGCTGACGCGTCGCCCCTCAGCATGCGGCCGTCCGCCAAACCCCAACCATCCACGCCACCATCAGCGCCGCCATCGCCCCAGCCCGCCTTATTGCGCCTCGCCAATCAGCCACCGCGACAAACCGCATCCGCGATGGGTCCAGCCACGCCGTTCCCAGCACATCTGCCACGCGGCTCGGTGTTAAATCTACAGATTTAGGCGGAAGCACGAGAGGGCCGAGGCACCCGCCTTGATTTTCGCCCGCGACTAGCCCAAGGTGCGACCATTCAATCTCCTTCGCGGGAGAGTGCGGCCTGATCGGGAGCAATCCTCCAGCGTCGCCGCCGAAGGCGCAACCGGCCCCCGGAAACGCTCAGGCAAAAGGACCGCGCGGGCTGTGAATCTCTGGAAAGCCGGCGTCCGCGCCGCACCCACGGGGTAAGGTCCGAACATTGTTCGACCCAATCTCTCAGGTTCCGCGACAGAGGGGGGTCAGATGGAACGGTTCTGCACCCGTTCGCTGACCGCGTGGAGAGATTAATGTCCGATTCTGACCTACTGACCACGCCACTCGATGCGCTGCATCGGCAAGCAGGGGCGCGCATGGTCGATTTCGCGGGCTATGCGATGCCCCTTCAATATCAGGGCATTCTCGCCGAGCATTTGCATTGCCGCGCCCAAGCGTCCTTGTTCGATGTCTCGCATATGGGCCAAGCCATACTCACCGGCCCGCATGCCGCGACGGCGCTGGAGCAAGTCGTCACTGGCGACATTGCCGGCCTGAAACCCGGACGCCAGCGCTACAGCCTCTTAACCAATGGCGCGGGCGGCATCGTCGATGATCTGATGATCGCCAATCTGGGCGTGGGTTTGCTACTGGTCTTTAATGCCAGCCGCAAACATATCGATGCCGCGCATATTCGCGCCGTGTTGCCGCCCGGCGTGACGTTGGAGACCCAGTTTGATCGCGCGTTGATCGCCCTCCAAGGGCCATTCGCCGCCGATTGTCTCGCCGCCATCATGCCGGCCACCCGCGCCATGCGGTTTATGGATGCGATCACGCTGGACTGGCACGGTGCCAGCGCCAGCATCACCCGCTCTGGCTATACCGGCGAAGACGGATTTGAAATCGGCCTGCCCGCTCACGCCGCCGAGGCGCTGGTCACCCAGCTCCGCGCCGATTCCCGTGTCCAATGGGCCGGTCTCGGGGCGCGCGATTCGCTGCGCCTGGAAGCTGGTCTGCCGCTCTATGGTCAAGATATTGATGAAACCACCTCGCCGATCGAGGCCGGGCTGGGCTTTGCGATTGGCAAGCGGCGGCGGGATAATTGGGATTTTCAAGGGGGCGCCGCGATGCGCGCGATGCATGATCACGGCCCCGCCCGCCGCCTCGTTGGCTTGCGCGCCGAAGGCCGCGCGCCCGTGCGCGCTGGCGCCTCATTGCAAAATGCTCATGGCGAACCGCTCGGACACGTGACCTCAGGCGGCTTCGCGCCGAGCCTGCAAGAACCCATCGCCCTGGCCTATGTCCGCACCGACCATGCCGAGGACGGCACCGAAATTTTTGCCGATCTGCGTGGCCGGTTGGTCCGGCTACACGTCACCGCCCTCCCCTTCATTCCTCACCGCTATCATCGTTGAAAGGCTTTTGAGCATGACCGAAACACGTTTTACCCAGGACCATGAATGGGTTCGCCTTGATGGCGCGGAAGCGATTATCGGCATCACCGACCACGCCCAATCGGCGCTCGGCGACGTGGTGTTCGTCGAACTGCCCGAGCCTGGGCGCAAAGTCGCCGCCGCCGAAGCCTGCGCGGTGGTCGAAAGCGTCAAAGCCGCATCCGATATCTATGCGCCGTTAGCGGGCGTGGTCAGTGAAACCAATCCCGCCCTCACCGACGATCCGGCCTTGGTGAACAAGGACCCTGAAGGCAAGGCCTGGTTTTTCAAATTGCGCCTCGATGACCCCGCCGCCTTCGCCACGCTGATGGATGCGGATGCCTATGCTGATTTGGTGAAGTCCCTATGAGCACCGGCACACAGACCCCCGATACGCTGGCTGGTTTCGACGCGATGCTGGCCGAAGATCGCTTCGCCGTGCGCCATATCGGCCCGAGTGAAGCGGAACAGCGGGCGATGCTCGGCGAATTGGGCGATTCCTCGTTAGAATCGCTGATGGCCCGCACCGTGCCGGCGGCGATTCGCAATCTCCAAGCGTTGGATTTGCCCGCACCGCTGACCGAGGGTGAGATTTTGGACGATATGCGGCAATTCACCGCACAGAACGACGTTAAACGCAGCCTGATCGGGCTTGGGTATCATGGCACGGTAACACCACTGGTCATTTTACGAAATGTGCTGGAAAATCCAGGTTGGTACACCGCCTATACGCCCTACCAGGCCGAAATCGCGCAGGGCCGACTAGAAGCCTTGTTGAATTTCCAAACCATGATGGCCGAGCTCACCGGCATGGCGATCGCCAATGCCTCGCTGCTCGATGAAGCAACCGCCGCCGCCGAAGGGGTTGCGCTCGCGCATGCCGTGCATCGCGCCGGATCAAACGTCATTGCTGTCGCCGCCGATTTGCATCCGCAAACCCGCGCGGTAATTGCAACACGCGCAGCACCGCTGGGCTGGACGTTAGTGGATATCATGCCCGGCAACACTGCCGAGATTACCCGCG
>JAKBBY010000255.1 GCA_021808315.1 Pseudomonadota bacterium | reverse complement strand
CGGGTAGCATTTGTACCACGCGGGTGGTCGCGGGCGTGGGTGTGCCGCAATTCTCGGCGGTGCTGGAAACCTCCGCCGCCTGCCGCACGCATGATGTGCCGGCCATTGCCGATGGGGGGGTCCGTAACTCGGGCGATATCGTCAAAGCCATTGCCGCCGGCGCCGATTGCGTGATGGTCGGCTCGCTGCTCGCGGGCACCGATGAAGCGCCGGGCGAGGTATTTTTATATCAAGGCCGGTCCTATAAATCCTATCGCGGCATGGGCAGCCTGGGGGCGATGGCGCGCGGGTCGGCGGATCGGTATTTCCAGCAGGAAATCAAAGACCAATTAAAATTGGTGCCCGAGGGGATCGAGGGCCGCGTGGGCTATAAAGGCCCGATGAGCACGGTGGTGCATCAAATGGTCGGCGGGCTGCGCGCCGGCATGGGCTATACGGGCTGTGCCACCATCGCCGCGCTGCAAACCGAGGCGCGGTTCCGACGCATCACCGGCGCGGGTCTGCGCGAAAGCCATGTCCATGACGTCGCGATCACCCGCGAAGCGCCGAATTACCGTCAGGATTGATCCATGACCCCGGCGGGACGGCTGGACGCGGCCATTGAGCTGCTCGGCGCCATTGAGGCGGACCCTCGCCCTGCCGATGCGGTGGCCAACGCGTTTTTGCGCACGCGGCGCTTTATTGGCGGTGGTGATCGGCGCGAGATTAGTGAAATCACCTGGTCGGTGCTGCGCGCCCGGCGGCGGCTGGGCTGGTGGCTGGAGCGGATAGGCGCGCCGGTCACGCCGCGCTTACTGTCGCTCGCGATGATGGTGCTGGGCGGCATGACGGCGCATCGGGCGGAATCGGCGTTTGGGGGCTCGCGCTTCGCCCCGGCACCGCTCGATGAGGCGGAGAAACGGGCGCTGGCGCAGCTGGCCACCCACACGCTCGATCATCCGGGGATGCCGGATGGGGTGCGGCTGGAGATCCCCGATTTTGTGGTGGAAAAATTTCGCGCGCGCTTTGGCGCTCGGTTGGACGCCGAATGCGCGGCGATGCTGACCCAGGCGCCGCTCGATTTGCGGGCGAATTTACTGAAAACGACGCGTGAGGCGGCCATCGCGGCGCTCGCGCGCGATGGGCTGCGGGCGGAACCCACACGGCTGAGCCCTTGGGGTCTGCGCCTGCCCGGCCGCCAGAATGTCACCGCGAGTGCGGCGTTCCGCGATGGGTTGGTTGAAATCCAGGATGAGGGCAGCCAACTGGTCGCGCTGCTGGCCGATGTGCGGCCCGGTATGCGGGTGGTTGATTATTGCGCGGGCGCTGGCGGCAAAACGCTGGCTCTTGCGATGATGATGGCGAATAAGGGTCATCTGGTCGCCTGCGATGTTTCGGCACCGCGCCTGGATGCGGCGATCAAGCGGCTGCGGCGGGCCGGGGTGCATAATGCCGAGCGGCATTTATTGGCGCCGGGCGATAAATGGGGCAAGCGTCAGGAGCAGAAATGCGATGTCGTGCTGGTCGATGCGCCTTGCACCGGCACCGGCACTTGGCGGCGCAATCCGGATGCGCGGCTGCGCCTGACCGAGCAGGATTTGGCCGAGTTGACGGTCAAGCAAGCGCGGATCCTGGATGAGGCGCAGCGTTTGGTGAAGCCGGGCGGGCATTTGGTTTATGCGACCTGTTCGGTGTTGGCCGAGGAAAACGAAGCCCAGATTGATGGGTTTTTGGCACGGCATGCTGGGTTCCGGGTGGTGGCGCTCGCTGAGCCGTGGCCTGATTATTTGCGCGGCGATGCGCTTCGGTTATCGCCCGCGCGGGATCAGACGGATGGTTTTTTTGCGTGCCGGTTCGAGCGGGTGGGATGACCGCGATCCGCTGGTGTCGCACCGATAGTTTTAATTTCTTTTCGTTTGCGCTCGGCATGCTGGCCGAGGCCTATGCGTTTGGTGCCGCCTCGGTGGCGTCGGGCTGGTTTGTGATGCCGAAATTCATGGTGTCGCTCCTGCTGGTCTGGGCGCCGATTTGGCTGATGGTGGGGATTGCGATTGCGGGTCCGTTATCGGACCGGATCGGGCGGCGGCGGATGTTTTATCTGACGATGGCGGCTTATGCGCTCGGGGCGCTGGGGCTTGCATTTAGCTTTGGCTATGCGGCGGTGTTGGCGGCGCTGGCGATTATGCTGCTCGCGGCGGGCGGTGAGATGAATACGATTTTGGTCTCGTCGCAGGAATTGATGCCGCCGGCGCATCGCGGCAAAGCGACGATGGCGGCGGTGAATTTTGTTTCGCTGGGTGGGTTGGTGCTGGCGCTGGCCGCGTATTCGGCGGCGTATCAACAGGTCGCGGTGCAGCGCGCCGTGGTGGGGTTGGTGGGGTTTGGCATTGTGGTTTCGTTGTTGGTGGTGCGCGGCCACACGCCGGAATCGCTGCGCTGGCTGAGCTTGCGCGACAAGGCGCGGGCCGAGGCGGAGGCGGTGGCCTATTATGGGGCGCAGGCCCGCGCACGGCTGGCGGTGATCGATGCGGAGGCGATTACGCGCGGGTCAGCTATGGCCTGGGGGGCGCGGTTGGTGTGGCTCAAGCTTGGATGCAGCATTGCGATGGCGTTTGGCGATGTCGCGGGGTTTGGGATGATTACCTATGTGGTGGGGCCATATTTTTTCAAATCGCTGACGGCGGGGATTTTGCTGGTGGCGAGTGTGGCGGCGGTGCTCTCAGGTTTGGCGTTTTTGCTCGGCGATCGGGTTGGGCGGCGATGGTTGTTGCTGGGCGGGTATGCGGGCTGCACGGCGATCAGTTTGGGGATTTGGTTTGCGCAGCCTTGGTGGCTTGGGCATCGCGGGCGGTTTTTGGCGTTGGTGTTTGGGCTGAAT
>JAKBBY010000048.1 GCA_021808315.1 Pseudomonadota bacterium | reverse complement strand
GCTGGTGCCCTCAGCGGACCTTTATGCTGGCGGCCCGGCCTATCCGCTCAGCGCGCTCGGCGTGCGCCTGCGCCTCAAACCCACGAAAAACCTCACCCTCCTCGCCGGCACCTTCGATGATAATCCGCCCGGCGGCCCCTTCGCCAACGACCCGCAATCGCTCGATGCCGGCGGCACCAAATTCAACCTCACCACCGGCGCGCTCACCATCGTCGAGGCCGATTTTTCCACCCGCCTCGCGGGCCATCCCGGCACCTATCGGCTCGGTTTTTGGGTTGATACCGGCGCCTTCCCCAACCAGACCGGCCCGTCGCCCGCCTTCCGCCAGCATAATGACAGCCTCTATGGCGTGATTGATCAAACGCTCTGGCACAAGCATGGCAGCCCTCGCCAGCTCAATTTTTTCGCTCGCCTGATGGGCGCGCCGCCGGATCGCAACCTCATCAGCTTCAGCGCCAATTTCGGCCTGACCCTCACCGACCCTCTGCCCGGTCGCCCGAATGACACCGCCGGCATCGATATCGGGATCGGCCAAATCAGCGGCGACCTGATCAATCGTGAGCGCGCCCAAGCGGATTTCAGCCAAGCCCGCCCCGATCAAAGCGCCCCGATCCAGGGCACCGAAACCCTGATCGAACTCACCTATCAGGCCCAACTCACCCCCTGGCTGCAACTCCAGCCAGACCTGCAATATATCCGCAATCCCGGCGGCGGCATCGCCAATCCCGCCGCCCCGCGCCAAAGGCTGCAGAATGAATGGGTGGTCGGCGTCCGCACCAACCTGACCTTTTAACCCCCAAGTTAACGCCCAAGCTTGCAGCAAGCCCGTCCGCCCGCTACCCCAGAGCGATGATAGGTTGGCTTCGCATGATCTCCCGGCTGATCCTGGTCCTGCTCTGGACCCTGATCCTCCTGCCGGTCCAACTCTTCCTGATCAACCGGGCAGGGGAGGCCAAAGAACGCCTGCCGATGACCTATTGGTCCGGCGTCGCGCGCATTCTCGGTCTCACGCTTGAGGTCACCGGCACCATCGCCCACGACCCCGCGCGTCCCACCCGCCCGATCCTGTTTGTGTCCAATCACACCTCCTGGGTCGATGTGATCGCCCTGGGCGCCGTGCTGCCCGGCTGCTTCATCGCCAAAGGCGACGTCGCCAAATGGCCCGGCATCAGCCTCATCGCCCGCGCCGGGCGCACCATTTTCGTCAGCCGCGAGCGCGGCAATACCGGGCGCGAACGCACCGCCCTGGAATCCAGGCTCGATGAGGGTGACAATCTGATCCTGTTCCCCGAAGGCACCACGTCTGATGGCGCGCGCACCCTGCAATTCCGCTCCAGCTTCCTCGCTTTGGCCGAGCGTGACATCGCGCCGCTGATCCAGCCGGTCACCATCGTGTATGACCAGCTCGATGGCCTGCCCATCTGTCGGCGCAACCGCCCGCTGATTGCCTGGTATGGCGATATGGACATCGCCTCGCATTATGCCCGCCTCGGTCGTCATACTGTGCGCGCCCGCATCATCCTCAGCCCGCCGCTCCCCGCCAGCCTGGGCCGTAAAGCCCTCGCCACCACCCTGGAAGCCACCATCGCCCGCCGCGCCGCCGCCCTGCGCCAGCATCGTTTCATCGAAACATCATCGCCCGCCCCCCACCCCGCCCCCGAAAAAGCTTGACAGACACGGGGCCGAATTCCGACATTAGCTCCAGCCGAATTTCCGGCCTGAACAAAGGGTGCGCTTGACCGATTTCGCTCCGCGTTTCATCCACCGGCTGACCTCCAGCCGGATTGGACCCAAATGACCCTCCCAGCGCCATCGCGCCCGCTGACCCGCGCGCCCAACCCCCGCAGCCTCCATGTCATGACCTGGGGCTGCCAGATGAACGCCTATGATAGTGGCCGCATGGCCGATATTTTGCGCCCGCTCGGCTTCACGCCGGTCCCCACGCCGGATGCTGATCTCGTTATTCTCAATACCTGCCATATCCGCGAGCGCGCCGCCGACAAGCTCTTCTCCGAGCTGGGCCGCCTGCGCACTCTCAAAGAAGCCCGCCCCGGCGGCATGTTGATCGCCGTCGCCGGCTGCGTCGCCCAAGCCGAAGGGGCCGAAATCCTCGCCCGCGCGCCCTATGTCGATCTGGTGATGGGCTCGCAAGCCTATCACCGCCTGCCCGCTCTGCTCGACGCGCTCAGCCTGAGCGGCGCCCCGGTGATCGACACGGATTTTCCCGCCGAACAAAAATTCGACCATCTGCCGAGCGACCAAGCCAGCCAAGGCCCCATCGCCTTCCTCGCGATCCAAGAAGGCTGCGACAAATTCTGCACCTTCTGCGTGGTGCCCTATACCCGTGGTGCCGAACAAAGCCGCCCCGCCGCCGCCATCCTCGCCGAAGCCCGCCGTCTGGTCGCCCTCGGCGCGCGCGAAATCGCCCTGCTCGGTCAAAACGTCAATGCCTGGCATGGCGATGGCCCCGATGGCAAAAGCTGGTCGCTCGCCCGCCTGCTCGCCGCCCTCGCCGAGATCAACGACCTCGCGCGCCTGCGCTACACCACCTCGCACCCGCGCGACATGAGTGCGGATCTGATCGCCGCTCACCGCACCAACAGCAAACTCATGCCGTTCCTGCATCTGCCGGTGCAATCCGGATCAGACCTGATCCTCGCCGCGATGAATCGCCGCCATAATGTCGATCTGTTCCGCCGCATCACCGCCGAACTGCGCGCAAACCGCCCAGACATCGCCCTGTCGAGCGATTTCATCGTCGGCTTCCCCGGCGAAACCGAGGCCGATTTCCAAGCCACCATGCGCCTCGTCGCCGAAACCGGCTTCGCCCTCGCGTATAGTTTCAAATATTCCCGCCGCCCCGGCACCCCCGCCGCCGATGCGCCAGACCAAGTGCCCGAGCCGGTGAAAAACGCCCGCCTGCAAGAGCTGCAAGCCTTGCTGCGCCTCCAGCAGGATGATTTCAACCGCGCCCAAATCGGCCAACAATTCGACGTGCTGTTCACCGGCCCAGGCCGCCATCCGGGCCAATTCGCCGGCCGCTCGCCCTATCTGCAACCCGTCATCGTCGAAGCCAGCACCCTGCGCACCGGCCAAATCGCCCCGGTGCGCGTCACCGAGGCCAACCCCAACTCACTGATGGCGATATTGGATCACACCCACGACCGAAGGGAGCACCAAGCCGCTTGAGCCAGATCCTGTCCACCGAAGCCAAACGCGCCCGCACCGTCACCTTCGCCGATAATGCGCTGCTCTCCATCCTGCTCGGCGACCATGATCGCCATTTGATGCGCATCGAACAGCGTCTCGGTGTCCGCCTCGCCTGCCGGGGCAACCGCGTCTCAATCACCGGCGAAGCCAGCCGCGTCGAAGCTGCCGAAACCGCGCTCGCCTCGCTCTATCAACGCCTCGCCCGCGGCGAAGCCATCAGCGTCGCCGAAGTCGATGCCGCCGCCCGCCTCGTTGATCCCGCCGCCGATCCGCGCCTGCCCTTGTCCGATCTCCCCGCCATCCGCACCCGCAAAGGTGCGGTCGGCCCGCGCAGCCCCGGCCAAACCGGCTATATCGAATTGCTCGCCAAGCATGAAATGGTGTTCGCCCTCGGCCCCGCAGGCACCGGCAAAACCTATCTCGCCGTCGCCCAAGCCGTCGCCATGCTAATCTCCGGTCGCGTCGATCGCATCGTGCTGTCGCGCCCCGCCGTCGAAGCGGGCGAACGGCTCGGCTTTCTCCCCGGTGACATGAAAGAGAAGGTCGATCCCTATCTCCGCCCGCTCTATGACGCGCTGCAAGATTTACTCCCCGGCGATCAAATGACCCGCCGCATGGCCGCCGGCGAAATCGAAATCGCCCCGCTCGCCTTCATGCGCGGTCGCACCCTGGCCCATGCCTTCGTCATTCTCGATGAAGCGCAAAACACCACGCCCGTGCAAATGAAAATGTTCCTCACCCGCATGGGCGAAGGCACCCGCATGGTGATCACCGGCGATTTGTCGCAAATCGATCTGCCGCCCGGCGCGCGCTCCGGCCTCGCCGATGCGCTCGACACACTCGAAGGCGTCCCCGGCATCGGCTTCGCCCGCTTCACCGTGAGCGATGTGGTGCGTCACCCCCTGGTCGCGCGCATCGTCGATGCCTATGACCAGCGCATCGCCGCCCAGCAGGAGCGCGAGCGCGGATTTTGATGGACCAGCCGCCCCCCGAGCCATCCCCTCGTCCCCCGCGCATGGCATCGCCCGTGCGCGGGGAGATCATCATCGCCGAGCCACGCTGGCGCCGCGTCACCCCCGCACCCGAGCGCCTGATCGCCCGCGCCCTCGCCCTCACCCACTGCGCCGCCAGCGTCATCCTCACCGATGATCGCACCGTCAAACAGCTCAACAACCGAGATCGCGGGCGCAACAAACCCACCAACGTGCTCACCTACGAACAGCCCGCCGAAATCATCCTCGCGCTGGGCACCATCCTGCGCGAAGCCCGCGCCGCCCAGCGCCCACCCGCGCACCATCTCGCCCATCTGGTCATCCACGGCGCGCTGCATCTCGCCGGCCATGATCACCACCACCCCGGCGAAGCGATCCGCATGGAACGCCTGGAATCCCGCCTGCTCGCCCACCTCAAAATCCCCAACCCCTGGAAACCGCCAACAGCCATTCATACCCGGAGCGTATCATGAAAGCGCGCAGGGTTGGTGTGGCGGCTGCGCGCGGCGGGAAAAATCATGATGGCGAGACGCCATCATGAGCGGCTCCTGGTTTGGCAAACTCCTCAGCAAAATGCGCGAACAACCCGATTTGCGCCAGCAAATCGGCGATTTGATGGAAGAAGCCCAAGCCGAAATCGGCGCCCAAGGCGGCGGCACCGGGCTCGATCCGCAGGAACGCGCCTTGATCGCCAATGTGCTGCGCCTGCGCGGCACCGCCGCGGATGACGTGATGATCCCGCGCGCTGACATCATTGCCATGCGCGCCGATGTTAGTCTCGATCAAGCCATCGCCCAAATCCGCCGCGAAGGCCATTCGCGCATGCCGGTCTATGGCGAGCATCTCGATGATATTCTCGGCATGGTCCATATCAAAGACGTGATGGCCTATGCTGGCCCGCCCGAAAATTTTTCGCTCCGCACCATCCTGCGCAAACCCCTGATGGTCGCGCCGCAAATGCCGGTGCTCGACCTGCTCTGGCAAATGCGCCAGCGCCGCACCCATCTCGCCCTCGTCATCGATGAATATGGCGGCGTCGATGGCCTCGTCACCATCGAAGACCTGGTTGAAACCATCGTCGGTGACATTGACGACGAACATGACGAAATCGAAGGCCCGATGCTGATCGAACGCGATGATGGCAGCGTCGATCTCAATGCCCGCCTCCCGCTCGAAGATTTCGTGGCCCGCTTTGGTGACATCCTCACCGAAGAAGAACGCCACGCCGACATCGACACGATCGGCGGCCTCGTCTTCACCCTCGCCGGCCGCGTCCCCACCCGTGGCGAAATTCTGCGCCACCCCTCCGGCATCGAATTTTTGATCCTCGACGCCGACGCCCGCCGCATCCGCCGCCTCCGCGCCCGCCACGTGAGCACCACTGCCGCATCCTAACGCGAAAGTCCCAACCCACCATGCGCGAACGCAAACCCATTCCCCCCGATTCAGTGCTCTACTCAGTGTTTGTGCCATCCGGCCAAAGGGCACCTTCCGGTCGCGCTGGCGCGTTGGTCGCGATGGGCCGTTACCGGCTGTACGGAACGCTTGCTGTTAGTATCCCGGCAATCGCCTTCATATTTTTTGCAATCGTGCTGTCAACTACTGATCGTTATAACCAGCTGCCACTCCAAGGGTACGGCATGGTTGCAGTCTGGCTCGGCGGCATCGCGCTGATCGGCCAAATCATCTGGTTGATTACCGCCATTATCCGCGTCAGGCGCAACCCAGAGCGGGGCAAACTCCTGATCGCGGCACAGCAAGCAGGCCCGAAACTAACCCTGCTCTACGCCGTTGCCTTGTTCATCACGGGCCTTGATACCGGCAATCTCAACGGTTTCACCACCCTTGGCAGCTTCACCGTCGGCGGCATCAACCTCGTCCTCGCGCTCCTCTGCTGGCTCGGCATCCGCGCCGGCCTGCGCGGTCGGCAATAGCGCGCCGGGTCGCCTACAGGCGATGATTTCGCCGCGCTGAGCGTCAAGGTGCCGCCACAATAATCAATCCGCTGTTCAACGCGATTAACCCAGGAGGGTTTCCGTACCCCCAAAATGCTGAATTCCCCCAAGGTCAGTGCGCTTCCGGTTACGCTCGGTGTAAAATCCACCTCCCACTGTTCGATACCCACAGCCACTTTCGCAATTTGAATCTCTGCCGGATCTTGTAAATCGGCCTTCGTCAAAAATGGGCCCGCCATTGCCATACACAGCAGAATCCTCAACCGTCCGATAAAAGCACAACGATAAACGATGATAATCACCGGGCGATTGATCCTATGAAACCGCCATCCCGCCCCTGGACGCACAAGACGTTAAGGTGCCCGCTAAAATAACAAGAAACCATAACCTAATTTTCATAGGATGACGCAGCCATAGTCAATAAGCTTTGTTAACGATTAAAAGCACCTAACATCGCGCAAGATCATCGCGCCCGTTCTGCACCATAATCACACGCTGCTGATAAATTCCGACCAACCATGCGCGCCCCACAACCACTTGTCCGCGACGACGCGCGCTCGTCAATGACGCAATCACGTCATTGTGATTGCCGATCGGGGAATAATCCGCGCACCAGTCCGGTCTTTGGGGTGTCGTCAACATTAGGAGAGACCAATGATCGATGAAGCTGATCCGTCACTGCCGGAAAATCCCTCTCGGCGCCGGGTTATGGAATGCGCAAGCTGGATTGGTGCCGGGCTGGTCTGGACCATGGTCGGTGGCGTTCCGACAACCCTTGCCGCGCTTGGCGAAGCCTCGGCGGCCGACCATAAATTCAGCTTTCTGCAAATCAGCGATAGCCATATTGGGTTCAAAGCCCCCGCCTATCCGGATGTGCCGGGCACGTTAGCCAAAGCCATTGGGCTCGCCAAATCGATGCGCCACGACGCCGCCTTCATTCTGCACACTGGGGACATCACCCATTTGTCCAAACCCGATGAGTTCGATACCGCCCACGGGATCAATCAGGGCGCCGGCATGACGATCCATCACGTGCCAGGGGAACATGACATGCTGGACCGAGGCAAAAAACTTTATCTCGCCCGCTATGGGCGCGGCACCAAGGGCATGGGCTGGTACAGCTTTAACGCGAGCGGTGTGCATTTTATCGGTCTGGTCAATGTGGTGGACACGCTGCCCAACGGGCTTTGGCTGCTCGGCCCCGAACAATTGGCTTGGCTGAAAGATGATCTGCGCGCCGTCGCGTCCTCAACACCCATCGTTATTTTTGCCCATGTGCCGCTCTGGGCGGTCTATCCGAAATGGGGTTGGGGCACGGCGGATGCCCATGTTGCTTTTGCCATGCTCAAACGCTTTGGCTCGGTGACCGTGCTGAACGGTCATATTCACCAAGTCTTGCAGAAAGTGGAAGGCACTGTAACCTTCCATTCGGCGTTTGCCACCTCGTTTCCCCAGCCCGCCCCCGGCTCGGCACCGCATCCGGGTCCAATCATGAGCATGAAGGCCGATGAGGTTACCAGCCATCTTGGCATTCGCACGGTAAAACTCCGCGCGGGCCGCGCACAATTAGCAACGATCGATACAACTCTGGCCTGAAAGCACCAACGATGCGACGATTTTTGCTGATAAGTGCGATTGTCGGCTGGCTACTGCCGTGTGTTAGTCAGGCATCGATTGTTTCGGTGCTGATCAAAAACTATGCGTTTAGTCCTCCGCAGGTGCTTGTGCATCCGGGTGATACCGTTGTTTGGACTAATCGCGATGATGTCGCGCATACGGTAACAGCCTTTGGCAAGCAATTCCGCTCCGGCGTGCTCGATCCTGGCCAAAGTTTTCGCTTCACCTTCAAAAAAACCGGACAATTTCACTACAAATGTGGCATCCATCCAGAGATGTTGGGAACAGTAACGGTAAAGCCTGCCCCCTGATGATGGGTTCCTCGGAGGACGAGCATCAACGATTCCGACTCAATGCTTTGCCAGCTTTGCTGGCATTGCACCGGCTGGCCCGCGCACTCTGCGCGGACCGGTCATCGGCGGATGATTTGTTGCAGGAGACATATTTGCGCGGGCTACGCTATTTTCGAACCTATCAAGGCGGTGACATCCGGGCCTGGCTTGCCGCCATCATGCGCAATCTCCATCGTTCGGGTCTGGGCGCCGAGCCGCCCCTTGTCGATTTGAGTATTGCCGAAGCCGAGGCCGATCCAGCGCCGGACCCCGAACAAGCCGCCCTGCGTCGCCATCAGGACGCCGTGCTGCGTCACCACGTCGCCGCCTTGCCGGATGCGCTGCGCGAAGCATTGTTGCTGCGGGAGTTTTCCGAATTATCCTATAAGGAAATTGCCCAAATCCAGAATGTGCCCATCGGCACCGTCATGTCGCGTCTCGCCCGGGCGCGTGCCAGCCTGAGAGAAAGTCTAGCACCATGAACTGTGACGACCGTATCCTTGATCTCCACGCCCTGCTCGATCATGAACTGCATGATCAGGCCGCAAACGACTTGGTGCGCCATATGGCGGCATGCCCCACCTGCTCAGCAACGTTCGCCGAGCTGTTGCTGCTCCGGAACCAGCTCGCGCGCCTCGCCCCCGTTGAACAGCTCGACCCGGTATTAATCGGTCGTATTGATACGGCAATCACGTCATCCAGGCCCGCTCAAAGCGCGATGCGGTCGCGTTCATGGAAGCTCCCCGCTTTGTCTGGCGGTCTTGTGGGTCTCGCGGCAGCGGCGATGATCATGCTCATGCTCCAAACGGGTCGCCATGAAGCGCCAACCATTCGGGCCGTGGCTGACGCGGGCCTACGCCAGTCGCTCCCAGCGCAAGCGGTTTCGCTCGCTGATAATCGCCCCGGCGGCGCTGACGCTTGGTTTGCAAGGCGGCATTTAGCGCAGCCCCCCGTGCCCAACTTAACCAAAGCGGGCTTTGTGTTTGCGGGATGCCGCACCGATATTATTGCCGGCCACTCAGCGTCCATCCTGGTCTATCAGCATGCCAAATCCCAAATCACCCTCATTGCCTGGCCAGCCAATGGCGAGGCCGCCCATCCGGTTCGGCGCAGCGCTGTGGCCGGCCATGCGGTGACCTATTGGAATAACGGCACCATCGAATTCTGGATCACCGGCAACCAGCGCCAGGTGGTTCAGCACTTTACCGCCGCCTATCGACAATCCACGTGATCAAACGATCCAGCACCGTCGCGTCATCATCGCCGCACCTGACCCCAAAAATACATTAAAACTAACACCGTGCAAAATTCCCCTTTCGCACCCCCCGCCCTCTATGCTGTTATGGGTCATGCCCTGGACGCCCCCACCGCAACCCGTTCTGCTCGCTGATCGGTTCAGTTTCGTCATCAAGCTGATCGTCATGGCCCTCGGCAACCCGCGCAAAACCGCACCACTCTCCGGCCCGTTCGCCTTACTGATTTTCCGCCGCATCTGCGCCCTGCGCAACCGGTTTTTCGCCACCCTCGCCCGTGGCCCCATCACGCCGCGCCCACCAAGCGCGTCCGCGCCGACGCGCACCACCCAACCCCCATCAAACCCCACCCCAGCCACCACCCCATCCGCTCCGCTGCGCCTGCCCACCCGCTTCGGCTGGCTGCTGCGCCTCTTGCCGCAATCCGAAATCGCGACCGCCCGTGGTCAGCTCACCACCCTGCTCGATGATCCGGACATGATTGCGCTCCTCGCAACCCACCCAACGCTGGGCCGCAGCCTGCGCCCGCTCTGCCGGCTGCTCGGCATCACCCCGCCCGGCCATCTCTGCTCTGCGCCACAGCGCCCGCCGCGCGCGCCAAAACCCCGCAAAACGCCCACCCCGCGCCGCCGCAAACCCCAATGTTGCGCGCAAGCCCGGCCCGCACCACACGCCAGCCGGTTCACCGCCCCCCGCCCGCCACCGAAAATTTTCGCCTGATTTTTGCGCCACCGCCGCACGCCCAATTCGTTACGGAGCAGAAACGAAATATCGGAGCGTGAGAGATTATCCGCCGGTCACGCTCATATGTCGCGCCACGGCTGGTTTGCGTCCGGCCCGGTCGATCACGAAATCATGGCCCTTGGGTTTGCGCGCAATCGCCGCGTGAATCGCGGCCTCCAGCGCCGCATCGTCGCTGTTGGCGCGCAGCACCGTCCGCAAATCCGCGGCATCGTCCTGCCCCAAACACATATACAGCGTGCCGGTGCAGGTCAGCCGCACCCGGTTGCAGCCCTCGCAAAAATTATGGGTCAACGGCGTAATCAGCCCCAGCCGCGTGCCGGTCTCCGCCACATCATAATAGCGCGCCGGCCCGCCTGTCACATAATCGCTGGCCTGCAAGCTCCAGTGCCGCGCCAACCGCTCGCGCACCAGCGAGAGCGGCAAATATTGATCGGTGCGGTCCGCATCGATCTCCCCGAGCGGCATCGTCTCGATCAAGCATAAATCAAACCCATGCGCGCCGCACCAGCCCAGCATCCGGTCAAACTCATCCTCATTGACGCCCTTCAGCGCCACCGCGTTGATTTTCACGGCCAGCCCCGCCGCTTTCGCCGCCATCACCCCGTCCAACACCTGCGGCAACCGGCCCCAGCGGGTAATCGCCGCAAATTTGTCCGCATCGAGCGTGTCGAGGCTGACATTAATTCGCTTCACCCCGCTCGCCGCCAATTCATCGGCAAACCGGGTCAATTGGCTGCCATTGGTGGTCAGCGTCAGCTCATCCAACCCGTGCCCAATCTGGCTTCCCAGCCGGTTCACCAGCGCCATCACCCCGCGCCGCACCAGTGGCTCGCCGCCGGTCAGTCGCAATTTGCGCACCCCGAGCCGCACAAACGCCAAAACCAGCCGCTCCAACTCCTCAAGCGTGAGCAATTCCGCCTTGGGCAGAAAATTCATGTCCTCCGCCATGCAATAAACACAGCGAAAATCGCATCGGTCCGTCACCGAAACGCGCAAATATTTTATCGCCCGGCCAAACGGATCAATCATGCGTAAACCCACCCCATCCCCCTATCTTGAGCACGCCACGGCCAAACGCAAGCCATATTCCGCATCGCGCAACCAAGCCATGCCGATAAATCGTCTAAATCGACGATTATACCCTTGACCCACCGGCCTCGCCCGGACCATATCGAGCCGATCATAGCCGCAGCACGGCCCGATTGGTGTGCGTTGCGGCGCTTTCCTGAGGTTCATCATGTCGTTGCCCCTGATGCCGAAAGCCACCGCTGTATGGCTGATCGAAAAAACCGCCCTGACTTTTGAGCAAATCGCCGCTTTCTGCGGCATGCACCCGCTCGAAATCCAGGCCATCGCCGATGGCGAGGTGGCGCAAGGGATCAATGGCTATGATCCGGTCGCCAACAAGCAAGTCACCGCCGCCGACATCCATCGGTGCGAGGCTGATCCAAATGCCCGGCTGACCCTGCTGGAATCCGCCCTGCCGTCCAACAAGCGCGGCAAGCGCGGCCAAGGGGCGCGCTACACCCCGGTCGCGAAACGGATCGACCGGCCAGACGCCATCGCCTTCGTGCTACGCAACTACCCGCAGGTACAAGACGCGCAAATCGTCAAATTGCTCGGCACCACCAAAGACACGATCCAAAAAGTCCGGGATCGCAGCCATTGGAACAGCGCCAACATCAAGCCGCGTGACCCGGTCATCCTCGGCCTGTGCAAGCAATCAGATTTGAACGACGCCGTCGCCGCCGGCAATGCCCGCCTGCTGCGCGAAGGCGCGCCCTTGCCCGAGCAACCGCACACTCACCACGAGGATGAGGCGGCCTAAACCGCCTCATCTCTCGTTCAACGTGGTTCACTCAGCCTTGCTTGCCTGACCGTAACCGTTGCATCTCTTCTTTGAGCCGCAATTTTTCCAGCTTCAAACGGGATAGCTCACCAGTATTGGGTTGCGGGCGGCGATCTTCCGCCTCAATCAACGCTTCCAAATTAGCATGACGACCTTGGAGAGACTCAATCCGCGCCTGAATGCTCATATGTGATCTCCTCGATCCGCGCCGACCAATCGGCGACGGGATCAAAACCATAAACCCCGATCGCTTCGCTTGTCACGCACCAAATCGGTCATCCCCCGGCCATAAAAAACCTGACCACCCCGGATAGGAATAAAGCCACCGCTTGTGATAGAGACCGTTTATGCTGACCGATACGGACACCATGTTGCGGCACTTGCACCTCCTGCGCAGCGAACACCGTGACCTCGATACGGTGATCACGCGACTGGCCGATCAATTCCCGATCGATCAGTTGCAAATCCAACGCCTGAAAAAGCGCAAGCTCTTGCTCCGCGACCAAATCACCCGGCTGGAAAGTCGCCTCATCCCCGATAGCATCGCATGAACCCGCCCCCTGTGACCGGCCCCCTGGTCGGTATCGTCATGGGCAGTCGCTCAGACTGGCCCACCTTGCGCGAAGCGAGCGCCATCCTCACCCAGCTCGGCGTCCCGCACGAAACCAAAGTGGTCTCCGCCCACCGCACCCCGCTGCGCATGGTCGAGTATGCCCAATCCGCACGGGCGCGTGGCCTGCGCGCCATCATCGCTGGCGCGGGCGGCGCGGCCCATCTGCCCGGCATGATCGCCTCACTCACCCCTTTGCCGGTGCTTGGCGTGCCGGTCGAATCCGCCGCCCTGCGCGGGGTCGATAGCCTGCACTCCATCGTGCAAATGCCCGGCGGCATCCCGGTCGCCACCTTCGCCATTGGCCGCCCCGGCGCCATCAATGCTGGCCTGTTCGCCGCCGCCTTGCTCGCTTTGGCCGATCCCGCCTTGGCCAGCAGGCTCGATGCGTGGCGCGCCGCCCAAACCGCCGCCGTTCCCACCGAGCCGGATGATGCGCCGCCCGCCCATGGCTAACATGCTGCCCCCCCTCGCCACCATCGGCATCATCGGCGGCGGCCAACTGGGCCGGATGACCGCGATGGCCGCCGCCCGCCTCGGCTATCGCAGCCATATCTTCGCGCCCGAACCCGACTCCCCCGCCTTTCAAGTCGCAAGCGCGCACAGCATCGCCGATTATGAAGACGAAATCGCCCTCGCCCGCTTCGCCGAACAGGTGGATGTGGTCACGTTCGAATTCGAAAACATCTCCGCCGAAGCCCTCGCCATCCTCGCCGCCCATCGCCCGGTCCGTCCCGGCCCCAATGTGCTGCGCATCAGCCAGGATCGCCTGCTCGAAAAAACCTTCCTCAACAACGCCGATGTCCAAACCGCCCCCTGGCGCGCGATCACCAGCCTTGATGACCTCACCCACGCCATCGCCAAGCTCGGCCTGCCCGCCGTGCTGAAAACCACCCGCCTCGGCTATGACGGCAAAGGCCAATTTTTGCTCCGCAGCCCGGCCGACGCCGCAACGGCCTTCGCCCAGCTCAACCCCAAACCGCTGATCCTCGAAGGCTTTGTTGATTTCGCCGCCGAAGGCTCAGTCCTGGTCGCGCGCGGCCCGGCTGGCGCGACCAGCGTGTTTGACATGGTGGAAAATCGCCACCGCGATCATATCCTCGATCTCACGTTGGCCCCAGCGCCCTTCGCCCCGGAAACCCGCGCCGCCGCCCAAGCGATGGCCCTGCGCATCGCCGAACAGATCGATCTCGTCGGCCTGCTCGCCGTCGAATTTTTCATCGATCGCAACGGGTCGGTGATCGCCAATGAAATCGCCCCCCGGCCCCATAATTCCGGCCATTGGACGCTCGATGCCTGCCCGGTCAGCCAGTTCGAAATGCAGGTCCGCGCCGTCGCCGGCCTGCCTTTGCCGCCCGCCCGCCGCCATGCCGATGCGGTGATGAAAAACCTGATCGGCCCGGATGACATGGCGCTCTGGCCCACCATTCTCGCGACCGATGGGCTGATCCCGCATCATTACGGCAAGCGCGAAAACCGCCCAGGCCGCAAACTCGGCCACGTCACAATGCTGTTCCCGCGCAACGCCCTGCCCGGCGAATTCGGCATCGCCGCCGCCCTCGGCCCGCTCGGAACGCCCCCAGAACCCTGAAATCAAGGGTTGGTTCGCCCGACCCCCATGCCTACATAAGGCATGATGACTGACCAAGCCTGGCCGGCCAAACGACACAGTGATGAAGCCGTTTTCCTCGATATTGACGGCACTCTGCTCGACCTCGCAGCCACCCCGCTGAGTGTGCGCGTGCCTGCAGGCCTGCCCGCTCTCCTGCGCGCCCTTGCCCGCGCCCAGGGCCAGGCGCTCGCACTGATTTCCGGGCGCAGCCTCGCGGATATCGATTGTCTGTTCCCCCCGGCGGCTCTAGCACCCGGCCTCGCGGTCGCTGCCGAACATGGCGCCATCCTGCGCGACGCGCAGGGCACCATCATCCGATGCATCGAGCCTCCCGCCGCCTTGCAGCTTGTGGCGCCGGCCTTGCGGGTGGCCATCGCCGCGTGCCCCGGCACGCTCTTGGAGGAGAAAAAATTCGGCTTTGCCCTGCATTGGCGCGCCGCCCCGCATCATGCTGATCATCTGACCCGCCTCGCCACCACCCTGACCGAAGCGCAGCCCAACCTAACGCTGCAACCCGCCCATCAAGCGCTCGAAATCCGTGCGCAAGGCCCGAACAAAGCCGATGCCCTCGCCGCATTCTTGCAGATCCACCCGTTCCGTGGCCGCAAGCCGCTCTTTATCGGCGATGATCTGACCGATGAACCGGCCATCGCTGCCGCCCGCGCACGCGGCGGGCGTGGTTTGCATGTCGCCCGCGATTTCCCCAACGGCCCCGCCAGTGTTCGCGCCTGGCTTGCCGCTTCACTCCCGGAGCCCGTCACCGATGTCTAACACCGCGCATAATCTTGACTTCGCCGTGATCGGCAATGGCGCCATCGCCGCCCTGATTGATCGTGACGCCACGCAGCAATGGTGCTGTTGGCCGCGCCTGGATGGTGATCCGGTGTTCCACGCCTTACTCAGCACCGATACGACGCAGGGCCGCTTCGCCGTTCATCTTGATCGGCAAACCCACACTACCCAGCGTTATTTGCCCAACACCGCGATTCTCGAAACCATTCTGCATGACGATGCGGGCAACGCTCTGCGCGTGCTCGATTTTTGCCCGCGCTTTCGCAATTTTGGCCGTATGTTCCGCCCGCCGATGTTGATCCGGCGGCTCGAACCGATCCGTGGCCGCCCCCGGGTGACCGTTACCATCACCCCCGGTTTTGCCTATGGCGAACTCCACCCTAAACCAATTCTCGGCAGCAACCATCTGCGCTTTCCCGGTCCCGATTTCGCGCTGCGC
>JAKBBY010000254.1 GCA_021808315.1 Pseudomonadota bacterium | reverse complement strand
CGCGTGGGGCAGGGGGCCTCACCATCACCTTGCTGCTCCTGCCGCTCACCATCGTGCGCCTGATGCACCCGGTCGGCATGGTCGCGCGCGAAAACTCGTTGCAACAATATCTGTTTCGCGCCCCCGCTGCGTTGATCACCTGGATCGTCATGGCCGCCGCCGCAATCCTGCTGCTCGTGCGCCTTGGTTGATCGATGATCCCGATCGCTCTTGATCCGCGCTGCGTCCGGCTTGCGGTTTGCGGCAACGGCCGGCTCGCCTTGCGCCGGTTCACCGCGCTGCAAGCGGCGGGTGCGACTGATTTGTTGTTATTTGCCGATGACCCTCTCCCTGCTTTGCAGGCGGCAGCGGGAGAGCATTGGCGGCCCCGCCTGCCTGACACAGGGGATCTCGCTTGCCTGCACGGGCTGTGGATTGTCGATCTGGAGGCTGCGAAAGCCGAACCGCTCGCGGACCAAGCACGCGCCCGCCATTTGCTGGTCAATATCGAGGATGTCCCTGCCTTCTGCGATTTTCATTCAGTGGCCGAAATTCGCCGGGGTGATCTGCTCTTGACCATCTCAACCGGCGGCGCCGCGCCCGGTCTCGCCGGCCTGATCCGGCGGCGGCTCGAATCGATGTTCGATGGTCGCTGGGCGGAACGGTTGGTGGAGTTACGCGCCCTGCGCGCCACGTGGCGTGCGCAAGGCGTGCCGATGGCCGAGGCCATGCGCCGCATCGAAACCCTGGTCGCTGACCGTGGCTGGCTGGATGCGCCAGAAAAGTGAACACAAGAAAAGTGAACACGCGAAAAATGAACACAACAAGAACAAATTCTTAACAAATCCTTTCTAATGGTGTTGCTGTTCTGTTCTCTCCATGCAATGGTAACCGGTATCGAGCTTGTTTGCCTCGATTCGCTTGCTCGTCTCGGTTCGTTATGCAGGTGCCTCGACGCCTCATCGCGAATGCCCTATAGCTGTTTCGCCTTAAAGTTGTAACGCGCCGCTCCGCAAAGGAAATTTCGATGGAAAAAAACAAGGCTCTGGACGCCGCTCTCTCCCAAATCGAGCGCGCTTTCGGCAAAGGCTCGATCATGCGCATGGGCGCGCGCCCCGGCAATGAGGAGATCGACGTGGTGCCCTCCGGGTCGCTCGGGCTGGACCTCGCCTTAGGTATTGGCGGCTTTCCGCGTGGCCGCGTCATCGAAATTTACGGGCCGGAATCCTCGGGCAAAACCACGCTGGCGTTGCACGCCATCGCCGAAGCGCAAAAGCGCGGCGGCACCTGCGCCTTCATCGATGCCGAGCACGCGCTCGACCCGATCTATGCGCGCAAGCTCGGCGTTGATGTCGATAATTTGCTGATTTCTCAGCCAGATACCGGCGAGCAAGGGTTGGAAATTGCCGATACCCTGGTCCGCTCCGGCGCCATTGATGTGCTGGTGATCGATAGTGTCGCCGCCTTGGTGCCCCGCGCTGAACTGGAAGGCGAAATGGGCGATAGCCATGTCGGCCTGCATGCCCGCCTGATGAGCCAGGCGCTGCGCAAACTCACCGGCTCGATCTCGCGCAGCAAAACCATGATGATTTTCCTCAACCAAATTCGCCTGAAAATTGGCGTGATGTTTGGCAATCCGGAAACCACCACCGGAGGCAATGCCCTCAAATTCTACGCCTCGGTGCGCATGGAAATCCGCCGCATCGGCGCCATCAAAGACCGCGAGGAAGTCACCGGCAACCAAACGCGGGTCAAGGTGGTGAAAAACAAGCTCGCCCCGCCATTCCGCCAAGTCGAATTCGACATCATGTATGGCGAGGGTATCTCCAAAGTCGGCGAACTGATCGATCTCGGGGTGAAAGCCGGCATCGTCGAAAAATCCGGCGCCTGGTTTAGCTATGACAGCCAACGCGTCGGCCAAGGGCGCGAAAACGCCAAGCAATTCCTGCGCGATCACCCCGATATCGCCGCCGCCATCGAAGCGCGTATTCGCGACCAAGCCGCCGTGGTGGAAAAAGCCATGATGGTCGCACCCTCCGACAATGAGGCCGCCGAAGCCGCCGAATAAGCGCGCAGCACAACGCGCAGGCGCAATCGGGTGGGATGACAGGTCCGGATTGCTGCGGTATGCCTTGCGCAACCGCAGCCTTCAGGGACTTCATACCGCTCCATGACCTCCAGTAACGATATCCGCGCAACTTTCCTCGATTATTTCACCCGCAACGGCCATGAGCCCGTGCCCAGCGCCCCCTTGGTGCCGCGCAACGATCCCTCGCTGCTGTTCGTCAATTCGGGCATGGTGCCGTTCAAGAACGTGTTCACCGGCCAGGAAAAACGCCCCTATCTGCGCGCCACCTCCGCACAAAAATGCGTGCGCGCCGGCGGCAAACATAACGATCTGGACAATGTCGGCTACACCGCGCGGCATCACACGTTTTTCGAAATGCTCGGCAATTTTTCCTTTGGCGATTATTTCAAAGAACAAGCAATCACCCATGCCTGGACCCTGCTGACCCGCGATTTCGGCTTAGCCAAAAACCGCCTGCTGGTCACGGTTTTTCACGATGATCATGACGCCGCCGCCCTCTGGCACAAAATCGCTGACCTGCCCGATGAGCGGATTATTCGCATCAAAACCGATGATAATTTCTGGCGTATGGGTGAAACCGGCCCGTGCGGCCCGTGCTCAGAAATTTTCTATGATCATGGCCCCAGCGTCCCCGGCGGCCCGCCCGGCAGCCCCGATGAGGATGGTGATCGGTTCATCGAAATCTGGAACCTCGTCTTCATGCAATATGTCGAAGACGTCGCAAAAACCCTCACGCCCTTGCCGCGCCCCTCAATTGATACCGGTATGGGCCTTGAGCGTTTCGCCGCAATTTTGCAGGGCAAACATGATAATTACGATACCGATACACTGCGCGCCCTGATCATCGCCTCTGCCGAAGCCTCAAACACCGATCCGGATGGG
>JAKBBY010000253.1 GCA_021808315.1 Pseudomonadota bacterium | reverse complement strand
GCTTCGGTTTCCGCCTCGGCGGTTTCGGCGGCCAACGTAGGATCAAACTTGGCCTGGAGGGCAATGCTCCACGCCTTCGCTGCCCCCGCCGGATTTTCCCGCGCGGCCAAGGCTTGGCCGAGCAGCAGATAGCCCTCGCGCGCCTCCTCGCTCTTGGGGTTCATCACGGCGAGCTTGGCCTCAAGCTGTGCGATCAATTGATCATCGCGCTTCGCCGCCAAATCCACTTTGCGCAGCAATTGCGCATGCGGCTCAGAGGGGACAATCGGCAGCACGCCCGGCAAAAACAGCGCGACCGCGCCGAGCGGCACCAGCACCGCCGTTGCGATCAACAACGCGCTGGCGCGCCGATCCGCTGGCGGCTCCTCCAGCCGGTCAGCGGCCAGAAGCCGCCGCTCGACTTCCAGCTTCGCACCCTCATATTCCGACTCCGCCAGCCGCCCCTCGGCGCGATCCCGGTCGATTTCCTGCAGTTGCGCCCGATGCAGCGCCATCGCGGTTTCGCGCCGATAGCGCACCAGCCCGGGCCGCACCACGGCAAACACCAGCGGCGCCAGCCCGAGCAGCGCGAGCAGCACCATGCCGACAATTAGCCCAATATTCACTGCAATAATTCCTTCAGTCGCGCTTGTTCCGCCGGATCGAGATGAGCCACCGGCTTTTGCCGCCGCCGCCGCGCCAAGGCCAACATTCCAAGCCCGATCAACAAGGCCAGTACCGGCGAGCCCCATAGCAGCATCGTCAGCGGGATCAGCGGCGGCTTGAGCAGCACGAAAATCCCGTAGCGATGCACCATGAACGCGATGATTTGCTTGTTACTCTCGCCGCGCACCACCCGCCGGCGAATAATGCCGCGAAACTGCTTGGCCAGACCCGCTTGCGAATTCTCGACCGTCTCGTTCTGGCAAACCAAACAGCGCAATTGATTGCCAATCGCCTCAGCCCGTCGCTCTTGCGGCAAGGTGAGGTTCACCCCGTCCCGCCGGATCATGTTCGGTGTGTCTGGCGCAGGAGCCGTCGCCGCCCCGGCGGCATGGGTCAGGCCAAACCCCATGGCCAGACTGAATAAAACGGCCAACGCCGCCCGGCGCCACATCATGCTCATGTGATTTTCCGCAAAGCCGGCTCCAATTGAGTGTCGATCACATCGGGAAATAACGGCGAGGCGGCATGCCAGCGCACCATCCCGCCCGGCGCGATCAGAAAACTTTCCGGCACGCCATAGACGCCCCAATTAATCGCGGTCCGCCCGGTCGGGTCCATCGCCAGACGCCGATAGGGGTTGCCATGCGCGGCAAGGTAAAGCGCCGCCGCCTCCGGCTTGTCTTGATAGGCGATGCCCCAAATATCCAGCCCGGCCTTGGCCAGCCCATCGAGAAACGGCGCCTCCTGCACGCATGGCACACACCAGGAGGCAAAGAAATTGACCAACACCGGGCGGCGGATCGCCAGCAGATCGGCCTGATCGAAGCCTTGATGCCCCGGCAGCCCGTCCAGCGCAAAGCCGGGCACGCGATGGCCGACCAGCGGATTGTTGAAATCCTGCGGATTATAGGTGCCGCGCTTGGCCCGCTCGATCAGCGCATAGGCCCCCACGCCGCCCGCAACCGCAAGCCCCAACGGCGCCGCCAGCAGCAAGCGCCGGGATAACAACGACCGATCCATCCGCAATCCTCAAGCCGTCTCGGTGCCTGCCGGCTTGGGCACTGCGGCGCGCTTGCGCGCTGGCGCCCCGATCCTGAACCGCCGATCGGTGAGCGAAATGCCGCCGCCCAGCGCCATGATCAGCCCGCCCAGCCAAATCTCCGGCGCCAGCGGATGCACATTGAAGCGGAATTCCGCGCCGCCGGATTTATCCTCACCGGCAAAGGTCGCGAACATATCCCACATCATATTGGTGCGAATCGCCGCATGCTCGGTGGTGACATGCTGGGCGGTGAAAAACCGCCGCTCGGGCAGCATGGTCATCACATGCTTGCCGTTGCGGGTCACATCGATCACCGCTTGCCGCGCCGCATAGGCCGCCGTGCCCGGCGCATCCTGCACCCGCTCCAACGTCCAGCGATACCCGGCCAGATTAACCCCCTGCCCCGGATGCAGCACGGTGATCACATGCACTTGCGTCGCCATGCCCGCGATTCCGAGCACGGTGACGCCAAAGCCCAAATGCCCCATCATCGCGCCATAGGCCGCGCGCGGCACGCTGAATAACCGCGAGACTGACTGGCGCAGCGGCACCCGGAACAGCCGCACCCGCTCACCCAAATCAACCAGCGCGCCCAGCACCACCCAGGTTCCACCGGCAAGCCCCAGCGCCGCGATGGCGTGTCCGCGCAGCAAAATCACGGCGAACACCACCAAAGACAGCAAACCAACCGCCCAGAGCTTCATTAACGCCGGCATGATCGCCGCCCGCTTCCAGGCCAGCAACGGCCCTACTGCCATTGCCAAAATCAACGGCGTGACCAGCGGCAACGCCGCCTGATCGTAAAACGGCGCACCCACCGAAAGCTGCAGCCCGAACAATAAATCAACGAACGGCGGATACATGGTGCCGGTGAACACCACCGCCGCGATCATGCATAAAAACACATTATTCAAAATCAACGCGCCCTCGCGCGAGACCGGCGCGAACACGCCTGACGCCGCCAACACCGGCGCGCGAATGGCAAATAGCAAGAGCGAGCCGCCGACGGTGAGGGCGAGCAACACCAGAATGAACAAGCCCTGATTGGGCGACACCGCAAAAGCATGCACCGAATTAAGCAAGCCCGAGCGCACCAGGAAGGTGCCGGACAAGCTCAGCGAAAATGTCGCAATCGCCAGCAGCACCGACCAGGTTTTCAACGCCTCGCGCTTTTCCACCACAATGGCCGAATGGATCAGCGCGGTGCCGGTCAACCAAGGCAGGAGCGCAACATTCTCCACCGGGTCCCAAAACCAAAACCCGCCCCAGCCCAGCGTGTAATAGG
>JAKBBY010000047.1 GCA_021808315.1 Pseudomonadota bacterium | reverse complement strand
TCCATCATCTCGTGCATTTCGGCCCCGGCGCAATGGCGCGCCTCCATCGCCAAAAACGCAGCCTGCGGCAGGGCCATGCACATTTGATAGGCGTTATGCGCTGCCACGCAGGCCGCCCCTAACTTCTGAAGCAAAATCGTCTCCAGATCGACTAACACCGAAAACGCGCCGGTGAGAAAAACCAGCGGCTCACCCGCCCCTACCCAAGCGCCCTCGGCATGGGGCAGGTCGATCTCAATCACCGCCCCCCGCGCCGCCGCAACCGCGCGCAGCCAATCCACCATCAGCCCCGCCGCCGCCAGCACCGGCCTGCGTAAAAACACCGCATAGGTAACGCGGCAATCGCCGAATTTCTCAATAATCGCCCGCGTCCGGTTGAAATACGCATCGGTCTGCGCGGCAATCGCGCGATCATCCGGCGCATTCACGGCGTTACGCGCCTATTCGGCGGCGACATCGGTGCGCGCAGGTGCCCGCCGCGATTTCAGCTCCGCCGCAATCAAAAAGGCCAGCTCCAACGCCTGTTCGGCGTTCAAGCGCGGATCGCAGAATGTCTCATAGCGCGCCGACAAATCCGCCTCGGTCAATTGCCGCGCCCCGCCAATACATTCGGTGACATCCTGCCCGGTCATCTCAACATGCACACCGCCCGGCACCGTGCCCTCAGCCTGATGCACATCGAAAAACCCGCGCACCTCCGCCAAAATCGCGTCAAACCGCCTGGTCTTCACCCGCCCCAACGCCGGGATGGTGTTGCCATGCATCGGGTCGCACAACCACGCCACATTGCGCCCTTCCCGCCGCGTTGCCCGCACCAGACGCGGCAATTTCGCCGCAATCTGCTCCGCCCCCATCCGCGAAATCAGCGTCAGCCGCCCCGGCTCATTGGCCGGATCGAGCCGATCAATCAGGGCCAGCAGCTCATCCTCACCGAGGCTCGGCCCCACTTTCATTCCAATCGGGTTCTGCACCCCGCGCATGAACTCCACATGCGCCCCATCCAACTGGCGCGTGCGATCGCCAATCCACATGAAATGCGCCGAGCAGGCATAATAATCCCCCGTGGTCGAATCAATGCGGGTCAACGCCTGCTCATAGGGCAATAACAGCGCCTCATGGCTGGTGTAGAACTCGGTCTCGTGAATTTGCGGGGTCGATTGGCTCGTCATGCCACACGCCGCCATGAATCGCAGCGTCTCATCAATCCGCGACGACAAATCCCGATAACGCTCAGCTAACGGCGAGCGCCGCACGAAATCCAAATTCCAGCGATGCACCTGATGCAAATCGGCATAGCCGCCCGAGGCAAATGCCCGCAGCAAATTCAGCGTGCCCGCCGATTGGAAATAGCCAAACTCCATCCGCGCCGGATCCGGTATCCGCGCCTCCGCCGAAAATTCCGGCCCGTTGACAATATCCCCCCGATACGAGGGCAACGAAACCCCATCGATGGTCTCGACATCCGAGGAGCGTGGCTTGGCAAACTGCCCAGCCATCCGCCCCAATTTCACCACCGGCAACGCACCGCCAAAGGTCAGCACCACCGCCATTTGCAGCAAAACCCGGAACGTATCGCGAATCACATTGGCGGTGAAATCGCCAAAACTCTCCGCACAATCGCCGCCCTGCAACACAAAAGCCTGACCCTGCGCGGCCATCGCGAGCGATTTTTTCAGCCGCCGCGCCTCGCCGGCGAACACCAATGGCGGAAACCGATGCAGCCGCGCCTCCATCGCCTGCAACCGCTCCGCATCCGGATAGACCGGCGCCTGCGCAATCGGGCGGGTCCGCCAGGAATCTGGGCTCCACGCCGCCATCGCTGCACCCGCCTTGGTTTCCGCACTCATCATACCACTCCCGTCACGCGATCCGACCATTCGGATATTGCGCCAACACTCATTTCAGCGAACCTTTATATCACAACGACCGTTTCTTGGCGACCCTCGCCATGCAACCCAGCCGCGCCTCAGCCGCCCACCACGCGGGTTTGCGTCCGCATCGTGACGAACTCCTCCGCCACCGTCGGATGAATCCCAATCGTGCGGTCAAAATCCCCTTTGGTCGCCCCCGCCATCATCGCCACCGCCAGACCCTGGATAATCTCCGGCGCGTCCTCACCCAGCATATGCGCGCCCAGCACCCGGTCCGTCACCGGATCAACCAGCAATTTCATCAGGCTGCGCCGCGCCCGCCCGCTCAAATTATGCCGCATCGGCGTAAACTGCGCGACGAAAACCCGCGTTCCCGCTGGCGCCTGATCCTCGCTGATCCCCACGCTGGCCAGTGGTGGGATTGAAAACACCGCGCTTGGCACCCCCGCCAGCGATACGCTTCGCGCCCGCCCGCCAAACAAGGTGTCGGCCAGCGCATGGCCCTCGGCGGTTGCCACCGGCGTCAAATTCAACCGATCCGTCACATCACCGAGCGCGTAAATATGCGGAATATTGGTGGCATAATGCGCATTGATCGGAATCGCTCCGGAAGGCCCAACCACCACCCCCGCCGCCGCCAAATTCAGCCCCGCCACATGCGGCGAACGCCCGGTCGCCATGAACACGCAATCGGCTTCCAGGCTGGTGCCGTCCGACAAAAACAGTTTTTTCATCGTCCCATGCGCCTCCAAGCGCATCGGCGTCACGCTGGGCCGGAGCAAGACCCCGTTGGCCGCGAGCGCATCGGCAACGCCCATCCGCAAATCCGGATCAAACCCGCGCAACGGCAAATCCTGCCGGAATACCTGCTCGACCTGCGCCCCCAACCCGGCAAAAATCCCGGCGAACTCAACCGCAATATAGCCGCTGCCAATCAGCACCACGCGCTCAGGGCGTGCTGGCAAGTGAAACGCATCATCCGAGACAATCGCCAGCGCCGCGCCCGGAAAATCCAACCGCGTCGGCAACCCGCCGGTCGCGATGGCAATCCGCGCCGCACGCACCCGCCGCTCGCCAATTGCCAGCGTATGCGCATCGATAAATCGGGCATAGCCCTCAAACATCTGTGCGCCCGCCCGCTCCAACAGCCCGGTATAGGCCCGGTTCAGCCGCGCAATCTCGACATCCTTGGCGGCAATAAACCGCGCCCAATCATGCGCCCCGCGCTCGATCGACCAGCCAAACCCCACCGCATCATCCGCCCCCAACCCATATTCGGCGGCCATCACCATGAATTTCTTGGGCACACAGCCAACATTGACGCAGGTACCGCCCCAGAATCGCGCCTCCGCAATCCCCACCCGCGCCCCATGCCCCGCCGCGATCCGTGCCAACCGCACCCCCGCCGAGCCACCACCAATCACAAATAAATCAAATTCATCCGCCATGTTCGCGCTCCAACACTGCGCGGACTATGGCCCAACCAAGCCCCTATTCCAAGGGCTCTCAGTAGGTCTCCACGTGAAACCGCCCCGCCATGCGCATCGCTGCGCGCAACGCCGGCCAATCAAGCCCCACCGCAGCGGCAATCTCGCCGAGCGCCGCATCAACCCCCTGCTCTAACCCGCGCACCCCGCAAATATAAATATGCAGCCCGTCGCGCTTGAGCAGCTCAGCCAACGTCGCGGCCTGCGCGCGCATCCGATCCTGCACATACTCCCGCCCCTGCCCCGGCACCCGCGAAAACACCAATTGCTTGTCAATCAAGCGGTCCGGCAAACGCTGCAACGGTCCAAAATACGGCAATTCCTCGGGCGTGCGCGCCCCAAAATACAAATATAACCGCCCCCGCCCACTCTGCCCCAAGCGCCGCCGACGCTCGGTAAACCCGCGAAACGGTGCCGAGCCGGTGCCGGTGCACACCATCAAAATATCCGCATCCAAATCATCGGGCATCAGAAACGTCGCACCGAACGGCCCAATCACCTCAACCCGCGCCCCTAACGGCAAATCGGCCAGATAGTTCGAGGCCACCCCCGCAAACACCTGACCATCCGCACGCGGCTCACGCACCCGCTTTACCGTAATCGCCAAATTATTGGTATTGGGCCGCTCGCCATCACGCGCGCTGGCCACCGAATAAAGCCGCATCGCCTGCGCTTGCCCGCGCGCATCCACACCCGGCGGCACAATGCCAATACTCTGCCCCTCTAACACCGGAAACGCCACGGCGCCAAAATCCAAAATAATATGCCGCACATCGGAGGATGTTTCCGCACCGGTGATCCGCAAATTACCAGTCACCGTCGCCATCGCTGGCCGCGCCCGATTAAACAGATTAATCCTGGGCTTCGCCGCACTTATTGGTGCGCGCGCATGCCCACCCGCCCCCTCATGCGCCGCCTCCAGCAGCCGCATCGCCTCATCATCCAGCGCATCCGCCTGCTCCGCCTCACCCTTCTCGGGCGGCGGCGGCAATTCCAGCCAGGAAAATTGCTCCTCCAGCGAAAATGGCCGTGGCACCATGAACCAATGATCGATTGAGCCGGTCGGGCATGGCGGGATGCAATCCATACAATAATTGCACTTCGCGGCATCCACCACATAATTATTATCATCATGGGTGACCGCCCCCACCGGGCACGTCGCCTCGCAGGTATTACAGCGAATGCAAACTTCCGGATCGATCAGATGCTGCTTGATCGCCGCCTCTAACATCGACAACTCTTATTCCACAATCTGCACATATTCAAAATCACCATTTTTATTATCAATCCCCACCCGTGGTGGCGCAATCCATGACGCGTATTGCCCCGCCTCACGCACCGGCACCATCAAACGCTCGATATAAGCCGCATCTTCAGCATCGGGCAGCCAATCACGCGCCTGCGCCGCCCATGATGCCGCATCAATCACCTGACCCGCCGGCGTTGCCTTGATTGATGAAAATTCGCCAATCGCCCGATTAAAGGCCACATGCGGCAATTTCAACCGGAACGAAAATCCAGCCTTCTCAATCACCCGGTTCCATCGCACCACGCCGGATTCACAATCCTTCACATAATCATCGCGCAAGCGCATGTTCAGTGCCGATAACGCCGGCACGTCTTCCGACACAATCTCGCCATTGACGCAGCGTAGCACCGGATAGGTCGCGCCAATCAATTGGTGATCATCCTCGATTTTATCTTCGCGATACCGCCCCTTGATCCCGGCATTGAAGGCATTTGCCGCATTGGTGCTGATCTCATGACCAAACAAATCCAAGGTGAGCGAGAAATGCAAATTCATTTTCTTCTGGATCGTCGGCAAATCGATCACGCCAAGTCGGCGCACCGCGGCCCGATCTTCAGGATCCGTCACACCGGCGTCGCGCATCGCCTGCACCGTGCGCTCAACCACACGCTGCACCCCGCTATCCCCCACGAACATATGATGCGCCTCTTCCGTCAGCATAAAGCGGCAGGTTCGGCTCAACGGATCAAATCCCGATTGCGCGAGGGCCTCTAACTGCATCTTGCCATCACGATCGGTGAAATAGGTGAACATGAAAAAGCTCAACCAATCGGGCGTGGCTTCATTGAACGCCCCTAACATGCGCGGCGTATCCGCATGGCCCGAGCGTCGCTGCAATAGTTCCTCAGCCTCTTCGCGGCCATCAGTGCCAAAATATTTATGCAGCAAATACACCATCGCCCATAAATGCCGCCCCTCTTCCACATTCACCTGGAACAGATTGCGCAAATCATAAAGCGATGGCGCGGTCGCGCCCAAATGCCGCTGCTGCTCGACCGATGCCGGTTCAGTATCTCCCTGCACAACAATCAAGCGCCGCAATAACGCCCGATATTCGCCCGGCACTTCCTGCCACGCCGGCTCGCCCTTATGCTTGCCAAACGGGATTGTCCGCCCTTCAACCGCAGGCGCCAGTAAAATACCCCATTTATACTCGGGCATTTTAACATAATCGAACTTCGCCCACCCTTTCGGATCAACCCCAATGGCGGTGCGTAAATAGACCAGTGATTCCTGGAACCCCTCCGGCCCCATATCCTTCCACCAATCAATATAGCCCGGATGCCAGGTTTCCAACGCTTTGCGCACGCGTTGATCCTGCGCCAAGCCAACATTATTGGGAATCAAGCCATCATAATCAATATTCATTCCATCGGGCATCGAACGCTCCTGTCGCTTTGTTGTCTTTACACACGCTGCCGGTCAAAATCGGCCTGCTGGCCGCTGCCATATCGCTGCAATGCCCCCTGCGGCCCCACCGCATTCGGACGCTGAAAAATCCAATTCTGCCAGGCCGTCAATCGGCCAAAAATCCGCGTCTCCATGGTCTCCGGCCCCGGAAACCGCAAATTGGCCTCCATGCCAGTCAGGCTATCAGGTGAAAAACTCGCACGTTCCTCCAGCATAATTCGAATCTCATCAGCCCAATCGGTCTGGTCGTAGGCAAATGTCACCAGCCCCAACGAAGCCGCCGCCGCCGCATCCAATGCGATGCCGCACGCATTTTGCACCTGCTCCAACGTGGTTTTTTCACCCAAAAACCGCGTCTCTAACCGGGTCAGTCCATTGCCCATTTTATAGGGGCCGCAATTTGCCGCCCCCACCGTGAGCATCGCGCCATCGCCCATAAACATCGCCGAACGATCGGCAGCAAACACCAACTCCGCCAGCGTACCAGCAAAGCAGCTCCCCGGTTCGATCAACGCAACGATGCTGCGTGAAGTAACATCAAGCCGCTTGAACACCCGCTTGATGAAATGGCGAATTTCTCGCATCAACCAATGATTCTGATGCATCTCCAAAAACGCATCATAGGCGAGCAGCCATTGCGCATCGCCTTGCGTGCGCAGCACCCATAAGCCCAATTCCGGCTCGTTGGTGCGTAGATGCAAAATCGCATCATCAAGCGCCCGTGCCATCGCTAACGGCCAAAAATCCGCACCCAACGCCACAGCCGCCGCTACATTTTCCGGCACCGCTTCTTGCGGCCCTGCCACCAAAATTTCAGCCCGCCGCAATCGCGCATTACAATGAACCTGCACATGCGGGTAACGGATCATGTGGTCTTCAATTGTTCGCTCTAACAGCGGGAGCACAATGCCTTTGGCATCAGCCGGTCGGTCCGTGCGCGCCGCCGCATCGCGCGCGCGCTGCGCCACCGTCGCCTCCCAGGTGGATGGCGCAATCACCTCATCCACTAACCGCCACGCAACCGCCTTTTTGCCCCGCACACCTTCTTCCGCCGTGCAAAACACATCCGCCAAATCGCGCCGCACCTGCCGCTTATCAGTCACCCGCGTCAGCCCGCCAGTGCCCGGCAGCACCGCCAATAATGGCAATTCCGGCAACGACACCGATGATTTACGATCATCAATCAGCATAATATGCTCAGCAGTCAGCGCTAATTCATAACCACCACCCGCCGCCGATCCTTTGACTGCGCATAAATAGGTCTGGCCGGAATAGGCGCTTGCATCTTCAATAGAAAGCCTTGTTTCATTGGTAAATTTGCAAAAATTCACCTTATGGGCATGGCTTGACTGACCCAGCATACGAATATTCGCGCCCGCACAAAACACCGCCTCATGGCCCGAGCGCAACACCACCGCCCCGACCTCTGGATGCTCGAACCGCAGGCGCTGCACCGCGTCATGCAACTCAATATCCACGCCCAAATCATAGGAATTCAGCTTCAACTCATAGCCCGGCACCAACCCGCCCGCCGGATCCACCGCCATGATCAAATGCGCAACCGGACCATCAAACTCAATCCGCCAATGCCGGTAGCGCGCTGGATCGGTGCGAAAATCAATGATCGGTTTAGCCGCAATGTCCGCCATGTCATGCTCCATGAAATGCACCATAATGCATTACCGCGATCCGTCAAGGGAAATATGCATTATCATACATTTTCTAGTCGGCAGATACGCGCAACAAACGGCGCAATCAGCGCCAGCATCTCGGGTTGGTGCGATAAATGCGGCGAATGGCCCGCCCCGGCAATCAGATGCACCGCAACGGGGCAATACGCCGCCTCAGTCAACGGCGCCAACTGCGCGGGCGTGCCATATTGATCCGCATCCCCTTGGAGCGCCAAAATCGGCACCCGCACCGTCGCCACCGCGTCATCAATACGCCAAGTGCGAAACCCCGGATCGAGCCAGGCGCCATTCCACCCCCAAAAAGCGTGATCCGGATCGGCATGATGCCGCGCCAACCGGCTGCGCAAATCACCGCTGCGAAACGCCTCGCGTGCCGCCTCGATACTTCGGATCGACACATCCTCGACAAATAAATGCGGTGCGATCAACACAATTCCCCGCAAACCAAAATTCTGCATCCCGCCCGCATGGATCAACGCAATCGAGGCCCCATCCGAATGCCCCACTAAAATTGCGCGCTGAATGCCAGCCGCCCGCAAAACCTCTGGTAAAATCTCCAAGGCCTCGCTGGTCATATAATCAAGTTTCCATGGCAAGGTGCCGCAGTCCGACTGACCATACCCAAACCGGTCATAGGCAAAAACAGCACACCCGGTCGCTGCCGCTAACGCTCGCGGAAAACCGCGCCACATCGAAATCGAACCCAGCCCCTCATGCAGCAAAATAAGCGTCGGCCTAGCGCCAATCTCGCCCCATAGCCGTGCCGCAATCCGCCGACCGGCAACATCAAGTGACAATGCCCGCCCGCTATCGTCAATCATCCAACCCATCCTTGCCGCAATTTATAGCGCTGGATTTTGCCCGTCGCGGTCTTGGGCAACGCCTCAACGATCTCGATCCAGCGCGGATATTTCCAATGGCCGATGGTTTGCTTCACATGCTCTTGCAACAGCGCAACAAGCCCCGCGCGCTCCACCCCCTCCGCTAACACCACAAACGCCCGTGGCTTGACCAAGCCGTCCTCATCTTCCGCGCCAATCACCGCCGCCTCTAACACCGCTTGATGCGCCCCCAGCGCCGCCTCCACCTCAAACGGGCTCACCCAAATGCCGCTCACTTTGAATAAATCATCACTCCGCCCGCAATATGTATAAATGCCCTCGGCATCACGGCTATATTTATCGCCCGTCACCATCCAGGTGCCGATAAAGGTCGCGCGTGATTTCGCGGTCTGGTTCCAATAACCCTCCGCCATGCTCGGCCCACGGACCCATAATTCGCCCAAGCCCGGACCATCGATTTCAGCGCCGTCCTCATCCATGAGCCGCAGTGCAAAACCCGGCACCGCAACGCCCGAATGCCCATACCGCACCGCATCAGGCCGGTTCGAGAGAAAAATATGCAGCATTTCGGTCGAGCCGACGCCATCGATAATATCCACCCCGGTCGCGGCCCGCCACGCGGCGCCTATATGCGCAGGCAACGCCTCCCCCGCCGATGTGCAAATCCGCAACCGATCCGACCCCGCCCCCGCCTCCAGCCCCGCATGCACCATCGCCGCATATAAAGTCGGCACACCGCAAAACACGCTGGGCCGCTCACGGCGCATCACCACGCCCACCTGCGCGGCACTCGCCCGTTCGGCGGACAATACCGCACAAGCCCCCACCGCCATGGGGAATGTCATCGAATTGCCCAGCCCATAGGCAAAAAACAGCTTGGCCGCCGAAAACACCACATCATCCGCCCGCATCGCCAAAACCAGCGCGCCAAATGTGTCCGCCGTCGCCCGCAAACTGCCATGGCGGTGGCGCACCCCCTTCGGCGCACTGGTTGATCCGGATGAATACAGAAAAAAGCCAATTTCATCGGCACTCACCACCACCGGCTCAGCAACAGGCTCAGCCCCCGCGATGAACGCCTCAAAGCCAATCCCGGCCTCGGCACCTGCCTGCCCCACAATAATCACCCGCACAGCCCCGACCAAACGATGCAGCATCGCGCCAAAATGCTCGAACAACGACGCTGAGATCACCACCGCCTCCGCGCGGCAATCCTCCAAAATATACCGCACCTGTTCGGCAGGCAGCATCGTATTCACCGGCACCGGCACCACCCCGGCGCGCAACGCACCCCAAAACGCCACCGGAAACTCAATCGCATCCAACAAAATCAGCGCCAAGCGCGCCTCACGCCGAACCCCAGCCCGCCGCAACGCCCCGGCAAACAACGCGGTTTGCACCGATAATTCCTGATACGTCACAAGCCGCCGATCATCGATAAAGGCAAGCCGCCCCCCGCGCCCATCACGCACATGCCGATCGATAAAATACGCCGCCGCATTGTCATTCGACATCGGCTTGCTCCTCCAATTTTTATTAAACGGCACTATAATGCATTGTGGCGCGCTTTCAAGTCACAATAGCGCAGTCTGGTGATTTATTCTGATATCATAACAGTATGGACACAAAAAATGGCGCGGAGCAAAACCCCGCGCCATTGAAATCTCTGCCGAATAAGGCCGCCTAACGCGCGGCGCGCTTCGCCTCGCGCCGACGCTCATGCAACACGAACTCGGTATAGCCGTTCGGCTGTTCGCGGCCCTTGAACACCAAATCACAGGCCGCTTGGAAGGCCACCCCGTCATAATGCGGGGCCATCGGCCGGTATAGCGGATCATCCGCATTCTGCTGATCCACCACCACCGCCATGCGCTTGAGTGTCGCCATCACCTGCTCATGATCGACAATGCCGTGATGCAGCCAGTTGGCAATATGCTGCGCTGAAATCCGCAGCGTCGCCCGATCTTCCATCAGCGCCACATTGTGAATGTCCGGCACTTTCGAACAGCCAACCCCTTGGTCGATCCAACGCACCACATAGCCCAAAATCCCTTGCGCGTTGTTATCAAGCTCCTGCGCAATCTCCTCAGGCCGCCAATTCGGGCGATCCGCGAGCGGAATAGTCAGCAAATCATCAAGCGACCCAACAGCCCGGCTGCGCAACGCAGTCTGGCTCGCCTGCACATCCACCATATGATAATGCAGCGCATGCAGCGTTGCCGCCGTGGGCGAAGGCACCCAGGCCGTGTTCGCGCCCGCCTTGGGATGCCCCACCTTCTGCTCTAACATCGCCGCCATCGCGTCGGGCGCCGCCCACATGCCTTTGCCAATCTGCGCATGGCCCGGCAAACCGCAGCGAATACCGATATCGACATTGCGATCCTCATAGCTCTTAATCCAAGGCGTCGCCTTGATCTCGGCCTTGCGGATCATCGGCCCGGCCTCCATCGAGGTATGAATTTCATCGCCGGTGCGATCCAAAAATCCGGTATTGATGAAAAACACCCGCTCGCGTGCTGCCTCAATGCACGACGCCAAATTCGCCGAAGTCCGCCGCTCCTCGTCCATGATGCCCATTTTGATGGTATTGCGCGGCAATCCCAATAAATCTTCCGTCGCGCCAAATAACGCATTGGCATAAGCAACCTCATCCGGCCCATGCAATTTCGGCTTGACAATATAAATCGACCCCGCCGCCGAATTACGTCGGCCCGCCCGGCGCACATCATGCATCCCGCACAAGGATGTTACCACCAAATCAATAATCGTCTCCGGCACAGCATGGCCCGCCGCATCGGTGATCACATCGGTATAAATATGGTGCCCGACATTGCGCACCAGCATCAGCACCCGCCCCGGCAGCGCCAAACTCGCGCCATCAGGGGCCGTGTAAACCCGGTCCTCCGCCAAGCGGCGGGTGAAACGCTTGCCGCCTTTTTCAACAATTTCTTCAAGCGTACCCGCCATCAGCCCGAGCCAGTTGCGATAGACCAGCACTTTATCTTCGGCATCCACCGCCGCCACACTGTCTTCCGCATCCATGATCGTGCTGATCGCCGATTCCAAAATCAGGTCAGACACGCCGGCTTTGTCGGTCTTGCCGATCACACTCGCCGGATCGATCACGATTTCCAAATGCAAATGATGATGCTTCAGCAAAATCGCCGAAGGCTGCGCCGCATCGCCCCGATATCCCACGAACGCCGCACCATCGCGCAAGCCAACTGCGCCGCTCGGCAAAGTCACCGCCAAATGCCCGTGCTCAACCCGATAGGCCAGCGCGTCGGCATGGCTGCCCGTCGCTAACGGCACATAAGCATCAAGCACCGCCCGCGCCCGGGCAATCACCGCAGCGCCGCGCGCCGGATTATAGCGTGCCCCCGGCGCCAGCGCGCCGGTCTGCTCAATCGCATCCGTGCCATAGAGCGCATCATATAAGCTGCCCCACCGCGCATTGGCCGCATTCAGCGCGTAGCGCGCATTCATCACCGGCACCACCAGCTGCGGCCCCGCAATGGTGGTGATCTCCGGATCAACCCGCGCCGTGCTCACCGCAACCGAAGCTGGTTCAGGCCGCAAATACCCAATCTCCCGCAGAAACGCCTGATACGAGGCCTGATCGATCGGCCGACCGCGCTGCGCCTTGTGCCAATCATCAATCGCCGTTTGCAGCCGGTCCCGCTCTGCCATCAATTCGGCATTGCGCGGCGCATGGGTCTTGAGCAACGCGGCCAGACCGGCCCAGAAATTCTCGGGCACCAAGCCGGTTCCGGGCAAGGCTTCGGTCATAATGAAATCATAAAGCGGCTTGGCAATGTGCAGCCCAGCGACAGATAGCGTGGTCTCAGTCATCATATTCTCCGGTTACGTCTTGCCCCTGCTAGCGTGTGATTGCGGATCATCAATCATGCTCTAGCCTTTGTTTATCGGTCAATTTCATTGGGTTAGCTCGAATTCATCAACTCAAGCTAAATCAATATTGATCTAATGCAACCTCCAGCGCGACCTGTCGAGACCACCACCCAAGCCGAGGGGTCGCCTCCAACGGCGCGGTCTGATACCAACGCCGCATGCGCCGAGACCCTCCAGCCCAAGCCTGCCCCGCATGACCGGTCGGCGTCGTCTCGCGCTCATCCTTGGTGCATCGCTCCTGGCGCTCAGCCTGATTGTGCTTGCCGGGCGCGCCATCCTTGCGGGAACCTATCATCGTGCCGCCATCGAGCGGCTCGCCAGCCGCGTCGTCGGCCAGCGCGTCACCATCCAGGGCCCGATCAAACTCGCCCTGATCCCCGAGCCGCAACTGATCGCCGGGCGCATCACCATCGGCAATCCACAAGCCGCCTCGGTGCGCGCCCAAACCCTCAAGCTTGACCTTGCCGCCTGGCCCTTGCTGCTCGGCCAATTACGCGCGACCCGCCTGACCCTGCACCGCCCCATGATCGATCTCCCTTGGCCCCTGCCCGGTGGTGCCAGCGCCCTGGCCCCACCACCCTGGCTGGCCTCGCTGCACGCCTCGATTGAAAACGGCACCATCAATCTCGGCAGGCTGCATTTCACCAACGCCAACTTATCGATCTTTACCGGCGGCCCTAACGCCGTTCTTGCCCTCGGTGGCAGCGCGCTGCTCGGCACGACGCCGGTTCATCTGACGCTCGACCTTAGCCACGCCAGCCATCCGCGCCACACCAACACCGCCACCATGACCGCCTCGATCAGCCGGATCGCCACCTCCGGCCAGCCCGACGCGACGATGAATTTCACCGGCCAATTCAATAATCAGAGTGTGCTCATCGGCACGATCACCGGCCAATCGAGCATCGCGCCGCAAGGCTGGCAAACCACCCCCACCCAGCTGCAAGCCACTCTGCACGCCGATGGCCGCCTGATCGCCCTCAGCAATCTCATCATCCAGCACGGCCCGGGCCGCATCACCGGCAGCGTCCAATTTCAGCGCACCAACGCCGCACTCAATCTCATGGTGGATCAGCTCAATATCGCCCCCCTGCTGCCCCTGCTCGACGCCCCACCCAACCGGCCCGCCAACCCCTGGCACAGCGGCGCGCCGATCCTGCTGACCCTGCATCTGCACCATGCGCGCTATCATCAGGTCCAACTCCCCGACCTGACCAGCCGCCTGCGCATCACCCCACACCAGCTCCAGCTCCAAGCCCTGCAAGCCGATATCGCTGGCGGCCAGCTCAGCCTCACCGGTTCCGCCACCCAATCTGACCCCTTTACCGGCCAATTCACCCTCGCCGCCCCGCATCTCGCCACCGCCGTCACCGCCGCCCTCATTGCTTGGCGCCAGCTTGACCCAACCTTGCCGCCCTGGCTCGCCAAAGCGCCCTGGAGCCACGCGCCGCTGACCCTGAACGGCAATTTCGCGCTCACCGCGCAGGGTTTTCGCCTCAGCCAACTGCACGGTCTGATCGGCACCGGCCCAACAAGCAGCGATTTCACCGGCGCCCTCACCAGCAACGGTCCGCAGCGCGCCCTCGCCCTGCAATTCGGCCATCTCGTCCTCGGCGCCCCGCCCTGGACGCCCCTTATCGCCGCCAGCGCCTCGCCCGCCACCCAAAATGCGACAATCGCGCTGCGCCTGACCGCACAGACCATCGCGTTCCATCATGGCAATACCAACCTCACCGGCTCGCATTTATTGATCGATGGCAGCCTCGGCCCATCGGTCAATTTGCGCATCGGCGGCGTGACCCTTGCCGGCGCCATGATCAACGCGCACGGCCAATTCAGCCCCCGTGCCGGCCTGAGCCACGCGCAACTGACCATCGCCGGACCCAACGCCGCCTCGACGCTCCGGACCCTTGACCCCAACCTTGATCCCAGCCTCGCGGCCCGCATCGCCCACGCCCCACTCGGTCAGCAACGTTTTGCCCTCGGGGTGCGTGCAAGCGGCAAGCTGACCGCGCTGATGACGCAATGGCATCTGGATTTGGGCCTGGATCGCACCGAAATCGCGGCGGCTGCCGACCAGCGCCTTAACCTGACCCAGCAAACCGCGCAGGGCAGCTTGGTGCTCCGCGCCCCCAGCGCCATCGCCCTGCTCAATGATCTTGGCACCGGAGCGGGCGGCGTCAAAGCCGGGCTGAGCTGGCCCGGTGCCGGATCGGTCGGCCTGCGCATCGGCGATCATCTCAGCGCCCACACGATCAGCCTTGATAATGCCGTCGCCAGTTTCGGCGCCACCACCCTGACCGCCCGGCTCAAACTCGCCCTCGCGCATACCCCAACGCTTACCGGGCGCATCCATGCCGATCGGCTGGCCCTGCCCGCATCCGCCCGGCTGATCGCGGGTGCCATGGGCTTGGTCGGGCGCACCATCGCGGTCCAATTCACCGCCGATCAGGTCGAGCGCGCCGGCACCACCATCGCCACCCACCTCTCCGGCCAGATTTCGGCACGCACCAAAACCGCGCCAAGCTTGGCGGTCACGCTGCACGCCGCACCCGCCATCGGCGGCGCCCTCACCGCGCAAGCCAAATTTTTGCTCCCACCCCAGCAACAACCGCATTTGGAACCACATTTGGAACCGCATTTGGCCTTGGGCATCACGCTGAAAGCCGCACCGATTGCACCCTTGATGCACGATGCCGCCCAAGCGGGCCTGCATCTGCCCTTCACCAGCGGCCAGGGTATTGGTGGCCATGTCGATCTGGTCACCGCCCTGGCCGCCACCGGCACCTCCCGCGCGGCGTGGATCAACAGCGCCACCGGCAGCCTCGCCATCACCGCCGATCACACCGCGCTGGCCGGGATCGATCTCACCGCCGCCGCCGCCGCGTTGCGGGCCGCGCGCGCGCCCGTGCACCGGATCAGCCGCTACGCGGCGGCGGATCGGCTGCGCCGCGCCTTGGCCGTCGGCATCACCCATTTCAGCACCAGCCAAATGGCGGTGAGTGTCGCTGCGCACCAATTCATCATCGATTACGCGCATTTCGTCGGCCCCAGCGGTGCCATCCGGCTTAGCGGCACGATCAACCGCGCCCCATCCCGCCTCAACCTCACCGCGCAAATCCGTCTGCGGGATGGGCAACAGCCCGCTTTGCCCACCCTCAGCGAACAAATTCTCGGCACGGCCACAGCCCCCTGGCATCGCGCCAATCTGACCCCGGCGATGCGCTGGATCGACGCGCCCGCGCCACCAAAGCCGACACCTCAAAATCGTCAGTAATGCCGCCTAGAGCACCATCCGATCAGATCGAATCATCTGATCGGACAAAGTTGCTGGCCAAAACAACGCGCTAGAGCATCGTCGGTGAGCCGATGCGAACGGAAAATGCTCTAGAGCGTGATTGGTTATCATCAATCACGCTCTCATCCTTGTTTGCCGATCAATTTCATTGGTTTAGGTTTAATCGACCGATTCAACCTAAACCAATATTGATCTAGTTGAGCAGC
>JAKBBY010000252.1 GCA_021808315.1 Pseudomonadota bacterium | reverse complement strand
CCAAGCGGGCTTCGACAGTCATATCGCGGATCATTACCAATTTATGATCGGGCCGCAGGCGGAGGAGCGTGTTGCGGGTGGCGATGAAGGCGAGCAGGCCGGCGGGGTTGGCGAAGTGATTGCCGCGAAAGCCGATCACCATGCCTTTTGGCCCGGCTTCGAGTTTTTCCACCCCGGCATCGCGGCAGGCGCGCTTGAGGGCGACGGTGGCGAGCAGGTTTTCCACTTCACGCGGCATCGGGCCGAAGCGATCAACCAGTTCGGCGGCGAGCGCTTCGCTCTCGGCATCGGTGGTGAGCGCGCCGATGCGCCGGTACAGGCCAAGACGCACCGGGAGTTCGGTGACGTAGCTTTCGGGGATGAGCACCGGCAGGCCGAGCGAGATGTTCGGCGTCCAATCCCGGCTATGGTCGCGGGATTTTTGGCCGCCTTCGGCGCGCAAATCGGCCACGGCGTCTTCGAGCATTTGTTGATAAAGCTCGATGCCGACTTCGCGGATATGGCCGGATTGTTCATCGCCGAGCAGATTGCCTGCGCCGCGTAAATCGAGATCATGCGAGGCGAGGGTGAAGCCTGCGCCCAGCGTGTCGAGGGTTTGCATCACTTCGAGGCGTTTTTGCGCGGAGGCGGCGAGTTTATGGGTGGCGGGCCAGGTGAGATAGGCGTAGCCGCGCTGTTTACCGCGCCCAACGCGCCCGCGCAATTGGTAGAGCCCTGCGAGGCCGAACAGATCGGCGCGCCAGATCAGGATGGTGTTGACGGCGGGCATGTCGAGCCCGGATTCGACGATGTTGGTGGCCAGCAGAATATCGTATTTGCCTTCGCTGAACTCGGTCATCACCCGCTCGATTTCCGAGGGCGGCAGGCGGCCATGGGCGGTGGCGCAGCGCGCATCGGGGGCGATTTCGGCGAGGCGTTCGCGCATCCGATCAAGATCCTCGATATGCGGCACCACGCAGAAAATTTGGCCGGAGCGAAACCGCTCGCGCGCCAGGGCTTCGCGGATCACCAGCGGGTCCCACGGCATGATGAAGGTGCGCACGGCGAGGCGATCAACCGGCGGGGTGGTGATCAGGGAAAGATCGCGCACGCCGGTCAGGGCGAGTTGCAGGGTGCGCGGGATTGGCGTCGCGGTGAGGGTGAGCACATGGACATCGGCTTTGAGCTGCTTGAGGCGCTCTTTATGGGCGACGCCGAAATGCTGTTCTTCATCGACGATCAACAGGCCGAGCTGGGCGAAATTGATCGATTTGGCGAGCAGCGCATGGGTGCCGATGACGATGTTGATCTGGCCATCGGCAAGGCCTGCGCGCACGGCGTTTGCGTCTTTGGTGGACACGAGGCGCGAGAGTTGCGCGACTTTGATCGGCAGGCCGGCGAAGCGTTCGGCGAACAGGCGGTAATGCTGGCGGGCGAGCAAGGTGGTCGGCACCACCACCGCGACTTGGGTGCCGGCCATGGCGGCGACGAAGGCCGCGCGGAGGGCGACTTCGGTTTTGCCGAACCCGACATCGCCGCAAATCAGCCGGTCCATCGGTTTGCCGGCGGCGAGGTCTTCGAGCACATCGGCGATGGCGCGGGCTTGATCGTCGGTTTCGGTGTAGGGGAAGCGGGCGCAGAATTCGGCGAAACTGCCCTCTTCGACGGCGAGCAACGGCGCGTCGTGCAGTTTGCGCTCGGCGGCGAGGCGGATCAGCCCGGCGGCAATGTCGCGAATCCGGTTTTTGGCGCGGGCATGGCGGGCCTGCCAGGAGGCACCGCCCAGCTTGTCGAGCGAAACGCCGGCGGTTTCGGTGCCAAAGCGCGAGAGTAGCTCGATATTTTCAACCGGGAGAAATAATTTATCGCCGCCATCATAGAGCAAGCGCAAGCAATCATGCGGCGCGCCATCGACCGTTAGGGTGACCAGACCATCATAGCGGCCAATGCCGTGCTCTTGATGCACCACGAGGTCGCCTTCGGCGGTTTCGGTGGCATCGGCGATGAATTGGTCGGCGCGGGGACGGCGCGGCTTGGGCCGGGCGATGCGCGCACCGAGCAAATCCTGTTCGGCGATCACCGCCATATCCTCGGCGACGAAGCCGCGCTCCAGCCCGAGCACGGCGAGCAGCACGGCGCTGCCTTGGGCGATGCGCACCTCATCGGCGTGATCGATGGGGATGGCGCTCAACCCATGATCGCGCAGCAAGGTCGCGAGCCGGTCACGCGAACCTTGGCTCCAGGCGGCGAGCACCACCCGGCGCCCGGCATCCTGCCAGCGGCGCACCAGCAGGCGGAATTCGTCAAACACCGAACTGGTGGCCCCGCTTTGGGTGAGCACCGCGCCGGGGCGCGCCCCGGCATCGATCCGGTCACCCCCGTTCGGATTGGAGGTGGTTTCGGGGGCAGCGAACGGGTCGAACACAAAGCTCGGGCGCTGCGCCAAAATCGCGTCGAACTCGGTGGGGCTGAGATAAAGCTGCTCAGGGGCAATCGGGCGGTAGGGCACATCGCCGGGGCGGGTGGGGGTGCGCCGTGCGTCATAATGATCAGCGATCATCTCAAAGCGCGCTGCCGCCGAGGCTTGGGCTTGATGATCGAGGCTGATCGAGGCGTCGGGCAGGGCCTCGAACAAACTGCTCATCTTTTCGGTGAATAACGGCGCGTAATGTTCCATGCCGGGATGGCGGTGCCCGGCGGAAATGGCTTGGTAGAGGGAATCATTGATCGCCTCCGCGCCGAACAGGTCGCGATAGGCGCTGCGAAACCGGCTGATCGAGTCTGGATCGCGCGGGATTTCCGAGGCGGGGTGAAATTCGAGCCGGGTGAGCGGCTCGGCGCTGCGCTGGGTGACCGGATCCAAGCTGCGGAGTGATTCCACCTGATCGCCGAACAGATCGATGCGCGCGGGGGTCGCGTCACCGGCGGGCCAGACGTCGAAAATGCCGCCGCGAATCGCGAAATCGCCTTGTTCCATCACGGTGCCGACGCGGTGATAGCCTTGGGATTCCAGGAATCGCGCCCAATCGGCGGGGTCGAGC
>JAKBBY010000046.1 GCA_021808315.1 Pseudomonadota bacterium | reverse complement strand
GATGGGTGGCGATTTGCTCGATTGTTTGCGGGTTATCGAAAAACCGATTTTCGTAGCGCAGGGTGAGGTAATTTTTGTCCATCAACTGGGCCAATCGGCGGCAATCATTGAGCAGCAGAATCACGGCGGCGTCGATTGGGTAGCCGAAGCGTTGATGCACCGAAATTGCGGCATCGCGCGGATCGCGGATGCTGAGGATATAATCGGCCTGTGCGGCGATCAGCGCATCGTCAAACGGCGTGTTACCGCTATGCGATTTGATCACCACCGCGCGGCCCGCCATCATCGCGGCGCTGGGACATTCGCCGCGATGTTCGGCGAAGACGCCCAGCACATTGGCCTCACCGCGTGCGGCGATGAGTAATTCACGGACGATATTGAACACCCAGGTCGAGCCGCTGCCGCGCAAGCCCGCCGTGACCACCAAGCGCGAAGCGGCGAGCAACGCGCTGGGTGGCTCCGCTGATATTTCAGAAATTTGCATGATTGCGGCTCCGTTTGAACGGAGCCGACAAAACAGCAAATTCGTTAATAGTTCGTTAGTTTGCGCCGATAAATATCGAGGCGTTATCAGGCGCCCCCGACTTGCGCTGCAACATCGGCGGCGACATCGGCTGCGACATGGGCGGCGACAAAGCGGGTGAAGCGGGCGGCGTCGGCGGGGGGTTCACCATCGCCGATCCGGGCCAGATCGAGCAGCAGGGCGGCCCAATCGGCAAGGTCTTCGCCGGCTTGGTGGCGCTGCGCCACGGCCAGGATCAAGCTGTGCGCGGGGTTGATTTCGAGCGCGGGCGCGCCCGCGAACACCGGACGCCCGGCGCGGCGCATCATGCGCTGCATGGCGAGGTCCGGGCCGTGGGCATCGGCGGCGAGGGCGGCGGGGCTGTCGGTCAGCCGTGCCGAGCAGCGCACCTCTGACACCGTCTCACCAAGCGCCGCTTTCAGCGCGGCGGCCAAATCGGTCATTGCCGGATCGACCGTTGCCGCCTCGAACAAATCGGTGGCTTTGGCCACATGCAGCAATTTTTTATCCTGATAGCTGCCCAGGCGTTCGGGCCAGAAATGATCGATCGGATCGGCGAGCAGCAGGACTTCAAAGCCCTTGGCGCGCATGCCTTCGAGCAGCGGCGAGGCGGACAGGCGCTCGTGATCCTCGCCGGTGAGGTAATAGATCGCGCTTTGCCCGTCGGCCATGCGTGCGACATAGGCGTCAAGCGAGGTCAGTTCGGCATCGCGGGTGGAGCGGAAGCGGGCCAGCCCGGCAATGTCGGTGCGATGATCGACATCGTCATAAATGCCTTCCTTCAGCACCGGCCCCCATTGGCTGATGAAGCTGGCATAGGAATCCTCATCCTTGGCGCGGCTTTTCAACTCGGTGATCACGCGGTTGATCAGGGCTTTGCGGATGCGCGCGAGCACCGGCGTGGCCTGGAGCATCTCGCGCGAGACGTTCAGCGGTAAATCCTCGGTATCGACCACCCCCTCGATGAAGCGCAGCCAGGACGGCAATAATTGGGCGCGATCGGTGATGAACATCCGCCGGACATGCAGGCGCACATGGCTATCGCGATCCTCGGCCGTCGCTTGGAACGGTGAGGCGCCGGGGATGAAGAGCAGGGCGGCGAAATCAACCGCCCCCTCGGCGCGCCAGTGGATGGTGGCCCAGGGTTTGTCGAACATATGGCCGAGATGGCGGTAAAAATCCTCGTAATCGGCCTCGGTGACATCGGCCTTGGCTTTGCGCCAGAGGGCGGCGCCTGCATTGGCGGCGACAAATTTGCCATCGCGCTCGATGGAAATTGGCACCGAGACATGGTCGGCCCATTTGCGGATGATGGTATCGAGCCGGTGCGCATCGAGAAATTCGGTCGCGTCGGATTTGATATGGAGGGTGATGTCGGTGCCGGCTTCATCACGCGTGGCGGGGGTGATCCGGTAGCCGCCGCGCCCATCGGAACTCCAGCAATGGGCGGCATCGCTGCCGGCGCGGCGCGACACCACCTCGACCCGATCCGCGACCATGAACGCCGAGTAGAATCCCACGCCGAACTGGCCGATCAGGCTGGGCCGTTCTTCGGGCTTGGCGTCCGCCAGGGTTTCGGTGAAGGCGCGCGTGCCGGAGCGCGCGATGGTGCCGAGATGGCTCGCCAAATCATCGGCGCTCATGCCAATGCCGTCATCGCTGATGGTGAGCGTGCGGGCGGAATGATCGGTGCGGATGCGAATGCCGGCCTCGGCGGGCAGGGCGAGGCTTTCATCGGACAAGGCGAGGAAGCGGCGGCGGTCGATGGCATCGGCGGCGTTGGCGACCAGCTCGCGGAGAAAAATTTCGCGATCCGAGTACAGCGAATGCACCACCAAATCGAGCAAACGACCCACTTCCGCGTCAAACGGACGATCAGTTTCGATGGCATCACTCATGACATTTTCTCCATAAAATCGGTAATTCCCCCCGCAAATAGGCAATCAAATTGTCGCTTGCAATGGCGGGCAATCGCGCCAACAGTATGGGCATGTCCGGATTCGCCCCGCGTGTGAAGGCGGTGCTCGGCCCGACCAATACGGGCAAGACGCATCTCGCGATCGAACGCCTGCTGGGCCATGCCTCGGGCATTATCGGCTTTCCGCTGCGCTTGCTGGCCCGCGAGAATTATGACCGGATGGTGGCCCGCAAGGGGGCGCGCTCTGTGGCGTTGATCACCGGCGAGGAAAAAATTGTGCCGCCCGATGCGCGCTGGTTTTCCTGCACGGTGGAGGCCATGCCGCTGGATCGTAAGGTTGAGTTTCTCGCGGTTGATGAAATTCAGCTCTGCGCGGACCCGGATCGGGGGCATGTGTTTACCGATCGCTTGCTGCATGCGCGCGGCATGGTTGAAACCATGTTTCTGGGCGCGGAGACCATGCGCAAATTGCTCAAGCGGCTGGTGCCGGAAGCCGAGATTGAAACGCGACCGCGCTTGTCCCAACTGACCTATAGCGGCCCGTTGAAACTCGCGCGGCTGCCCCCGCGCAGCGCCATCGTCGCGTTTTCGGCGGCTGAAGTCTATGCCATTGCTGAGGCTGTGCGCTCGCGCCGGGGGGGCTGTGCGGTGGTGATGGGGCGGCTGAGCCCGCGCACCCGCAACGCCCAAGTGGCGCTGTATCAGGCGAAAGAGGTTGATTTCCTGGTTGCGACCGATGCCATTGGCATGGGGCTGAACATGGATGTCGATCATGTGGCGTTTGCGGGGCTGAGCAAGTTTGATGGTCATCGCCCGCGCCCGCTGATGGCGGCGGAGATTGGGCAGATTGCGGGCCGTGCGGGCCGTGGCATGCGCGATGGCAGTTTTGGCACCACGGGCCGGTGCGGGCTGTTGACCGATGATATTGTCAGTGCCGTGGAAAATCACAGTTTCGAGCCGATTGAGCAGCTTGCTTGGCGCAATGCGACGCTTGATTTCAGCTCGATCGACGCGCTGTTGCTCAGCCTGGCCGCTGCGCCGGACCGGATTGGTTTGGCGCGGGGGCATGATGCCTCGGACCAGCAAACGCTGGCCACGCTCGCGGGCGATAGCGCGATCAGGGCGGCGACCCAGAGCCGGAGCGCCGTGCGGCTCTTGTGGGAGGTTTGCCAAATCCCCGATTTTCGCAAACTGGCGACGGATGCGCATGCGCGGCTTTGTGCGCGCATTTATCTGCTGCTGCGTGAGGCGGATCGGCTGCCGGAATCGTTCATCGCCGCGCAGATTGCGGGATTGGGCCGGATTGATGGCGATATTGATAGTTTGATGCAGCGGCTCGCGGAAGTTCGCATTTGGTCATATATTGTTGCGCGGGCGGATTGGGTGACCAATGCCTTGGTTTGGCAGACGCGGGCGCGCGACGCGGAAGATTTATTGTCGGATGCGCTGCATGAGAAATTGATGGCGCGGTTTGTGGACCGGCGGGCGGCAAAACTAACCCGAAGCCTCGCCGAGGGGGGCGATCCGGCGTTGTTTTCCGCGGTGACGCGCACGGGCGATGTGATGGTGGAGGGGCATCGTGTGGGCCGCGTGGTGGGGCTGCATTTTGAGCCGGAAGCGACGATCAGCGGGGCGGATGCGCGCTTGGTTTTGCGCGCCGCCCGCCGCGCGCTGATTGGGGAATTTCCGCGCCGGGTTGCCCTGATTGGCGCGGCACCCGATCATGATTTTATGTTGCGCGATGACGGTGTGATTTCGTGGCTGGGTGCGGACATCGCCCGGCTGCGCCGGGGGGCCACGCTGCTGACGCCGGCGATTGAGGTGACCGACTCGGAGTTTCTGGATGGGGTGCGGCGCGAGGCGGTGCGCGCGCGGCTGGCACGGTTCATCACCCAGCATATTCAAGGTGAACTGGCGCCGCTGTTCGCCGCCGCAGCCAAGGCTGCCGACTCGCCTGCTTGGCGCGGGCTGATCCATCGGCTGATGGAAAATGGCGGCGTGATCCCGCCGGAACCGGTTCCGGCGCCGGGGGAGGCGGGTTCAGCCCGGGTGCCGCGTCTGGCGCTGCATCATGGCCGTTATGCAGTTTATTTGCCCGGCTTGCTGAAACCCAAGCCAACCCGTTTGCGCGCGTTGCTATGGGTGCTGTGGCATCAGGCCCCGATGCAAACCCTGCCTGATCCAGGTTTGATTGCCGTGCCTTGGCCGCGATGGCCCAAAGGCTTTGCCGCGGCGATCGGCTGGGTTGAAGCGGGCAATAAGGCGATCCGGCTCGACATTGCCGAACGGGCGGCTCAACGTTTGCATCGGGCGGCGCGCGGGGCGGGTTTCGTCAACCCGACCGAGATCGCCCAGCCTTTGGGCCTCTCGATCCTTGATTTGCCCACCACCCTGCCCGCGCTCGGCTTTCGCTATGATCCGCCGGAACGATTGGACCGCGGCCAATTCGGCCCGCCCATGCCCGCGCGAATCCGCGTGCCGAGCCAAAAACACCCAGGCCGCCGCGCGGCGCGCGTGGTGAAACAGGCCGCGATGCTGGCGCCAGCGACGCCGATCAACGCAGACCACCCATTCGCTGCCCTCGCGACGTGGCGGCGCGCCCATCGCTGATCGCGCCGCCATGCCCTTGCCATCGGATGAGCCTCTTGCCACTCAGCGCCTCGATCAATGGCTGGTCAATGCGCGGTTTGTGAAAACCAGGAGCCTGGCCGCCGCTTTGGTGATGGACGGCGCGGTTCGGATTAACCGACAAGCCACTGAAAAACCTCATGCCCGCGTGCGGCGTGGTGATGTTTTGACCCTTGCCCTGGCGCACGGGCCGCATGCCAATGTGCGCGTTATCGAAGTGCGGGCTATCGTGGCCAAACGCGGCCCGGCGAGCCTCGCGCAGACGCTTTATATCGATTATGCAGAATAACTGGCTTGCGGGCTGCTTGCGCGATGGCGAAGTCGGGGGCATATCCGGCTCAGCGTGTTCAGGTCCGCGTTGTTGGCCGTAACTTACCTCTGGGAGTCTGCGATGACCTATGTGGTCACCGAAAATTGCATCAAGTGCAAATATATGGATTGCGTTGAAGTCTGTCCGGTGGATTGCTTTTATGTCGGCGAGAATATGCTGGTGATCCATCCGGATGAGTGCATTGATTGTGGCGTTTGCGAGCCGGAATGCCCGATTGAGGCGATTGTGCCGGACTCTGACAGCAAGGCCACCGCTTGGCTGGAAAAAAATCGTGAATTTTCAGCGATTTGGCCCAATATCACGCGCAAAGGCACCCCGCCTGCTGATGCGGATGAGTGGAAAGATAAGCCGGGCAAGGCTGATTTGTTCTCGCCGGAACCGGGCGCCTAGCCGCAATCCGCGCGGCGCCGTTCACCCAAGCGCGTTTCTGTGATATGGCCTTGCGGTGATGTTCAGACAATCCGGCGTTTTTCGCCGTGATTGTTGCTTTCCCCGGAGGTGTGCAGATGACCGAACAGGATGTGACGGCGCCGGCCTTGGACGGTGCCCGTTCCGATTCAACGCAACACGCTGCGCGCAAAGTCCGACCGTCACGATCCAAAGAAGCCGTGGCCGCCCGCGCCGCCGAGAAGGCGAAAGCGGCAGCGATTGCCGAACCCGCCCCGAAACCCGCAAAATCCGCCAAGGCGAAACCCGCAGGCAAGACGGCATCGACGACATCCGAAAAAGGCTCCCCTCCCCCCATGTCCAGCCGCGTAACCACGGGCGTTAAATCGGTATCCCCGGAAATTGCAGAAACGTCTGCGCCAGTCGCTGCGCCGACCCCTACAGCGCCGATGGCCGAGGCTGCGCCGAGCCAAGCGGAGATTGCTGAACGCTCATCGATTCCGCCGCCTGGCCCGCGCCCGGTGTTGCCGCAACGCGCCATCGCGAAAGCGGAGAATTTCAAAGAGGGTGATTTCGTGGTGTATCCAACCCACGGCGTCGGCAAGGTTGAGCGCATCGCACCGGAAGAAATTGCGGGCCATAAGCTTGATTTGATCCATATCACGTTCGATGAAAACCGCATGACGTTGCGGGTGCCGGTGAACAAGGCCCGCACCGCCGGGCTGCGTAAACTGGCCAGCCGCAAGCAATTCGACGAGGTGCTGGTCACCCTGAAAGGCCGGGCGCGGATCAAGCGCACAATGTGGTCGCGCCGTGCGCAGGAATATGAGGCCAAGATCAATTCGGGTGATCCGATGGCCATCGCCGAAGTGGTGCGCGATTTGCACCGCAACGCGGGTCAGCCCGATCAAAGCTTCTCGGAGCGTCAGATTTTTGAAGCAGCGCTTGAGCGCCTTGCTGCGGAATATGCTGCATTGGAATCCCTCACTAAGCTCGAAGCCATCGATAAATTGCTGGTTTTTCTTAAAACCGAGTAAATAAACCGGCGCGGGATGATTATTCACAAAATATTTTTCCGCCCAGCATTTCGTTGAGGGTTTGTTAATCAATTCGGTCTAACACATGATGAACAACGCGGAGTTCATCATGACTAGCACGCTGCTTGATCTGTCAGTGCAAAAATTGAGCTATCTCAACACGGCTCAACGGATGCTATCGCAAAACCTCGCCAATCTGGACACGCCGGGCTACACGCCTTCGCAGCCCGTTCCGTTCAGTGCGACCATCAACAAACTCAGTTCACTGCAACTCGCCACCCCCCATGCGGGCGATTTGCGAGCGCCGAACAGCGCCGCACCCGTCGCGACGATCTCGCGCGTGGCCGCGCGTGCGCCGGATGGCAATGCGGTATCGCTCGATCAGCAACTTGCCGCCATGGCCCATGTGCAGCTCAATCAACAATATGCCGTTAATCTTTACAAATCTTATCTTGGCATGTTTCGCTCGGCCCTTGGTGCCTCGTTATAATGCGACCCGCAGAGCCGCCCGGAAATCAGCCCCCAGAAATAGGAGGAGATGGCGGTAACCACGCAAGCTGAGCCGCCCAAACTGAGCCAACCGCACGGGGCCAACCGCCCTGAGCCGACCGCCCCGGGCCAACTGCACGGGGCCAACTGCCCTGGTCCGACCATCATGGGCCGCCCCCGCTGAGCCTCTAGACGAGAGAAACCATGAATTTTGGAACCATTTTGAATATTTCTGCCGCAGGCCTCACGGCCGAGGGCACGCGCTTGCAAATCATCGCGCAGAATCTTGCCAATGTGCAAAGCACCGGCTCCAGTCCCGGCAGCAACCCGTATCGCCGACAAACGGTTAGTTTCGCCGATCGGATGAATAGCGCAACCGGTGTTAAAATGGTCGCCGTTCGTCAGATTGGCCAAGATCAAGCGCCGTTTCCCCTCAAATATGATCCATCCAATCCGGCGGCGAACAAGCAGGGTTATGTTAAAATGCCCAACGTCAACAGCTTTGTTGAATTGATGGATATGCAGCAGGCCGAGCGCGCTTATAACGCGGATCTTGCCGCGATGAATGCGTCGCGCAGCATGCTCTCGCGCACGTTGGGGCTGCTCTGATGTCCATACCCCCGGTCGGCCTGCCGGGCGCTTCGCCGTCTCTGATCGCGCTTGGGTCTACCAGCGTGACCGCAGACACCCAAACCGGCGCCAATTTTGGCCAGTATATCGGCACGTTGATGACCAAGACGGTGCATCAGAGCGCCGCCGCCGAAACCATGGCGACGACGGCACTCACCCAGGGTGGCGACCTGACCGGCGCGGTCACCGCCGTTGCGCAAGCGCAATTGGCGTTGCAAACCGGCGTTGCCATCCGCGATCGGCTGATTTCGGCCTATCAATCGATTATGAATATGCCGATCTGAGCGTCATGATCGCACAAATTCTCCATCAAGCGATTATGCTTGCCGTGCATCTGGCAGCGCCCCCGCTATTGGCGGCGCTTGCTGTGGGTGTTCTTGTTTCATTGATCCAAGCGGTGACCCAGATTAATGAGACCAGCCTGTCATTTCTGCCCAAAATTGCTGCTGTCTTGACGGCGTTGCTGATGACCGCGGGCACCGCTCAGCGGCTGTTAACTGTGTTTTCGCATCATATTTTCGCGGCGATGATCACGGTTGGGGGATCATGAGTCCGTTGAGCGCCGATGCGTATGGTTTCACGCTGGTGCTCGCACGGGTCAGCGCCGCTGTTATGCTGATGCCCGGCTTTGGCGAAGCGCCAATTCCGCCCATGGTGCGGGTGGGGCTGTCGCTCGCGCTCTGCGCCATATTATGGCCCATGGTCGGCTCCGCCTTGCCGCCGCCGGGCGCGAATGACATTGCGACGATGCTGATGCTGGCTAAGGAATCGCTAATCGGTGGCGGCATTGGTTGGATCGCGCGGGTTCTGGTGCTGGCTTTGCCCACCGCCGGCCAATTCATCTCGTATCAAATTGGTCTGTCCAGCGTTCTGCTGCCCGATAGCGCCATCGGCGCCCAATCGACCGTGCTGGCGGATGGGTTTAACATTGCGGTCCCGGCTTTGGTTCTGAGCAGTCCGTTATTTGTGCTGCCATTGCGCGCGCTGGTTCACTCATATAGCGCCTTTCCGCCTGGACTATCCGCCCCCGCGCTGCATGGCGGGCTTGATCTGTCCGCCGGTGCCGCTTTGCACATCATCGTCTCGTGTGTGCAGGAAAGTTTTGCCATGGCGATCGGGCTTGCCGCGCCGTTCCTGATTATCGGCTTGATGCTGCAAGCTGGTTTGGGGCTGATGGCGCGCGCCGCCCCGCAACTGCAAGTATTTTACCTCGCAGCGCCCCTCCAGATCTTGGCGGGGCTTAGTTTGGTCGCACTCACCGCCACTATTTTGTTTTCCGCTTGGGAACACGGTGTCATGACGGTGTTTCGCTCAGGCTTGGGCTGGTAGGCCGCGATGGCGGAGGGCGACAATGACGCCAAAACCGAGGCCGCCACCCCTGCCCGCTTGCTCAAAGCGATCGATCATGGCGAAATGCCGCTGGCCCGTGAATTGCCCGGCGCGTTGGGTTTGCTTGGTTTCATTGGCGTGCTTATCGGCTTCGGCGCCCCCCTGATCGATCAACTCATCCGCGCGCTGGCGGGCATTATTGCCGAGGCGGGTGCGCCGGGTGGCTTTCATCATGCGCTGATGGTGCTGCTCGCCGCGTCACGCGAACCGGTGCATATGATCGGCCTTGTCGGCGGCGCGGTCATCGGTGCGAGCCTGCTCGGCACCATCGCGCAAACCGGTTTCCGTCCGCGCTTGCAGGCACCGCGCTTGCATGTCTCGATGCTGTCACCCTTGACCGGTCTCAGCCGATTATTGAGCGCCAATCATCTGATTGAGACGCTGCGCTCCACCATCAAGCTGATTATCGTCGGCATAGCGGTTACCCTGATCCTCAAAGCGCGGCTACCTGCCTTGATCGGCACGATTGCCACCCATCCCGCCAGCATTACCCTCTGGATTGGCAAGACGCTCCTTGCCATTGTCAGCGCGGTGGCGCTCGGAAATTTGATCATCGCCGCCGCTGATCTCGGCTGGACCCGGTTGCGGTTTCAGTCGCAAATCAAAATGACCCATACCGAAATTCGCGATGAATCACGTGAGACGCACGGTAATCCTGAAGTCAAAGCGCGGCTGCGCGCGCTGCGCGCGGCGCGGGCTAAGCAAACATTGAGCATCGCCCTCGCGCGCGCCAGCGTGGTGGTGACCAATCCCACCCATTACGCTGTCGCCCTTGAATATAACCGGGGCGATCAATCGGCACCGCGCATCGTGGCCAAGGGCAAAGACCGGATGGCAGCGCGGATTCGCGAACTGGCCCGTGAGTTATCGGTGCCGATTGTCGCCAATCCGCCGCTGGCCCGTGCGCTGTACAAGGTGGCGCTGGAGGCGGAAATTCCGGCGGAGCATTTTAAAATCGTCGCGGAAATCATCGCCTATGTCTGGCGCTTGGCCGAACGGATGCAGCCGATGATAGAGCAGGATAGCTGACCCGCATTCAATCCCTTGCTCAATGCTTGCCCTTGCTCAATTCTTGCGCATGGGCGCGCAAGGCGGCACAATTTATGGGTTGAGAGAGCGCCATCGATCAAACGGGAGCGGAGCGGAAAAATGAATTATCGGGTCAAAGGCGTGTTTGCGGCGGTCGCGACCCCGCTCACCCCGGATTTTGCCGTTGATACGCCTCGGCTGATCGCGCAGTGCCGCCGCCTGCTCGACCAAGGCTGTCATGGTCTGGCGCTGCTGGGCAGCACGGGCGAGGCGACCTCCTTTTCCCAGTCCGAGCGTAAGATGATTCTGGAGGCGGTGCTCGCATCCGGCATCGCGCCGTCGGCCATTCTGCTCGGCACTGGTCTTCCCGCCATCGGCGATACGATTGAGCTGACGCGCCATGCGCTCAATCTCGGTGTCACTGATTTTCTGGTTTTGCCGCCGTTTTATTACAAAAACCTGAGTGATGACGGGCTGGTGGCCAGCTATCGTCACTTGATCGAGAGCGTGGCCGATAAGCGGCTTGCTTTGGTGCTTTATCATATTCCGCAATTTTCTGGCATTCCGATCACCCATGCCAGCATCGAACAGCTGCGCCGTCATTATCCTGAGAATGTGGTTGGGTTGAAAGATTCATCCGGCCAGCGCGAGTCCGGCCTTGCTTTTATTGAAAACCATCCTGGCTTTGGCGTTCTCGCCGGTGCTGATCCGCTGATGTTGCCGTTTTTGCGCGCCGGTGGTGCGGGGGCGATTACGGGCCTTGCGAACATCGCGAGTGCGTGCCTGCGGATGATTTATGATCATGCAGAGCAGCCTGACTCTGCCGCGCGCGTGCAAGCGGCACAAACCTATATCGAAGCGCTGCGCGCGATCAGCGCTTCCTACCCGCCGATGGCGGCGATCAAAACCATCACCGCCGCCCTGTTGAATGACCCGACATGGCGCCGGATGCGCCCGCCATTAAGCGCGTTGAACGACGCGGATAATCGCGCGATGATGCAAAAATTGGCAGAATTGCCCGCCTGCCCTGCTTGATCGGCTGATTACGGACTGATTTCGCGCCGTGCGGTGAGCGCCATTGAAATCAACCCAGTGCCGCCAAATACCATGTCGATGCCGACCAGCAAGCCGAGCGCCCAGACCAATGTGCCTGGAAAACCGGCGATCACCACAGCGGCGAGGATCAGATCGACCACACCATTGACCAGCATCCATTCCCATTTGCCCGCCAGGCCGCGCCGATGCGCCAGCGCCAGAAAAATCATCAAAATACCATCCGCGATAAAATAGGCGACCAGCACGAAAGTCAGCGTCGCCAAGCTACGCACCGGGTCCCACAGCAACACCGCACCGACCACGAGGGCCACGACCGATGACAAAGCCGCCCAAACCAATCCAGGTGCCCGCGTGCCGCGCATGGTGCCAAACAAGGTGACCAAACCAACCGCGCCAGCAATGATGAATAGCCAACCGAGCACCAGGGTCAGCGTCAGTCCCGCCAGCACCGGCAGCGCAATCGCGCCGATGCCCAAAATGGTTAGCACCAACCCTTCGAAAAGATAAAATCGCCAATGCTGATGGATCGATTTGGCAATCATTCGATTGATGATCGCCTGAGGCGATTGCAAGCCTGACATTGTTCGCTCCGTTGATAAAAGACCAGACGGCGCGTTAAAAATCCGCGTCGGACCCTAACGAAATGGGCGCGGGACCGGCGCTATTCAAGCCAGACGCCAATAGTGCGGATCAATCCAAGCGCGGCTCGATCCGCCGCCCCCGTGGCGGTGCGGGCGGCGGCGGTGGCGGGGCCGATGGGCGGGCGCGGCCAAAGCTCTCGCGCAAGGAGGGTTCGGCCAAGGGAGATGGCGCGGGGTGCGGCGGCGGTGGGGCCGGTGGGGGTTGGGGTGGCGCTTGCGGGGGGCGGGCCATGGCGACGTCAGCGCCGTCGCGCCGCCGCAGTGGCGGCTCGGCCATCGTCGACATGGAGGGTGGCATCGGGGCTGGGGGGGCTGGCTTCGTGGGTTCGGGATAGACTTGGTCCATCACGCCAATCCGCGCGCCCGCTTGGCGCAGCGCCATGACCCGCAGCTCCTCCTGGATATCCTCAAGCTGTTCTTCCATCGCGCTGAGCCGCGATTTGACGCCAAACACCGCAAACGGCATCGCGAGGAGGGCCAGCGCATAGACGCCGCCCACCAATAGCAGAATCAACACCGCCCAATCGGGCAGCATGAACCCACTCAACGCAGACGAAACCATCGATCCATTCCCCATAAAATGCTTTTACGATTGCCAACCCCGATCAAGCAAGCATCCCCTCTTGCCATTCAGGCGAGAGCCACGAATAACAGCGTAAACTCAGGGAGATGACCGCATGACCACCGATCTTGATATCGCCCGGCGCATCAAGCTCCGCCCGATCACCACCATTGCCGACGCGGCTGGCATTCCTGCCGAGGCGATCATCCCCTATGGCCGGCACAAGGCGAAAATTGATTTCGACTATATCAACAGTTTGGCCGACCGCCCCAACGGCGCGCTGGTGCTGGTGGCCGGGATCAGCCCGACGCCGGCTGGCGAGGGCAAGACCACCACCAGTATCGGCCTTGGTGATGCGCTCGCGGCGTCTGGCGCTAAAACCATGATTGCCCTGCGTGAGCCGAGCTTGGGCCCGTGCTTTGGTCAAAAAGGCGGTGCCACCGGCGGCGGCTATGCGCAAATCGCGCCGATGGAGGAGATTAATCTGCATTTCACCGGCGATTTTCACGCCATTACCAGCGCGAATAATTTGCTCGCCGCCATGCTGGATAACCATATTTATTGGGGCAATGGGCTTGATATTGATGTGCGCCGGATTGCCCATCGTCGCGCCATCGACATGAATGATCGCGCGCTGCGCGAAACCGTGCTCAGCCTCGGTGGTGGGGCCAATGGTGCCGCGCGTGAGCAAAAATTCGATATTACCGTTGCGTCGGAGGTGATGGCGATTTTCTGCCTCGCCAAAGACCTCGCTGACCTGCAAGCGCGTTTGGCCCGGATGATTATTGCCGAGCGGCGTGATGGCACGCCGATTACCCCGGCGAGCTTGAACGCGGTTGGCGCGATGACCGCCTTGCTGCGCGACGCGCTGCAACCCAATTTGGTGCAAACGCTGCACGGCACACCAGCGCTGGTGCATGGTGGCCCGTTCGCCAATATCGCCCATGGCTGCAACTCGGTGATGGCGACCCGCACCGCGCTCAAACTCGCTGATATTGTGGTGACTGAAGCGGGTTTCGGCGCCGATTTGGGTGGCGAGAAATTTCTGGACATCAAATGTCGGCAAACCGGCCTGCGCCCCTCTTGCGCTGTGGTGGTGGCGACGCTGCGCGCATTGAAAATGCATGGTGGGGTCGCGCGCGGCGATCTTGGTGCGGAAAACCCTGACGCCGTGCGGGCCGGGGCGGATAATCTGCGCCGCCATGTCGCGGCGATGCGCGCTTTTGGTCTGCCGACCTTGGTGGCGATCAATGGGTTTGTCTCCGATACTGCGGCTGAGCGCGAGGCCCTGCGCCACGCGCTGTCCGCCGATGGGATCATGCCGATTTTCTGCACCCATTGGGCCGATGGCCCTGCCGGGGCGGCGGATCTGGCCCGCGCCGTCCGGGCGGCGATTGCTGACCCATCGACGCAATTTGAATTTCTCTACCCGGATGATCTTTCGCTCGCGGATAAGCTGCGCACCATTGTTCGCCGCATCTATGGCGGTGCTGATATCGCGTTATCTGATCGGGCCGCTAAGCAAATGGCGCGGTTTGAGCGGGCGGGTTTCGGCCATTTGCCGGTTTGCGTTGCGAAAACCCAGTATAGTTTCACGTCTGACCCCGGCCAGCGCGGCGCGCCGACCGGCTTTACCCTGCCGATCCGCGAACTGCGCTTGTCAGCCGGTGCCGGTTTTGTGGTCGCGCTCGCGGGTGAGGTGATGACCATGCCCGGTCTGCCACGGATTCCCGCCGCCGAAGCTGTGGGCCTCGATGCGGCGGGGAATATTACCGGGCTATTTTAGAGCGGGAGACGAGAGCACCATCCGATCAGATCGACGAATCTGATCGGATCAAGTTGATCGCCAAAACAAGGCGCGAGAGCATTGTCGGTGCGCCTATGCGAACGGAAAATGCTCTAGCGCCGCCACCACCCGCTTTTGCGCGGACCTGCTTCGCCCTCGGCGGCGCCGATTACGATGGGCTGCACCACAGGCGCGCTGGGCGCTTCCAAATTCGATGATTCGGTCATCGGCTCGGGGGTTGGCTCGATCGTCGGCGCGAGTATAGGGGGGGACTCGGGCAACGTTGCAGCTACCGTCTCCTCGTGCATCACCGCCTCACGCACAGGCTCCTCACGCGCGGGCGCCTCACGCGCGGGCTCTTCGCGGGGTGCGGGGCGGGCTTGGCGCGCGGCGGCTTCGGCACGGGCGGCGGCGGCGCGTTCGGCCTCTTTGCGCTCGGCGGCCTCGAAAATATCGGCAATGTCCAGATAAATCGGCTCCTCGCGGGGCGGTGGCGGTGCGGCAGGTTCGCTCGCCGGCGCGCGCGGGTTATGGATCGGCGCGCTCGCCGTATCCTCGCTGCCCTCGTCACGCGCGGCAGCGCCGCGCCGCCTGGGTGGCCGCCGCCGCCGTGGCTCGCGCGGCACGTCAACCGCAGGTAACTCAATCGGTGCCAAGGCTGGGGTGAACCGGTCATCCGCTGCTGTTTCGGGCTGACCGGGCGCGGTGTCATCCGCCTCACGCGCGGTCGCCATGGGCGCATCATCGGCCCCGTCGCTGCCCTCACGCGCGTCATTGGCGTCATTGGCGTCACCCGCCTCGCTGCCCTCGCCGCGGCGACCGCGCCGCCGCCGCCGACGACGACGGGAGCGTTTTTCCTCCTCGCTGGCATCAGCACCCGCATCAAGGGCGGCGTCGCTGCCCATCGGCTCACCCGGTGCGTCCGACGCTGTGGTGTCCGCCGCACCGAAGCCGCCCTCCTCAATCGCCGCCATCTCGCCGCCCATCGCCAAGGGTTGATCCGCCGCCGAGCGGGTGGGCGCGGCCAGCACCCGCAGCTTCTCGACGCGAAACTGCGTTGGTGTTGCGGCATCGGCGACAAACCGCACGATCATGCCAAAACGTGTCTCAATCGCTGCCAATTCCGCACGCTTATGATTGACGATGTAGAGCGCGACGTCGGCGGCCAGATGCACCGCATACTCGGCGGCTTGCCGGTGCGCCGCCTGTTTCGCGCCCTCATCCTCCAGCGCGCGCAACACGGCGAGGGCGAGGCTTGCGGCGCTGCGCACATGGCCTGCGCCATCGCAATGCGGGCACGGGATGAGCATTGTCTCGGCCAAGGAGGGCCGCAGACGCTGCCGGCTCATTTCCAGTAGGCCGAAATGACTGATCGAGCCGACTTGGATTCGCGCCCGATCGCCTTTCAGCGCGTCCTTCAGCTTGCGCTCGACCATGGCGTTATGCTTGCGCACCTCCATGTCGATGAAATCGACGACGATTAGCCCCGCGAGATCGCGCAGGCGCAATTGCCGTGCGACCTCTTCCGCCGCCTCCATATTGGTGCGCAGCGCGGTATCCTCGATATTGCGCTCACGGGTGGCGCGCCCGGAATTCACGTCAATCGCGACCAAAGCTTCGGTTTGGTTGATCACCAAATACCCGCCCGAGCGCAGCTGCACGGTGGGCTGAAACACTTGCTCGATCATTTGCTCGACCTGATGGCGGGCAAATAAGGGCTGTTTCTCGGTCCATTGCTGCACTTTGCGCACATGGCTTGGCATCAGCATGGCC
>JAKBBY010000251.1 GCA_021808315.1 Pseudomonadota bacterium | reverse complement strand
GGCGATGCTGGTGATGTTCGTCGCGGCCATCGCCGTCAGCCCGCTCGTGCCCTATGGCCAAGCGGGGCTGAGCTTGTTGGCGCTGCTGCTGATTGGGATTTCCGAAGCGACCAGCTCGAAGCGGGTGCGGGCGCGTAACCGCTTCGCCTGGACGCCGATGCGCGAGATCGCTGTGCTGTTTTTCGCCATTTTCGCAACAATTCCGCCGGTGCTGCTGGCAGTCTCGCGTGTGCCGCTGGGGCGCGATCCGGCTGTGTGGTTTTGGGCGTCCGGTATTTGTTCGGCACTGCTCGATAGTGCGCCGACCTATTTGATGTTTTTTCAGGCAGCGGGGCATGATCTGACCCGGTTGCTGCCATCATTTTCGGCGGGCTCGGTGCTGTTTGGCGCGCTGACCTATTTGGGCAATGCGCCGAATTTGATGATCCGCGCCATCGCGGCGCGCCGTGGCGTGAAAATGCCCGGATTTCTCGGCTATGCGCTGGTGGCGAGTGCGGTGCTGGGGCCGATTTTGCTCATCGAAACCGTGGTGTTTTTTCGATAATTTTGGGCTTGCTCAGGGCGATTTCGGGAAATTGGCAAACACCGCGCGATTTTTATTATCCTCCATCAAGCCCCGGAAGCCTTGCAGGGTGGTGAAGCCGAGCTGGGTCGGCAGGTCGGCGATGGGGTCCATCTCGATGCTGGCATAGGGGGCGCTGGCGAGTTTTTCCCATTTGCCCGCAGGTTTTTTCGCTTCGAGCTGTGCCACGGTCGCTTTGAGGATCAAGCGGACAATGGCCTCCTTCGGCGCGGAGGGCTTGGTTAGGCTCGGATGGCCCGCGATCATTTGCCAGCCATTGGCGAGCGCCCAGTTGGTCAGGTCTTCAGCGGTCATGGTGTTGCTCCGATACCGATCAAAAGTCAGGCGGCGTGACCGGCGGCGACGCCGCTGGCCCAGGCCCATTGGAAATTATAGCCGCCCAGCCAGCCGGTGACATCCACGGCCTCGCCAATGGCGAACAGGCCGGGGATGGTGCGGGCTTGCAGGGTTTGTGAGGAGAGCGCGTTGGTGTCGATCCCGCCGCTGGTGACTTCGGCTTTGGCATAGCCCTCGGTGCCGGTGGGCGTGATGGGCCAGGCTTTCAGCGATTGGGCGAGGGCGTTGAGCGTGCGGTCCGGCAGGGTGGTCAGCGGGGCGGCGGCGATGGCGGCGGGGGCGAGGGCCGTGGCCAGCCGGTGCGGCATCGTCTCGCTCAGCGCGGTGCGGAGCGCCAATTTCGGGCTGGCCTGTTTGGCGCGGCGCAAAAAATCGGGCGGGCTGTTGGGCAGCAAATCGAGCATGATCGTGCCCCCGGGCTGCCAGGGCGTTGAAATTTGCAGAATCGCGGGGCCGGACAGGCCGCGATGGGTGAAGAGCAGCGCTTCATCGAACGCGATTTTGCCAGCCTTGGCGCGCACCGGCAGCGAAACCCCGGCGAGCGGTTGGGTGAGGCTGAGGATTGGATCGCCGAGGGTGACGGGAACCAAGGCTGGGCGCGGCGCGATCACGGGGAGTGCAAATTGGCGGGCGACCCGGTGGGCAAAATCGCTCGCGCCGAGCTTGGGGATCGATAATCCGCCGGTTGCGAGAATCAGCGACTCGGCGCGGACCGGGCCGGTGCTGGTGTCGAGGTGAAATTGGTCGGGTTTGCTGATCGCGCCGATGGTGGTGTTCAGCCGGATGATAACACCGGCGGCTTCGGCCTCGGCGAGCAGCATTGCGACGATGGCGCGGGCGGAGCCGTCGCAAAAAAGTTGGCCGAGGGTTTTTTCGTGCCAGGGGATGCGGTGTTTTTCGATCAGGGCGAGAAAATGCTGCGGGGTGTAGCGGCTGAGGGCGGAGGTTGGGAAGCGATGATTGGTGCCGAAAAATCGGTTCGGGGCGGTGTGTAGATTGGTGAAATTGCAGCGCCCGCCGCCCGAGATCAGGATTTTTTTGCCCGGCTCGTCGGCATGGTCAAGCAGCAATACGCGCCGACCGCGCTGGCCTGCGGTGATGGCGGCCATCAGCCCGGCGGCGCCGGCGCCGATGATGACGATATCCGTGATGGCGGAGCTGGGCTGCAATGCGAATGACCTTGCTATTTCGAGGGGCTTGGTAGCACGGTTGAGGCAGGCTTGTTATGGGGGTGAGATGGCAGGGCAGATCGGGGTGCAGGCACGGCTGGAGGCGGCTTCTGCGTTATGTGTGCGGCGCGGGGTGCGATTCACACCGCTGCGCCGGGCGGTGTTTGAATTGGTGCTGAGCGCGGGCGGGCCGGTGACGGCGTATGAGTTGCTGGAACGGTTGCGCGCCGGGCATCGGGGCGCGACGCCGGCGACGGTGTATCGGGCGCTTGAGTTTTTGCTGGCGGCGCGGCTGGTGCATAAGGTGGAGAGTCTCAGCGCGTTTATTCCGTGTATTGACGATGAGCAACATGATCATGCGGCGCAGTTTTTCATTTGCGCGCGCTGCGGCGCGGTGGCGGAAATCGAGGATCGGGCGGTCGCGCAATCCTTGGCGCAGGCGGCGGAGCGGCTGGGATTTCTGGTATCGGCGAGCATGGTGGAGGTGAGCGGGGTTTGTGCGGCCTGTGCCGCGGGTTAGAGTTGGGGTGCGGCAGGGGCGGGGCGGAACAGGCGCAGCAAGGTTGCGATCAAGGCGAGGGAGCGGCGGCGGGCAAAGACCAGCAAGGTCGCTGCGAACGCGACGCCTGCCGCGCCGCCCGCAAGGAGCAGGGCGCTGAACGGGTCGGTGCTGGCGGGGATGGCGCGGGTGACGATTTCGCCCGCGAGCCGGGCGACCAGCAAGCCGAATAGCGGGGCGATCAGGAGCGAAAATATCGGCTTGGCGGATCGGCCCAGGCCGATGGAAAAAGCGGGCAGCAACAAGCCTGCCGCGAGCGCGCCGCGCGCGGCCAAGGTCCAGGCCAGGGCCATCAGCCCGAACGGGGCGGCAAACCACGCGGCGGCGGCGATGGTTGCGGCATTCAAGGCGGCGAACAGCGAAACCAGGCCGGGGCGCTTGAGGGCGGTGAGCATGGGATTGACGAAGGCA
>JAKBBY010000045.1 GCA_021808315.1 Pseudomonadota bacterium | reverse complement strand
GTGGCCGATGGCGTGCCGAAGCAGGACATCGTGATCAAGGGCTTTGGTGAAACGCATCTGCTGGTGCCGACCGGCCCTGGCGTGCGTGAGCCGCAAAATCGTCGCGTGGAAATTATCCTCCACTAATTTTCCCGCTCAATGCGCCGATGGGGCGCATCGAAAATGCGTCCCTCCCGGTCCATACCCAAAGAAAAACCCGGCTCTGTGCCGGGTTTTTTATTTCAACATCATATCCGCCAAAGCGGCGCGCTGCGCGGGTGTGAAACCCAAAGCCTGCCAATAGGGGCCAAAGCCACCATAGCCTTGCTCAATCGCCCGGAGTGCTGATTGCAAATAATCCGGGTCGGCTCGGCCCAATGTTTCAAGCGTTGCCCGATCAACCGGCGCGCCCAATTTCCGCGTGACCGCCCGGCCTAAAGCCGCATAAATCTGGTCAATATCGAGGCGCTGGTTGGTCTCTTGATAATCCTCGAAAATCTGATCGAGCGGCACGCCCACCGCTTGCAGCAATACGGCGATGGCAACGCCGGTGCGATCTTTGCCGACATGGCAATGCAACAGGCTTGGCACCCCCGAGCCGCTCAGCATCAAGCCGATCTGCTGCCGCAGGATTGGCGCCAGGAGAAGCGGCAAAGCGGCATATAAATCGATCATGGTCTGGCGCGCCCCCGCCGGTCCGGGCTGGGCCAGCAACCGTTCGAGCAAGGAGGCCATGCCCGCACCGTGATCGCTCGCGGCGGGGAGCGTGATGATGCGCACCGGCGCGTGCCATCGGGTAGGAAAGCGCCGCCGCTCATCGTCGCTCCGCAAATCACAAATCAGCCGGATCTTCAGCGTATCAAGCTTGGCGACATCAGGATCGGTGAGCGCCGAACATTCGCCGGAACGAAACAGGCTCAAGGGGCGGAGTTGCCGACCATCCTGGGTGCGGTAGGCCGGGACGGCGCGAAAATTTGGCGCGCCCGCCAGCGATAGCGCGAGGGTCAGGGTAGTTTCGCCTGCGCGGCCAACCGCCGGAACGAGGACGATTCGACGATCCCGCACGTAACCACCACGCTCGGTTGGCTCGCCGGTTGCTGCTGGGCGAATTTTTCCATCGCTTCGGTGGATTTCAAACTGAGCACCCGCCCGAACAGCGTGATGCTATGGTTACAAAAATCGACGCCCTGGCTGATGCCGGCAGAGGATTGCACGTTCGCGACATTCGTGACGTAGCGATCCTCGTAGCGATGGAAAAACCGGCCATGTTGTTCGCGGAAAAACGCATCAACCACATGCTGCGCATGCAGCACCGCCGGCTGAAACCGGGTCATGAATTGGTTATAGTCGGCGCGTTGATCACACGCCAAGGCGCTGACCATCAGGGCCGATTTCAGCCCCACCACATCGAGCGCTTTGGTGTTGGTTGAATTCAGACAGGCTGAGGCATTGCCTGCGATCATCATCGCCGCGACCACCCCGGCGACCACGCGCTTGCACTGGATTGACATATTCATCACCGCTCCGCTTGACCCAACTGCACCGCACATAGTCACGGAAGCTTTTAGAAGTAAAGGAAATTTATCTAAATTCGCCAAAGTCGTGCGCCTAAATCATGATCTCGCTGATTTGGGTGATCGGCTTGATCGAGGTAAAATTCGGCACATCGCCGAATAAGGTCGCGCCATGGGCTTTGACGGCGGCACCGAAGGCAGCGAGATCGTCAAACTCCAGTGTTGTCATCAGCGCATAGGCCGGCGGCGCGCCGTCAGGGCCTGGTTTGCCCGCGAGCACACGCACATTGCGCAAGCCCATGGGCCGCCAAAGCTCCGCGACCATCAGCATGTGCCGGTCACGGTAATAATCCAAATCAAGACGCGCCCCTTCGGTGGTGGGGTATAGCACGGTAACGGCGATCATTATTGCGCTCCTGCGGTGATAAAAGTCTGGTTAAACCGTCGCGACGAGCTGCGCCAATTCATCGTTAAAGCGGCCCGGATGCTCCTGTTGCGGCGCGTGACCACACTCAGCGTAAGCGGAGAGGCGGGCATTGGGCACCGAGGCGGCGATATGAGCGGCCATGGAGGGAAGCACCACGGCATCATTCTCGCCTTGGGTCACCAGACAGGGCCGATCAAGGCTCTGCAAAATGGTGGTGAAATCGAGCGTGCGCATCAACAAAAAGGCCCGCACGGCGGGCGGCGTCAACGCGAGCGAGACGAGGGCGCGCTCGGTATCGGCGGTGGAGAGCGGCTTATGGGTGGTGCAATGCACGACATGGCGCACCCCTTCGATCATCACCGCCGGATCATCGCTCGCGGCCATCAACGCGCCATCGATAAAGGCTTCGCCGATATGGCTGGGCGGGTTGGAGGAAATGACCGCCGCACCGACAAAATTCACCGCACCGACATTTTTGCTGCCATGGCGGGCCAGATAATCGGAAATCACGAAGCCGCCATAAGACCAACCGACCAGGACCGGGCGCTTGAGTTTCAGCTCAATCATCACGGCGGCAATATCATCGGCCCAATGCGCGCCATTTTGATAGAGCTCAGGATCGAGCGGCTTGTCGGAAAATCCGTGGCCGCGCAAATCAAGTGCCACGATCCGGTGGCGCTCGCGCAGGGCTGAGTCAAACTGGTTGTGCCATGACAAATAGCTCGCCGACCAGCCGTGGATGAACAGGATCGGCGGTGCGTCCGCCGGTCCCCATTCGCGCACATGCAAGCCGACACCGCCCGAACCGAGCACGCGATGCACCTTGCCGGCCTGATGCTCAATGCTGGATTTTGTCGGCATGATAACGCTCCTCAGCGATGGCGGCTATCGACCAAATCGGTCACCACGGTTGGATCGGCCAGGGTGGAAATATCACCGAGGCTGTCGGTTTCATTGGCGGCGATTTTGCGGAGAATCCGGCGCATGATTTTGCCGGAGCGGGTTTTCGGCAATCCCGGTGCCCATTGGATCACATCCGGTGCGGCAATCGGGCCAATTTCCTTACGCACCCATGCGATGAGTTCTTTTTTCAGCGCATCGGTTGGCTCGATACCCGCTTTGAGGGTGACATAGGCATAGATCCCCTGCCCTTTGATGTCATGCGGGAAGCCCACCACGGCGGCCTCGGCGACTTGCAGATTGGCGACCAAGGCCGATTCGACCTCCGCCGTGCCCATCCGATGGCCGGAGACATTGATCACGTCATCAACGCGGCCCGTGATCCAGTAATAGCCATCCTCGTCGCGCCGCGCGCCATCGCCGGTGAAGTAATAGCCTTTGAAGGTCGAGAAATAGGTCTGGATGAAGCGCTCGTGATCGCCAAACACGGTGCGCATCTGACCCGGCCAGCTATCGGCAATGCATAAATTCCCCTCGGTGGCCCCTTCCAGCGGATGACCCTCGGCATCGACGATCACCGGCTTGACGCCGGGCAGCGGCAGCGTGGCGGAGCCGGGTTTCTGATCGATGGCGCCGGGCAGCGGGCTGATCAGAATGCCGCCGGTTTCGGTTTGCCACCACGTATCGACAATCGGGCACCGGCTGTCACCCACCACCCGGTAATACCACAGCCAGGCTTCCGGATTGATCGGCTCGCCGACGCTGCCGAGAATGCGCAAGGAGGCGCGCGAGGTTTTGCGCACTGGCGCTTCGCCATCCCGCATCAAAGCACGGATTGCGGTGGGGGCGGTGTAGAAAATATTGACCTTATGCTTGTCGATCACCTGCCAGAAGCGCGAACTATCCGGGTAATTAGGGATCCCCTCAAACATCAACGTGGTGGCCCCATTGGCGAGCGGACCATACACGATATAGCTATGACCGGTGACCCAGCCGACATCGGCGGTACACCAGTAAATCTCGCCTGGATGATAATCGAACACATATTGGTGGGTGAAGCTGGCCCAGACCATATACCCGCCCGTGGTGTGCAGCACGCCTTTGGGTTTGCCGGTCGAGCCGGATGTGTACAGAATGAAGAGCGGGTCTTCCGCGTTCATCGGCTCGGCGGGGCAGTCAGCGGATACCTTGGCGCTGGCCTCGTGATACCAATGATCGCGCCCGGCTTGCATCGCGACATCGCCGCCGGTGACCTTGACCACCACAACCGATTGCAACATCGGGCACGATTTCAATGCCGCATCGACATTGGCTTTGAGCGGCACGCGGCGGCCACCCCGGCGACCTTCATCGGCGGTGATCAGCAATTTGGAATCGCAATCCTGAATCCGATTGGCGAGGCTATCGGGCGAAAACCCGCCAAACACCACCGAATGGATCGCACCGATGCGCGCGCAAGCGAGAATCGCAACGGCGGCCTCGACCACCATGGGCAGATAGATAGTGATCCGGTCGCCCTTCTGTGCGCCGAGCGACTTCAGCACATTGGCCATCCGGCAGACATCCGCATGGAGCTGGCGATAGGTGACGTGTTTGCTGTCGTTGGGATCATCGCCCTCCCAAATGATCGCGACCTGATCGCCGCGCGTGGCCAAATGCCGGTCCAGGCAGTTGGCAGCGGCGTTCAAGACGCCGTCTTCGAACCATTTGATCGATACATCGCCGGTAAATTTGGTGTTTTTGATGATGTTCGGCTCGCGGATCCAATCGATCCGGTTTTTCTCGCCGGCCCAAAACCCTTCAGGGTCGCTGGCAGCTTGTTGCGCCATCGCATCATAGCGCGCCCGATTAACCAGGGCGTGCGCGGCGATTTCAGGTTTCACTGGAAATAATGTGTCGGTCATGATGCATTCCTCCGTATTTTGTCGGCGTCCTTGATGCGCAGCGCCTGCTCTCTGCTCTGTTATGGCGCGAATTTGTCGCGACCGGAAGAGGCAACCGGATCGGCATGCATTTAGACCCACCCTCGCTGATTGAAGGCCGCGACGATCAAAACGCGTTGACATCGGAACACATTTCTGCGCCATTAATATTGCAACCGACTTTGGCTGGCCTTGTTGCGCATGGCGAGATCCGTCCACCGGCAGGATGCCTAAATCACGGTTGTCCCCATCAAGCCGCGCGGCGGGCGTGCGGCGGGGATGTCTAAGGAGCGACGACGCGACCATGGCGATTGGAACGGTTAAGTGGTTTAACACCACCAAAGGGTTTGGCTTCATTGTCCCGCAGGATGGCGGCAAGGATGTCTTTGTGCATATCACGGCAGTGCAGGCCGCTGGCATGCGGAGCCTCAATGAGGGGCAAAAATTATCATACGAAATTGCGATGGAACGCGGCAAGGCCGCTGCAGTGAACCTGAAACCGATGTAAAATGATCGCGACACGATCCCGCCGAGGCATCGCGACGGCGGGACGAGAAGCGCATTTGGTCAAAAACCACTCACGATGCGCTGAACTCATCTGAGTTTCCGTTTCAACGGAGCCTTGCGGCTCCGTTTTTGTTGCGCTCAACCCAGGGCAGTATTGGTTTGGGCCGATCGCTTGCAGCGCGATACGCATTTTGGTATATGACCATTACGTCAGTCTTCTCTATGAAACGGCAATATCGAAAACGACGATACCCCGCATAATGGTCGTGTGACCGGCTCCGCGTCCAGTCTCCAGGAGGAAATAATGGGTTCAACCGTAACAATGACCGCACCGAAACAAGCTGGTTTTGTGGCGAACCCGCGCGCAGCAGGCAGCATGCTTGATGAGGCGGCTCGGCGCTTTGGCGCGCGGCCGGCGGTGGATTTTCTCGGGCGCGGCTGGAGCTGGAGTGAGATTGCGACCTTGGCTGATCGTGCCGCCGCCGGGTTGCAGCAGCGCGGCGTGGTCAAAGGCACCCGCGTTGGTCTGTGCTTGCCGAATACCCATTATTTCATCGTTATGTTTTACGCAATTTTGAAGGCAGGCGGCACGGTGGTGAATTTCAACCCGCTCTACACCGAGCGCGAGTTGGTGACGCAGGCGCAAAGTGCGGGCACGCGGATCATGGTCTCGCTCGATGTGCCGATGATCCAGGATAAAATCAGCGCGCTGGTGGCACAGGGGCTGCTCGATCAGGTGGTTGTTTGCTCAATGGCGCAGTCATTGCCCATGTTGAAATCATGGGCGTTCCGCCTGCTGAAATCGAGCGAGCGCGCGGCGATTCCCACCACCAAAACCTATGTGCGGTTCGAAAATTTGATCGCCGGGCAAAGCAAACCCACATCGGTGCCCATTAATCCGCTGGCGGATGTCGCTGTGCTGCAATTCACCGGCGGCACCACCGGGGTGCCGAAGGCGGCGATGCTGACCCATGGCAATATCACCACCAATGTCCAACAAGTGCTCGCTGGCTCGCCGCCCTTGGTCGAAGCGGGTGAGCGGATCATGGGGGTTTTGCCGTTTTTCCATGTTTTTGCGATGACCGCCGTGATGAATCTCGGCGTCGCCATCGGCGCTGAGCTGGTGCTGATGCCAAGGCTCGATATCAAAATGCTGATGGCGGCGATTGAGCGCAAACGCCCAACCATCGTGCCCGGCGTACCAACCTTGTTCACCGCGATCAGCAATGCGGCTGGCTCTGGCTTGGATTTATCCTTCATCAAATTCTGCATCTCCGGCGGTGCGGCGATTTCGGCAGAAGCCGCCGACCGGTTCGAGCGCCTCTCGCAATGTTCGATCCTAGAGGGCTATGGCCTGACCGAAGCCTCGCCGGTGGTGACCGCAACGCCGCCTGAACGGATCAAACGCAATTCGGTGGGCGTGGCGCTGCCCGGCACCGTCATTGAAATCCGTGACGCCGAGCAGCCCGAGCGTATTTTGCCGCAGGGCGAAAAGGGCGAAATTTGCGTGCGCGGGCCGCAAATCATGAAGGGCTATCTCGACCGGCCCGATGAGACCGCCAAATCGATGATCGATGGGGCGCTGCGCTCCGGCGATATCGGGTATTTGGACGCGGATGGCTATTTGTTCATTGTTGATCGGATCAAGGATCTGATCCTGTGCAGCGGCTATAATGTCTATCCACGGGTGATCGAAGAGGCGGCCTATCAGCACCCGGCGGTGCAGGATGCCATCGCGATTGGGATTGTCGATGCTTATCGCGGCCACGCGCCCAAATTATTCGTCACACTGCGCCCCGGCGCTCACGCCACTGAAGCAGAAATATTGGAATTTCTGAAACAGCATCTCAATAAAATCGAAATTCCCAAAGCAATTGAAATCCGCGATAGCCTGCCCAAAACCCTGGTTGGCAAATTATCGAAAAAAGAACTGATCGCCGAGGAAGCCGCCAAACCGCAGGTGATCAAAGAATTTTTCAACGATCAGAGCACTGGGGCCAAAAGCAGCTAGCCGGAACGCACGGATCATCGCGCACCCACCCCGTTCAAACGGGCAAAAACACACTCGCAATCAGCCCGGCTCCGCCGGGGCGATTGGCGAGGGTGATGTCCCCGCCATGGGCGCGCACCGCGTTGCGCGCAATCGCAAGGCCCAGGCCCGTGCCGCCCGTGCGCCGGTTGCGGCTGGTTTCAATCCGCCGAAACGGCTCGAACACCCGCTCCAATTCAGCGGCGGGAATCCCCGGCCCGTCATCTTCGATGTCGATGCGCACCATATCGCGCTGCGGTTGGTGCAACCGCACACGTGCAGCACCACCATAATTAATCGCATTGGCAATCAAATTGGCCAGCGCCCGCTTCAGCGAGAGCGGGCGCACGCGCAGCGTCAAATGATCCGGCCCGCTGAACGATACACACGCCGCCCCCTCCGCTGCGACATCGGCAGCCTCATCCAGTGCGGTGCGCAACAAAGTCGCGATATCAACCGGCACCATCGCCTCGCTCGCGGCAATATCGCGGCCAAAGGCGAGGGTGGACGCCACCATGGCTTCCAGCTCGTCGAGATCGGCCATGAATTTATCACGCATAGCCTCATCGTCCAGGAACTCCACCCGCAATTTCAGCCGGGTGATTGGGGTGCGCAAATCATGGCCGATGGCGGTGAGCAGGAAGGTTCGGTCCTCGACGAAGCGGCGAATCCGCGCTGCCATGGTGTTGAACGCAATCGCCGCCGTTGCGATTTCCGAGGGGCCACTTTCGGGCAATGACGGCGCGTTACCAATGTCGCGGCCCAATTGCTCCGCTGCCGCCGCTAGCGTGCGCACCGGGGCGGTGAGGCGCAGCACCGCCCAAATGATCATCGCAGCACCGAGCATAAACATAATAATGAACGCCGTGGCAAAGCCCGGCGTGCGCCAAGGCGGCGTTGGGCGGAAGGGAGATATCACGGTCAACCACAACCCATCGCGCATGTGAAAACTGATCATCACGCGCGGCGGGTTGATCGCACCGCGCAGGGTCATGCCATGCGGTCGAATATCCTTGGCCATCGGAAAAGCGATGATGCTGGCGCGCAAAATCTGGCGCGCCGGCAAGGGCAGCGCGAAACTGTTCCGAAATGGCGGCTCGGGGGTGAGCAATAAGCGTCGTGGCCAGGCGGTTTTTTGCTCCGCGCGCAGCACGGCGCGTTGATCCTCGGGTGCGGCCTGGGCAATGCGCCGGTAAATCAAGGCGCTGCGGGTCGCGACTTCGCGCTGCGCCTCGATATTATTGAGAATGCGCTGATTATAAGTGTGTATCCCGAGCCCAATCGCCTGGACCAGCGCAAAGCCGATCAGCAGGGTCAACGCCGTGCGCCCAGCCAAACTCGTCGGCCAAGGCCGCCAGCGCCAAACAGAGCGCCCCGGCCCGGCTCGCGTCATCCGCGCTCCACCTGGACCGACAGCACATAGCCACCGCCGCGCACGGTTTTGATCAATTGCGCGTTACGGCCATCATCCTCCAATTTACGCCGCAGTCGCGAAACGGCGACATCGATGGCGCGGTCAAACGGGCCGGCCTGACGCCCGCGCAGCAAATCGAGCAGCATGTCCCGGGTGAGCACGCGGTTTGGGCGTTCGAGCATGGCCAGCAGCAATTCATATTCACCGCCGGTCAACGCCACATCGACGGCATCGGGATTGATCAGGCGGCGACGCGCGGTTTCCAGCACCCAGCCGCCGAAGCGGTAAATCATCGCCGGTGGCTCCCGGCCTCGCTCGGGATCGTTCACCCGGCGCAGCACCGCGCGAATGCGCGCGGCAAGCTCGCGCGGGTTGAACGGCTTGGTGACGTAATCATCGGCCCCTAATTCGAGGCCGATAATGCGATCCGGCTCCTCGCTCATCGCGGTCAGCATAATGATCGGCACTTTGGTGTCCGAGCGCAGCCAGCGCGCCAGCTCAAGGCCCGATTCGCCGGGCAGCATCAGATCGAGCACCACCAGTTGAAAATGGCCGTTGATGAAAGCGCGCCGTGCCTCGCGGCCATCGCGCGCCAGCGAGACGCGAAAGCGCTCACGCTCCAAAAACCGGCCCAGCAGGTCGCGAATTTCGCGGTCATCATCGACGATCAAAAGATGCGGCATGGTTTCCATGGCTGTTACAATAGTCCGATCTGGCCTGCTGTGGCAGTCCGGGTTGCATTTCATTACGATTTTACCGCAACGCAGACCCGGTGCCGCAAACAATCACTTGCGTGGGGGGGTTGTTTTGATTATGTGACCCCCACGCAGCAACGCACGTGCCTCTGCCTCCCGACAGGGTGGTTACGCAACGACGTCAAGCGTTCTGGCAACTCCCGGCATTCTGCCGGCTCAAGTTGGTCGCTGGTTCGTTCGACCGTTTCGCAACCGTCTCGCGCCTCACGCGCTGGACCCTGAATTTGGAAGGGAGTGGGTTATGACCCCCAAACTCGCCCGTTTTGTCGACGCTCAATTTTCTGGCGCGCGCGCCTGTGCGACGCCGGCTTTGGTGTTTGATCTGGACCGCATGCGCGAGAATTACGCCGCGCTGCGCGCCTCCCTGCCCTCGGCCCATATTTATTACGCGGTGAAGGCCAACCCTGCCGCGCCGGTGCTCGACCTGCTGACCCAACTCGGGTCGCGCTTTGATGCGGCCAGCATTGCCGAAGTTCGCCAATGCCTCGCCGCCGGTGCCGCCCCGAGCGCGATCAGCTTTGGCAACACGGTGAAAAAAGCCGCCGCCATCGCCGAGGCGCATGCCGCCGGGGTTGATTTATTTGCCTTTGATTCCCGCGCCGAGCTGGAAAAAATCGCCGCTGCCGCGCCCGGCGCGCGGGTATTTTGCCGCCTCGCGGTCAGCCAAGAAGGGGCTGATTGGCCGCTCTCACATAAATTCGGCACCGATGCGCCAACGGCGGTGGCATTGCTGGTCGAGGCCGAGCAGCGCGGGTTGGTGCCGTATGGCGTGTCGTTCCATGTTGGCAGCCAGCAAACCGGCGTCGGCGCCTATTGCAACGCCATTGGCGCGGCGTCTCTGGTGTTCACCGATTTGCGCAGCCAGGGCATTGATTTGTCGATGCTCAATATCGGCGGCGGCTTCCCGGTGCGCTATCGCGAAGACATTCCGACATTGGGGGCGTTTGGCATGGCGATTACCGAGGCGCTGCGCGCCAATTTCGGCAATCATTGGCCCAAACTGATTATCGAGCCAGGCCGCGCTTTGGTCGCGGATGCCGGGGTGATGGTGTCCGAAGTGGTGCTGACCTGCCCGCGCCCGACCGATCAACAGCGCCGCTGGGTTTATTTGGATATTGGCCGGTTCGGCGGCCTCGCCGAGACCGAGGCCGAGGCGATCCGCTACCGGATCACCGCACCGGGCGTGACCGGCGCGCCGGAACCTGCCGTGCTGGCCGGTCCCTCCTGCGATGGGGTGGATGTGCTCTATCGTGAAACCGCGTGTCCGCTGCCCGCCGATCTGGCGGCGGGTGACTATGTTTTGATCCACGATACCGGCGCTTATGTGACAAGTTACGCAAGTCAGGGTTTCAACGGTTTTGCTCCGCCGGAAGAACACTATCTGTAAGCCCGTGGCCGTCGCTCCCGACGGCGCAATAACCCGTTCCAAAAGGATAGTCCCATGGCAGACCCGATCACCACCGTAACCGGCAGCATTGAAATCAAAGCCGCCGATGGCACCGGCATTTTCAAAGCCTACACCGTCACCCCATCGACCAAGCCGACCGGTGCTGTGGTGGTGATCCAGGAAATTTTCGGGGTGAATGACGCGCTGCGCGCCACTTGCCAGGAAATCGCCGAAATGGGCTATATCGCGGTGGCGCCCGATTTGTTCTGGCGCCAAGAGCCTGGCGTTGATTTAACCGATAAAACCGAAGCGGAATGGACCAAGGCGTTCGCCCTGATGAACGGCTTTGACCAGGACAAGGGCGTTGAGGATTTGAAGACCACCCTTGCCATCGCCCGCGCCCTGCCCGGCTGCAATGGCCGTGTCGCCACGGTTGGGTTTTGCCTCGGCGGTCGCCTTGCGGTGATGATGGCTACCCGCTCGGATGCGGATTTGAACATCTCCTATTACGGGGTGATGCTCGATAAATTGGTGCCGGAGTTCGGTGCGATCCAAGCCCCGCTGCTGATGCACATGGCCGAAGAGGACGAGTTCGCGAATGAAGAAGTTCGTGAAGCCGTGCTCGATGGCGCCGAGGATAATGAATTGATCGAATGCTATGTCTATCCCGGGGTGCAGCACGCCTTCGCCCGGGTGAATGGCGTGCATTATGATCGGCGCGCCGCCACCATCGCCAATGGCCGCACCGCCGAGGCGCTGGCCGACATATTGGGCTGATGCGACGCGGTTGAAATGATCCGCCGCCGCGCGCTGCTGACCGGGCTTGCGCTCCTGCCGATCAGCGCGCGCGGCGCTCCACCCAAACACCCGGCGGATCGGTTCATCGCGCCGATCCTGGCCCGGCTGAACGCAATTCCCGCAGGCCCGGCTTTATTGGCGAGCTACCCGGACCTGACCGGCGCCCCCGCACGCTTTGCCACCGCCAATCGCCACACCGCTTATGTCTATGACAACGCCTTGGCCGGGCTGGCGCTGCTTGGCACCGGGCATGGTTTCCACGCCACGCGGATTGCCGATGCGCTGGTGCGCGCCCAAAACCACGATCCCGATTATCATGATGGGCGGCTACGCAACGCCTATCGTGCCGGAACAATCACCGCCCCGGTGGCCCTGCCCGGCTGGTGGGACACGCGCCTCAACCAATGGGTCGAAGACCCGTATCAAATTGGCGCCGAAGCCGGGCCGATCGCTTGGGCGATTTTGCTCTGGACGCGGTTAATTGCAGCCGGTTTCAACGCCGCCCGCTATCAGCACGCCGCTCAGCGCGCCGCAGGCTGGATCACCAGCACCCTGCGCGACCGCGCCGGCTTTCGCGGCGGGGTGTTTGGCTTTCCGCCGAACCCGCAAGAGCTGGGTTGGGTAAGCACCGAGCAAAATCTCGATCTCGCGGTCGCATTCGCCGCCCTTAATCAGCCCGAAGCCGCCGCCCATGCGCGCCATTTTGTGCGCCGGATGCAAGATGCCAAAACCCATCTGTTCAAGGCTGGCCTCACGCCCAGCGGCGCGATCAACCCAATGATCGCGGCGGATGCGAATTTATGGCCGGTGCTGGCCGGGCTGGCCGGTGCCGCCACCGCACAACAGGCGCTGGCGCGGCTGGGTTGGCCGCGCATCAATCCTGCCGGTATCGGCTTTTCCGAAGCCAGCCAGGGCATCTGGATGGAAGGCACCGGCTTTGCCGCCCTCACGCTTCAGCGCATCGGCGCCCCGGCCCTTGCCGCGCGCTTCGCCGCAACCATCGCCGCGCATCAAGCAACCGGGGCCTATGTGCTCGCGACCAGCACGCCCCTTCTTGCGACCGGCCTGACCATCGGGCCAGATCGCAGCGCCGAACAATTCGATTATTACCGCGTCCCCGCCCTGGCCCCCACCGCCTGGGCGGCGATGGCGCAGGCCGGGGTTTCGCCGTTTCGTCTTTAGACTATTTCCCGATCCGATGATTCCATCTGATCGGATGGGGCGCTAATACACCACCACGCTGCGAATACTCTCGCCGCGCCGCATCAGCTCGAACCCTTCATTGATCTGCTCGAACGGCAGCACATGGGTGATCAGATCATCGATATTGATTTTCTTCTCCATGTACCAATCGACGATTTTTGGCACATCGGTGCGCCCGCGCGCCCCCCCAAAGGCGGTGCCGCGCCAGTTGCGCCCGGTTACCAGTTGAAATGGCCGGGTGGAAATTTCCTGACCCGCCCCGGCAACGCCGATAATGATCGAGGTGCCCCAGCCACGATGGCAACATTCCAGCGCCTGACGCATCACTTTAACATTGCCGATGCACTCGAAGCTGAAATCCGCACCGCCATCGGTCAAATTCACCAAATAGGGCACCAACTCATCGCCAGTTTCCGCCGGATTGACAAAATGGGTCATGCCGAATTTTTCCGCCATCGGCTTGCGGCCCGGATTCAGATCAACCCCGATGATCATGTTGGCCCCGGCCAGCCGCGCGCCCTGCACCACGTTCAACCCGATGCCCCCCAGCCCGAAGACCACCACATTATCACCGGGCCGGACATTGGCGGTGTTGATGACCGCGCCGATGCCGGTGGTCACCCCGCAGCCAATATAGCAAATCTTGTCGAACGGCGCGTCCTCGCGCACCTTGGCCAACGCAATCTCCGGCAGCACCGTGAAATTCGCAAAGGTCGAGCAGCCCATATAATGCATGACCGGCTCACCATCGCAGGAGAACCGGCTGGTGCCATCGGGCATCACGCCTTTGCCCTGGGTGGTACGAATCGCGGTACACAGATTGGTCTTGCGTGACAGGCAGGATTTACACTGCCGACATTCCGGCGTGTAGAGCGGAATCACGTGATCGCCCTTTTTCAACGAGGTCACGCCGGGGCCGACATCAACAACAATGCCCGCCCCCTCATGCCCGAGAATCGCCGGGAATAATCCCTCCGGGTCTGCCCCGGACAGGGTATAGTCATCCGTATGGCAAATGCCCGTGGCTTTGATTTCCACCAGCACTTCGCCCGCCTTCGGGCCATCCAACGTGACGGTGCCCAATTCCAGCTTGGCACCCGCTTTCCACGCAATCGCTGCCCGTGTCTTCATGATTTTGCTCCTATCTGAGTGGTTTTTGGATCATGCAGCGCCGCATAATGCAAGATCGCGCCGCGTCATCGGTCAGATTTCATCGCGCTGGCTACGGCTGAGCAACCGCGTCATCGCGGCGGGCACATCGATCACCCCGGCCAGTAAATCACTCACCGCCTCGGTAATCGGCATTTCGATCCCGCAGCGCCGCGCCCGTGCCAGCAGCGCCGGGGCGGTGGCGATGCCTTCCACCACCGCCGCGCCGAGTTGCGGCGTCATCCCCTGCCCCAGCGCCAGCCCGGTGCGATAATTGCGGCTGGACCCGCCCGTGGCCGTCAGGATCAAATCGCCCAACCCGGCCAAACCGGCAATGGTCTCCGCACTACCGCCCAGGGCGGGCGCCAAGCGGCTGATTTCCGCCAGCCCGCGGGTAATCAGCCCAGCGCGGGCATTTTCACCCAAGCCCGCCCCGATCACCGCACCGGCGGCAATCGCGATCACGTTTTTGGCAGCGCCGCCCAGGGCGCAGCCAATCGGATCAGCACTGCCATAAAGCCGCAGCCGCGCGGTGCCGAGCCGGGTGAGCAAAGCCGCGCGCCACGCGCCCTCGCTGGTGGCCAGCACCGCCGCCGCCGGGAGCTGTTGGGCAATTTCATGGGCGAAATTCGGCCCGGTCAGCACCGCAACCCGGCGCCGTGGCGCTGCTGATGCGATAATTTCCGGCCCCAACAATTGGGTGCCAGTTTCTACCCCTTTGCAGCACAGCACCAGCCCCGCATCATTCGGCGGCAGCCGCGCCACGCTCGCCCGCACATGCTGCAGCGGGCAGGCCAACAGCACAATATCCGCCTGAGCCGGCACCTGATCGCGAATCTGCACCAGCGGCGGGATCATCACCCCCGGCAAGTGCTGACTAACCCGGCTCGCCGCCAGCGCTGCCGCCCGCTTCGCATCACGCGCGATCAGCGCCACCGCCTCGCCACGCCCCTGCGCCGCTCGGCCAAGCGTGATGGCGAGCGCCGTGCCCCACGCGCCGGTGCCCAGCACCGCGATCTGGGCGTTACTCATCGGTCACCCGCGTCACCGCGCCCATCGCACCCGCCTCGGCAAAGGCGTCGCGCAGCGCGTCCAACAGCATCTGCGCCTCATCGGCAAAGCCAAAGGGCGGATTGACCACCGCCAATCCGCAGCCATTCAGCCGGGCCGGATCGGTGGGGGGGCGCCAAGCGAGCAGGCAATCGATCACGTCAGTAACCCCCAGGGCTTGGAGTGCGGCATGAAAATCGCGCACCGGGGCGCGTGATTTCAGCGGATACCACGCCGCATAGACGCCAGAGCGAAACCGCACCTGCGCGCGCGCCAAGGCGGCTGCGAGGGTGGCAAATTCATCGGTTTGCTCAAAAGGCGGGTCGATCAGCACCAAAGCCCGGCGCTCGGGCGGCGGCAACAAGGCTTTCAGCGCCTCATAGCCATCGCGAATATGCACATGCACGCGCGGATCATCACGATAGCGCCGCCGCAATGAAGCCCCATCCTCCGGATGCAATTCGCACAACACCAACCGATCATCGGGCCGCAGCAGCGCCTGCGCCAGTGCCGGCGAACCGGGATAGATATCGCTCGCCCCAACCAAACCCAAATAATCAGCCAGCGCCGGTGGTGCCTGTGCGCGCAGCCGGATAATGCCGCTCTGCGCCTCCAGCGTCCGCTGGGCCGCCGGTGAGCGCAAATCATACGCCCCCAAACCAGCATGGGTATCCAGCACCATCAACGGCTTGGCCTTACGCTGCACGCCGCGCAGCAGCGCCACAAAGAGCGCGTGCTTGACGCAATCGGCCTGATTGCCCGCATGAAATTCGTGACGGTAATTCATCGCCCCGCCCATACGGCGAACCCAGCATTTCCGCCAGCCTGTTTGATACCGACCCTAGAGCGTGATTGGTTATCATCAATCACGCTCTCATCCTTGTTTGCCGATCAATTTCATTGGTTTAGGTTTAATCGACCGATTCAACCTAAACCAATATTGATCTAGCAAGCGGCGGCGGGATCGGGCATGGAGCAGCCATGCGTTTCGCTCCCCCTTACGCGCCCGATCCGGTGCGCGCCGATCAAGCCGCCACGACGCTGCCCGTGTGGGATTTGCGCGATCTCTATCAGGGGTCGACCGATCCGGCGATTGAGGCTGATTTGGCCCGCCTCGCCGCCGCCGCCCAGCAATTTCGCGCCGATCTGCAAGACCAACTCGCGGCCCAGGACGCGCCCGCTTTAGCCGACGCCATTGATCGCTATCAAACCATCGAAACCGGCCTAGCCCGCCTGCACGCTTACGCCCAGCTCCGCTTCAGCGCCGATCAAACCGA
>JAKBBY010000044.1 GCA_021808315.1 Pseudomonadota bacterium | reverse complement strand
CCGTCATTGCCAAACGGCATCTCGCGCAGCAGAAAAAACCGCAACGGATCAAGCCCGAATTCATCGATCAAAGGCTGCACCGCCAGCGCATTGCCGAGCGACTTGCTCATTTTCTCACCCTCGACCGTCCACCAGCCATGGCCGAATACGTGGCGCGGCAACGGCAAACCCGCCGCCATCAGCATCGCCGGCCAGTAAATCGCGTGAAACCGGGTGATTTCCTTGCCGACCAAATGCATATCCGCCGGCCAAAACGCCATGCGCGGCGCCTGCGCATCAGGATAACCCAGGGCGGTCAAATAATTCGTTAGCGCATCGATCCAAACATACATCACATGCGCCGGATCACCCGGCACCTTCACCCCCCAGGTAAAGCTGGTGCGGCTGACCGATAAATCACGCAACCCACCGCGAACAAAGCTCATCACCTCATTGCGGCTGGAGGCCGGCTGAATAAAGCTAGGTTGGTCCTGATATAATGCCAATAGCCGATCCGCGAACGCGCTGAGGCGGAAAAAATAAGAAGGCTCACGCATCCATTCCACTGGCGCTCCGGTGGGCGCACGCTTCACGCCATCCGCGCCAACACTCAGCTCATCCTCACCATAAAACGCTTCATCGCGGGTGGCATACCAGCCTTCATAATGGCCGAGATAAATCAGCCCAGCCGCCTCCAATTTTTGCCACAGCGCGGTACACGCCGCCTTGTGCCGCGGCTCGGTGGTGCGGATGAAATCATCATGCGAAATATTCATCGAGCGCACCATCGCGCGAAACCGGTCGGAGATCGCATCCGAAAAAGCTTGCGGCTCCAGCCCCGCATCCCGCGCCGCCGCTTCGACCTTTTGGCCGTGCTCGTCCGTGCCGGTCAGAAACCAAACGTCGCGCCCCTGCAACCGGCGAAACCGCGCCATCACATCGGCAGCCACCGCCGTGTAAGCATGGCCGATATGCGGATCGCCGTTGACGTAAAAAATCGGTGTGGTGATGTAATAACGCTGTGTCATGGTGCCTGAAGCTGGTGCAAAACCGTTAAAATCGCGGCACGCGGATCAAGCGTCAGCCCATCGACCATCGCCTCCGTGCGCGCCAGTTCCTGCCAGAGTGCCGCGCGCCCGGCAAGCGAGGGCGGCAGCGGTGTTGCATCGCGTGCGCGCAGGCGTAGCTCAGCAGCCAGCGCGCGGCGCAGCAAATCCATGAAAATCGCAAACCCATCCTCGGCCTTGGCCACCGCATCGGCAATCGCCGCCGCCCGCGCGGGCGCGACCGGGGCCGCCAGCGCCTCGGTCACATGCTCGGCCAGCGCCCCGCCATTCGCCCCAGCCAATAGCAGCGCCCGCCCGATTGAGCCTTCCGCAATCGCCACCAGCCGCGCGCGCTCGCGCGGTGCCAGTTCGGGCATCTGCTTTGCCACCCAATCATCAACCACCGCATCGGACAGGCGCGACAAATCCAAACGACGGCAGCGGCTGCGCACCGTAATCGGCAATCGCCCCGGCGCATTGCACACCAGCAGCCAGATCGAGCGCGGCGGCGGGTCTTCCAACAGCTTCAGCATGGCATTGGCGGCGTTCCGATTGAGTGTTTCCGCCTCATCCACCAGCACCACCCGCCAGCCACCCTCGCCCGCCGTCAGATGCAGAAAATCCCCCACCTCACGGATGGTATCGATGACAATCTCGCCTTGCAGGCGCTTGGTTTTATCATTCACCCGCCGTTCCAGCACCTTCAAATCGGCATGGGCGCGCGCCGCCACCCGCCGGAATACCGTGTTATTCGGCGCGACGCTCAAATCATCGCTCTGCCCGCCCGCGAGCAACCAGCGCGCAAACCGATACGCCAAGGTCGCCTTGCCAATCCCCGGTGGCCCGCACAGCAACCAGCCATGATGCAGCCGCCCGCTGCGCGCCGCCGCCACCAGCGTCGCCACAGCGGCATCATGCCCGAACAAATCAGGATTTTGCGCCGGGGTCAGCATGCCACACCAAGTCGCTCTTCCAAGGCCCGCGCGATCAAGTCGGCCACATGCTCCGGCGCACCACTGGCGTCGATCAGCACACAGCGCTGCGGCTCAGCCGCCGCAATCGCGCGAAACCCCGCCGCCACCCGCGCGGCAAACGCCGCATCGAACCGCTCATAACGATCATCGATCGAGCGTGCCGCACGCCGCGCCTGCGTGATCGCCGGGGGCGCATCCAAAATCAGGGTCAAATCCGGCTCCATCGCAATCTCGCGGCGTAGCGTCGCAATCAACCCCCGATCCACCCCCAGCCCATAACCCTGATAAGCGAGCGTGCTGTCAAAAAACCGATCACACAGCACAAGCCCGCCCGACTGCACCTGTGCCCGCAACAGGCGCACATGCTCCGCCCGCGCAGCATAAACCAGCAATGTGTCAGTCAGCGGTGCAAAATCATGGCCCCCATGCAACATCAACTGCCGAATGGCCTCGGCCCCCGGCGTGCCGCCCGGCTCACGGGTGACCAACACCGCATCGCCCCGCAAGGCGCGCAGCCGCGCCGCAAGACGCACAAGCTGCGTTGATTTACCGACCCCCTCGCCGCCCTCCATGGTGATGAACAGCCCCGCCATGCGGATCAACGCACCTAGCGCACGGTGATTTCAGGATCGGCCACACCCTGCGCCAAGGCCGTGCGCAACGCCGCATCCGCCGCCGCCACCGAGCCGTAGGGGCCAAGCTTGATCGCAAACAAAGTCCGCCCCCCCACCCTTTGCGGCACAATCAACCCTGGCATCGCCCCAAGCCGCGCCCTGATCCCCGCCGCGCCAGCCACACTGCCAAAGCCTGGAATTTCAACATAAAGCGGCCCCGGATCAGGCTGCCCTTGCCGCACAATACCCGAAAGGCTGGTCGCGACCTGCGGTAAATTGCGGGCATTCGTCGCCGCCACCACGCCCTGCACCGGCCCGGCCTGACCGGCAGCGCCGGGCGGCGGTGCCAAGCTGCTCGCCTGCACGGCGGCCACCGGCACGGCGTGCGACGGCGCAGCGCCACCCGGCGCCAAATCCGCCCGCAACGCCGCCGAGCGCACCGCCAACAACCGCACCCGCACTTCAGCCACACCCTGATCGGGAATACCAAGCAACGCGGCCACTTTGCGGGTCACCGCCAACACCCGCCCCGGCTCAGCGGGCCCGCGATCATTCACCCGCACGGTCAGGCTGCGCCCATTGGCCAAATTGGTTACCCGCACCAGAGAGGGCAGTTTCAACACCGGACTTTGCGCCGCCAACGCGCCCTGATGAAACGCCTCACCATCCAGCGTCGCCGCCCCATGACCGGGCGGGATCACCACCGCCAGCCCGGTGCGCCGATAATGGCTAAAATCACGCGGATAATGCCACATCCCATCCGCCTGATACGGCGTCCCAAGCGTGGCATGAACCGCCCCCGGCGGCGGGCCGCCGCGCGGACGCGCAAATAGCCCACACCCAGCCAAGGCCAACGGCAAAACCAGCGGCAACAGCAACCCAGAATAGCGGCGCATGATCATCACGCGATAATCGCGTGGCCGAGCGTGCCGATGGCCAACGCATATAAATCTGACGGGTTATAGCGGCGGATTGCCTCGAAATTCGCATAAACCAAAAACGCCTCGCCCCTCGGCCCATCCGGCAACAGCACCGAGGCCTCGGTGGTCATCGCCACCTGCGGCGCGCCCGGAAACCGCCGAACCCCCATCGCCACCCAGCGCGAAACCGGCAAACGACGCGCCCGCCCCGCGAGCGCCAGATTAAATCCCGGCGGAATCAAAACCGGCTCGCTGGACGGCAAACCCGGAATCCACCCCGCCTTGTGCAAATAATTCCCGATCGATGCGAGCGTATCGGGCACATTGGTCCAAATATTTGGTCTTCCCATGCCGGCAAAATCCACCGCCGTCGTCAAATAGACACTCGGCATGAATTGCGGCTGCCCCATGGCGCCCGCCCACGACCCCAACAAGCCGTTCAGAGGCCGCTGGCCCCGCGCCGCAATCCGCATCGCGGCAATCGCCTCATGCGCGAAATAGCGGCTATTGCGATACCACGCCAATGTGACCAGGGAGTTAATCACCTGGAAGTCGCCCTGCACCGCGCCAAAATCGGTCTCGCCGCCCCAAATCCCCATGATCGGCTCCGCCGAGACGCCAAACCGCGCCCGCACCGAAGCCAAAACCGAACGCTCCGCCGCCGCCTTCGCTCGCCCCGTTGCAATCCGCGTCGCGGTCACGGTGCGCGCCCGATATCGCGCCCAGGTCAAGGTGAATTCGGGTTGATGCTGATCGAAATGGATCACCTTCGGATCGGGCGAGAGACCGCCCAACGCCGCCGCCGCAATCGCCGCCGGAATCCCGTGCGCGCGCGCCTGCGCCCCCAACCCCGCGACGTAGGACGCGAAACTCTCCGCCGCCTGCGCCTCACCCAAACCAACGCGCACACCCGCAGCAGCGGCAATGGTCAACGGAACAGCGGCCAGCACAGAACGACGATTCATGATGTATTCCTGTCAAGTGAAATGATGATCGGCCCTGCGCCCGGACGGCCCCTGATCACCCGGGCGTCCCGACGCCAGACCTCATCACGAGGCCCAATGATCGGCCATCAACCCAGAAGCCGCAAGATCGCACAGTCGCTCCAACACTTCCGGCTCCTGCGCGCCCGCAATCGCGTTGCTCTGCTCGACCACGAAAAAGGGCACACCATTGATCCCCAGGCGATGCGCCTGCAAATTATCCGCATGCACATCCTCGGTCACCGCATCATGCGCGAGGAAATCGGCGGTCAATTCACCATCCAACCCAACGGATGCGGCCAGCTGCACCAAAATATCGCGCCGACCAATATCCAGCCCTTCACGAAAATAACCCTGAAAAATCGCCAAAACCAGCCGCTCGGTCGTCACGCCCCCGGCAACCGACGTGGCAAACCGCAGCAACCGATGCGCATCGACACTGCTGGGCGTGCGGCTGATCCGGGCAAAATCAAACACCAACCCATCCGCTGCGCCAATCTCGCTAATCGCCGCATAAAGCCGACGCGCACGATCCTCGCCGCCAAATTTCCGCAACGCATAATCAGCGCGACTCATCCCAAGGCGCGGCATATCGGGGTTCAGCAAAAACGGCCGCCACACAGGCTGGATCGCCAAATCCGGTCGCCGCGCGCGCAATTGGCTTAACCGATGCACGCCAAGATAGCACCAAGGGCAGACGAAATCGAAAATAACTTCGATCACCAGCTTGGTCTGACGGGGCGACACCATATTCATCGTCGATACTCTACCGCGAATCGCGGCGGCGCGAAACTACTCAATTTGAGGCATTTTCGTGCCGGCTCACCTCACGCCCACCATCACTGTGCCGCACACCGAGATCACCGCGCATCGCCAAATCATCGGTCCCGGCGATGGTCGCCGCAAAATTTTCAATCGGCAGCGGGCGGCTGAGCAAATAGCCTTGCATCTGTTCGCACCCGCAGCGGCGCAAAATCTCGGCCTGCGCTTCGGTTTCCACCCCTTCCACCACAACGGGTAGCCGCAAGCCCCGGCCCAAACCCAAAATCGCGTTGATAATCGCGAGCGGCCCCGCCGGTTCGCCGTTCGGCGGCTCGGCCAAATCCTGCACGAAACTGCGATCCACCTTGAGCTTATCGAACGGAAAGGTCCGCAGCGTCGCTAGCGAAGAATAGCCCGTGCCAAAATCATCCATCGCAATGCGCACCCCAAGCGCCTTGATCCGCCGCAATGCCGCCAACGTCCGGTCCGTCTCGCGGATCAACAACGACTCGGTAATCTCGATCTCCAAGCGCTCCGGCTCCAACCCGGTCTCCTGCAAAACCGCCGCAATCACCTCCGGCAAGCGCCCTTGCTGGAATTGCACCACCGACACATTGACCGCGATTTTCAGCTTATTCGGCCACCCCGCCGCCTCGCGGCAGGCAGTGCGCAGCACCCAACTGCCAATCGCCCCCATCAACCCGATGGATTCGGCAATCGGGATGAAATGCGCCGGCGGCACCGCGCCATGCTCAGCATGGGTCCAGCGCAGCAATGCCTCAAAACCACTCACCACATGCCGATGCGCACACACCACAGGCTGATAAACCAGCGATAACTCACCCCGATGCAAAGCCAGCCGCAAATCATGCTCCAACCGTTGGCGGCGCTGATCATCCCGCTCCATGGACGCCGCATAGAGCGCAAAATTATTGCGCCCCTCGCGCTTGACCCAATTCAACGCCCGGTCCGCCCGCGCGAGCAACCCCGCCGCATCCGGCGCATCGCGCGGATAAAGCCCAATCCCGATCGACGCGGACAGCGCAATTTCAGGCAGGCCCGGCGGCACCAAAGGCTCCATCACCGTCTCCAGCAAGCGCACGGCTAGCTTGGTGGCCTGCGCCGCCGTTGCGCCGGGCATCACCACCACAAATTCATCGCCCCCCACCCGCGCCAAAATATCGGTCCGCCGACCCGCGCGCTGCAACCGCCCGGCAACCGCGCGCAACACCGCATCCCCCGCCGCATGGCCATAAAGATCATTAACCATTTTGAAATTATCAAGATCGATCCGCAGCGCCGCGACCGACCCGCCACCACGCATTGTCTCGGCCACCAACGCTTCCAACCGCTCGCCCAACTGCACCCGATTGGCCAGCCCGGTCAGCGCATCATGCCGCGCCAAAAATTGCAGCCGCTCATCATCAATTTTGCGCGCCGTGACGTCCTGGCAAAGCCCGCTAATGCCCTTGATCCGGCCATCGCGACCGCGCAGCGCCGACAGATCATGCCACCACCAGCGCCGGGTTCCATCCGGCGCGACCGCCTTGGTCTCGAACTGCGCATCGGTTCCACTGGCCAAAACCCGCCCTATGACCGCCCGCAAACCATCCGGCGCATCCGGCGCCAGCAGGGACGTTATGTGCTCAATCGTCACACCGAACCGCGCCGCCTCCGCACCGATCAGCTGTTTCAATTCCACCGACCATTGCACCACCCATCGCTCGGGAGAAGCGGGATCACCCAGCGCACGCCATTCACCCACCCGCACGCGGCGCTGCAACCGCCGCCGCGACAGGCCCACCTCAGCCCGCCCACCCGGTTCCGCCCGACCTATGCGCTCGGCTGCATCTGCCATTTTCGCCTCCACCCCCGCGCCGACCGCCTGCGCTGCACATGCGTCACGCTCATCATCCCGATCGCCCTTTTGCCAATCCGTGCTGCTGCTATGATCGATAAAAGTGAATCCTTGGTGAACGGGCAGCGTCTATTTTGGCGGCGCGCTTGACAGAACCGTTCAACCCGATCAACTTTCAATCATCCGAGGGGTGCGGAGCAAAAATCCGCTGAGAGTCGCAGGGGCGACAACCCTTTGAACCTGATCCGGGTCACGCCGGCGGAGGGACGGACATTGCGCACCGAAACTCCCGCTGTTCGTCCGGAAATGTCACTGAGGATCGAACCAGGAGCGCGTCATGACTGTGCAAACCAAACCCGCCATCGTCACCACTGGCCCGGTCACCGGTTCTCGGAAAATCTATTCCGCTCCGCCGGGCCGACCGGATATGGCCGTGCCGTTCCGTGTCGTCGACCTCGCGGCAACATCGAAGGAAGCGCCGTTCCCGCTCTACGATACGTCCGGGCCATTCACCGATCATAATTTCCAGCTCGATCTTGATGCCGGCCTGCCGCAAATCCGCGCCCCTTGGATCGCCAATCGAGGCTTTGCCGCCATCGATCCGCGCGCGGTCAAGCCCGAAGATAACGGCTTTGCGCCCGCCGACCGGCTGGTGCCGCCCTGCCCCGCCCCGCGCACCATTTACAGCGGCAAACCGGGCCAGTTGATCACTCAATATGAGTTTGCCCGTGCCGGTATCATTACCGATGAAATGATCTATGTCGCGCACCGCGAAAATATCGGCCGCGCCGAGGCCGCCGCCGGAGTCGCCGAACGCCGCGCCGATGGTGAGGATTTTGGTGCCGCGATTCCCAATTTCGTCACCCCGGAATTCGTCCGCGCGGAAATCGCCGCCGGGCGCGCCATCATCCCGGCCAATATCAACCATCCCGAGCTGGAGCCGGTGATTATTGGTCGCAATTTCCTGGTCAAAATCAACGCCAATATCGGCAATTCCGCAGTCACCTCCGGTGCTGCCGAAGAGGTTGAAAAGCTGGTCTGGTCGATCCGCTGGGGTGCCGATACCGTGATGGATCTCTCCACCGGGCGCAATATCCACAATATCCGCAGCTGGATCATGCGCAATTCGCCGGTGCCCATCGGCACCGTGCCGATTTACCAAGCGCTGGAAAAAGTCGGTGGCGACCCTGACAAGCTCGACTGGGCGGTGTTTCGCGACACGCTGATCGAGCAAGCCGAGCAAGGCGTGGATTATTTCACCATCCATGCTGGCGTGCGCCTCGCTTATATCCCCCTCACCGCCAAGCGCGTCACCGGCATCGTCTCGCGCGGCGGCTCGATCATGGCGCGCTGGTGCCTCGCGCATCATCAAGAGAGCTTTCTCTACACGCATTTCGACGACATCTGCGACATCATGCGCCAGTACGATGTCTCTTTCTCGCTCGGCGATGGCCTGCGCCCCGGCTCGATTGCCGATGCCAACGACGCCGCGCAATTCGCCGAACTCGATACGCTCGGCGAATTAACCAGCCGCGCCTGGGCCAAGGGCTGCCAGGTGATGATCGAAGGCCCCGGCCATGTCGCGATGCATAAAATCAAAGAAAACATGGATCGCCAGCTCAAAGTCTGCCACGAAGCGCCGTTCTACACGCTCGGGCCGCTGACCACCGACATCGCCCCCGGCTATGATCACATCACCTCGGCGATTGGTGCCGCGATGATCGGCTGGTTCGGCACCGCCATGCTCTGCTATGTCACCCCGAAAGAGCATCTCGGCCTGCCCAACCGCGATGACGTCAAGGTCGGCGTCATCACCTATCGCTTGGCCGCCCACGCCGCCGATTTGGCCAAGGGCCATCCCGCCGCGCGCCTGCGCGATGACGCGGTCAGCCGGGCGCGCTTCGATTTCCGCTGGCAGGATCAGTTCAATCTCGGCCTCGACCCCGATACCGCCCGCGCCTATCACGACGAAACCCTGCCCAAAGACGCCCATAAAGTCGCGCATTTCTGCTCGATGTGCGGGCCGAAATTCTGCTCGATGAAAATCACCCAAGATATCCGCGCCGATGCCGAGCGGATCGCCGGGATGGAGCAAAAAAGTGCGGAATTCCGTGAGGCGGGCAGCAAAATCTATCTTGAGGCCCCCGCAGCAGAGTAGCCCGATGCAGATCGCGATCATCGGCGCGGGCGTCATCGGCCTCGCCCTTGGCTGGCGCCTCGCTCAAGGCGGGGCCAAAATCACGATTTTCGAGCGTGACCAGCCCGGTCAAGGTGCCAGCTTCGCTGCCGCCGGCATGCTGGCCGCCGCCTGCGAAGCCGAACCGGGCGAGGCCGCCTTGGGCGCCCTGAGCCGCGCCTCGCTCGCCCTCTGGCCCGATTTCGCTGCCGAACTGGAAGCCGCCTCTGGCCAATCGGTCGGGCTGCGGCGCGAAGGCACCTTATTGGTCGCGCTCAACCGCGATGATGCCGAAAAATTGCGCCACGATATGGCCTTCCAGCAAAGCCAAGGCATCGCGCTCGAATGGCTCACCCCGGCGGAAACCCGGCGGCGTGAGCCGCATCTCGGCCCCAACCTTGCCGGTGCGGTCGCCTCGCCGCAAGATATCCAGGTCGATAACCGGCGCCTCACCCAAGCGCTCGCCCTCGCCTTCGCCCGCGCCGGCGGCGTGCTGCATGCAAAAACACCGATCACCGGCATCGCCACCGCCCAAGGCCGCGCCACCGGCGTGATCAGCGCGGGCACCACCCATCCCGCCGATCTGGTGGTGCTCGCGGCGGGGGCCTGGTCCGCCTCGCTCGATTTGCCGATCCCGCGCCCGCCCATTCGCCCGGTCAAGGGCCAGATGCTGGCCGTGCAAATGAACCCCGCCGACCCGCTGCTGCGCCACGTGGTCTGGGCGCCGCGCGCCTATCTGGTGCCGCGCAGCGATGGCCGATTGATCATCGGCGCCACCGTTGAAGAGCGCGGCTTTGATGATCGCATCACGGCGGGCGGCCTGTTTTCGCTGCTCGATGGCGCATGGCGGGCACTCCCCGGCATCGAAGACCTGCCGATCCTGGAAAGCTGGGTTGGGTTTCGCCCCGGCTCGCGGGATGACGCGCCCTTGCTCGGCCCGAGTGAGCTGCCCGGCCTTAGCCTCGCCACCGGTCATCATCGCAACGGGATTTTGCTCACCCCGATCACCGCTGACGCCCTGGCCCACAGTATTCTCACCGGCACGCCCGATCCGCGCCTCGCGCCGTTTCACCCGGCCCGCTTCACCCAAGCCCAACACACCTCCCCCTTGGAGCGCACCATCGCATGAGCAAGGATATCCGCGTCAATGGCAGCCTAGAGCCGATCGCCGCCACCATCGCCGCCCTGCTCGCCGCCAAAGGCATCGCCGAAACCCGTGGCCTCGCCGTGGCGTTGAACGATCAGGTGGTGCCCGCCAGCGCCTGGGCCAGCACCAAGCTGGTGCCCGGCGATGCGATCGAAATCGTCCGGGCCGTCGGCGGTGGCTGACATGACCCAAGCCGCACCCCCCGATCCGTTCCGCATCGCCGGACAAACCCTGCCCTCGCGCCTGTTCATGGGCACCGCCGCCTATCCGAACCAAGCGACCATGCTCGCCGCCCTTGAGGCCGGGGCGCCGTCTTTGGTAACGATGGCGATCCGGCGGATCAGCCTTGATGCCTATGGCGGCTCCCTGCTCGATGCGCTGGGTGGCCGCTATCAGCTCCTGCCCAATACCGCCGGCTGCGCCAGCGTGCGCGATGCGGTGCTCACCGCGAATCTCGCCCGCGAAGCCCTCGGCACCAACTGGATCAAGCTCGAAATCATCGGCGATCGCGAAACCCTATACCCAGACGCTGAACTCCTCCTCGAGGCCACCGCCATTCTGGTCAAAGACGGCTTCGTGGTGCTGCCCTATTGCACCGACGATCCGATTCTTTGCCGCAAGCTCGCCGATCTCGGCGCCAGCGCGGTGATGCCGCTCGGCTCGCCCATCGGTTCGGGCCTCGGCATCGCCAACCCTTATAATATCGAGCGGATTTGCGCCCATAGCGCTGTGCCGGTGGTGCTTGATGCTGGCATCGGCACCGCCTCGGACGCCGCACTCGCGATGGAACTCGGCTGCGATGCCGTGTTGCTCAACACCGCCATCGCCCGCGCGCATGACCCGGTGCGCATGGCAAGCGCGATGCGCGATGCGGTGCAAGCCGGGCGCAACGCGCGGCTCGCCGGGCGGATTCCCAAACGCCTGCGCGCCGAAGCCTCCAGCCCCGAGCTTGGCCTAATCGGCGCTTGACGCGTGATTGACCGTCAATCTCACTGAGGTAATCCCATGATCGGTACCCCACCATCAACGGACCCAACATCGACGGACCCAACATCGATCGATGGCTGGCACCGGCTCGATCAGCGCCTGACCAGCTCCGGCCAACCCACCGAAGCCGATTTGCGGCTGATCGCAGGGCTCGGCGTGCGCCATATCATCAATCTCGGCCTGCCCAGCCACCCGCGCGCCCTGCCGGACGAGGCGGCCAGTGTTGCCGCGCTGGGACTGGCATACACCGCCATCCCGGTTGAGTTTTCACAGCCCACCGAGGAAGATTTCGCAAAATTCTGTGCGCTGATGACCGCCTGCGCGGGTGCGACAATCCATATCCATTGCATCGCGAATTACCGCGTATCGGCCTTCATCTATCGCTATCGGCGTGAGATTCTGCACTGGCCAGCGGCCCAAGCCCGCCCCGACCTGCTCCATCTCTGGCAGCCCAACCCGGTCTGGGCCGCGTTCATTGGCTTCGAGCCGACCGAATCTTGATCCTAGAGCGTGATTGGTTATCATCAATCACGCTCTAACCTTTGTTTGTCGATCAATTTCATTGGTTTAGGTCGAATCTGTCGATTCCACCTAAACCAATATTGATCTAAATCGACGGGCGGCTCACACCATCAGGCTGCGGCGCAGCAACTCCACATCCTCGGCAACGCTCGCGTCTTTTTCGCACAAAGCCGTGATCTGCTTGACCGCATGCATCACTGTGGTGTGATCGCGATTGCCGAATTTCCGGCCAATTTCCGGCAATGAGCGGGTGGTCAATTGCTTGGCCAAAAACATCGCAATCTGCCGGGGCCGCACAATGGTGCGCGCCCGCCGTGCGGAGGCCATTTCGGCCACCCGAATATTGAAATGATCTGCAACCTGCTTTTGAATTTCCTCAATCGTCACCTTGCGGTCATAGGCGCGCAACACATCGTGCAACACCTCATGCGCGGTCTCGATGGTCACCGGCCGGTTGAATAAATGCGCATGCGCCACCAACCGGTTCAACGCCCCTTCCAATTCGCGCACATTGGAGGTGATTTTCTGCGCCAAAAACTCCAGCACCTTGACCGGCACATCCGCCCCAGCCCGCGCCGCCTTGGCCTCCAGGATCGCCATGCGCAACTCATAGGTGGTCGCATGCACATCCGCGACCATGCCGCAGCCCAGCCGGGTGCGCAGCCGATCCTCGATCCCCGACAAATCCGACGGCGATTTATCCGCCGACACCACAATCTGCTTGCCGGCATCGACCAGCGCATTGAATGTATGGAAAAACTCTTCCTGGGTGCCGTCCTTGCCGATCAAAAACTGCAAATCATCGATCATCAACACATCGACGCTGCGCAGCTCGTTTTTGAATTCCAGCGTCGATTGCTTGCGCAGCGCGCTGATGAAGCGATGCATGAATTTCTCGGCTGACATATAAGCCACCGTCACATCGCGCGCCGCCCGATGCGATAATTCCCACGCAATCGCATGCATCAAATGGGTCTTACCTAGTCCAACGCCGCCATACAAAAATAACGGGTTAAACCCTGCCGGCGCCTGCCCATCGGCCACCCGGCGCGCACAGGCATACGCAAACTCATTCGGCTTGCCGACCACGAACGTCTCAAAGGTAAAGCGCGGGTCCAATGCGGCGAGCACCGCCCCCCGATCCTCAGCCTTGGCGGCGGATGCGCGCAAACGCGGCTCACTGGGCGCCGCCTCAACCGCGCCCAGCTGACCCGATCCGCCCACCGCCTCGCTGATCCCCGCTTCGGGAGCGCGCTGTGCGGCACGAGTGCGAATATCCACCCGCCGCACCACCGGGTTGGTCGCCTGCCACAGGCTGGTGAGCAGAGCGCCATATTCTTTATTAACGAAATCGCGCAAAAACCGCGTCGGCAACATCACGGTGATCTCATCACCATCCAACCCGTGCAGCACCGCCTGGCGCAACCAGGTGCGATACTCAACCTCGCCAATCTCCTCCTGCAAGCGCGCACGCACCTGCGCCCATTGCCGCGCCAAATCGGCCTCATCATGACCCTGAGGCGCGGCAAATTGGTCGATCTCGCGTTCTTGCGCCTGAATTTCGGTCAATCCCATCGCCGCCCCACCATCCAAAAAACAATAGACCTTGCTGCACCACGCGCAACGACGTCGCGCAGTGTTTCCGCTCCGTCCGATCCGACCGCCCGTTTTTTACCGGCGCCGCCCGACCTTCAATGATTTATGCACCGCAAACCAACGTTCCCACGCCTCACCCAACACTCTTTTTATCGCTCGCAACACCCATCATCGCTCGCAACACCCGTTATCGCTCGCAAAACCTATCATCGCTCGAAACACCCATTATCGCTCGCAATCCCCATCACGCGCCGTCCGGATCACGCCACTGACGTCAATGCGCCGTCACAAACGAAGCATCCCGCGTCGATGATCGACATCATCGCGTCCGCTCCGCTCATCGCGCTGTTGATCGCCAAATCCATCGCTCATTGGTCGTCGGGTTCATCACCCCGACCAGCGCACGTTAAGCCGAATCGAGCGACCTGCGCAAGCGTGTCCCCATTGAAAAAAATCGAGTGTTGGCAACGATATTTGGAAAAAACTGACGCTCTACCAGTCACTTGCGGCGACTTACTCAGACGCAAATTTTTTGTGACAACTGACATTGAACTGTCATCAGGCTGCAATATCAACAGCCTTGCGAAAAACCGTTGTTAGCGGCCAAAATAATGCTGCGACGCCGAAATAATCGTAAAGGTGCGCTGGCCATCCAAGAGCGCACGCCGGCCCTCAAACGCCGTTCATGCCCGTCTCATGGCCACTATGAATAGAGATGATACGCCGCGAAGGGGCAAAAGCCCCCATCGATGGCACCAGCGCAGAACCCGGCTGAACCCAGCCGGGCGGCAAAATTAGACGCCGAGCGCCTTCACCCGGGCGGAGAGACGCGAAATTTTCCGGCTGATCGTGTTCGCCTTCAGCACACCCTTGGTCACCGCACGCTGCATTTCCGGCTGCGCCTCGCGCAGTGCGAGCTGGGCGGCTTCGTGGTTCCCGGCACTGATCGCCTCTTCCACCTTACGGACGAATGTATGCACGCGTGAGCGCCGCGCCTTGTTGCGGGCGGTGCGAACGATGGTCTGACGAATGCGCTTCTGCGCCGATGCAATATTGGCCATGTGTCTCGACTACATATAAAGTGAAAGGTGCGGCACAGCCCCAATGGCCGTCCGCGTCCCATCCCGTTCTCCTATCAACCTGCCCCCACCCCGTCAAGCAGCCCCCCTAAAAATGCATCAGCGGAAAGCTCTGCACCAAACTACCGCATACCATGTGCCATCCATCAATCATCACGAAAAACAATAATTTGAACGGCAGCGAAACCGAGGTCGGCGGCAGCATCATCATGCCCAAACTCATCAAAATCGAGGAAACCACGAGGTCAATAATCAGAAACGGCAGATAAATCATAAACCCCATTTCAAAGCCCCGGCGCATTTCACCAATGACGAATCCGGGGATCAGCGCCCGCCACGGCGTATCAATCACCTGCGCTGCCGGCTTGAGATGACCCAGCCCCAAAAACAGCCGAATATCGCTCGGCCGCGCATTCATCGCCAAAAACTGCCGAAACGGCTCGGCGGCATGCTGCAGCCCGGTCATCGTGCCCATCGTGCCCTGGCTCATCGGCAAGAGGCCGGTTTGCCACGCCTGATGCAGCACCGGCTGCATCACAAAATAGGTCAAAAACAACGCAAGCCCGATCAACACCGAATTGGGCGGCGTGGTCTGCGTGCCCAAAGCATTACGCAAAATGCTCAAAACAATCACAATTCTGGTAAACGCCGTCAGCATCACCAGCAAGCTCGGCGCGAGCGCAATCACCCCAATCAGCACCACCAGCTGCACCAGCCGGGCGGTCTCCGGCGCGTCCGGCTTGCCCACCGCCAGGCCAAACAACCCTGTATGCGGGGCCGCCATGGCGAGGGCGGGCACGGCCAACATCCCGATCAGCGCCAGCGCCAGCCGCACCCCCCAAGGCGTCATGGCGCGCTTCATGGCGCGTCTCCAACCACCGGGTCCGCGGCAGGCAAAGCAATCAATACATCGCTCGCGCCGCCGGTCAGCACCGCAAACCGCATCCCCCCCAACGCCACCAGCGTTAATTTGCGACGCGGATCCAACCGCACCGAGGGGGCGCGCCCCGCCGCCGCCGAGGCCGGCAACACGCCCGGTCCCGGCTTAATCCCCCAACGTGGCAACAGCCGCTTGGCGAGCGCCGATAATCCCGCCAACAGCGCCAAAATCAACGCCAACGCGCCCAAAGACGTTCCGAACTGCACCATCGCCCTGCCCTCGCCGGTTGCGCGCCGCCGCACGGCGCCGCGTTCAACCGACATAAGGCCAGAGAATTCTTAACGCCCGATTACCAATCGCTGCGTCGCACTCGAAAAATTATCCACCTTGCGCCCAAGCACCGCGATCACGCGCCACGATCACGCACCACGATCACGCAGGGTCTGACGACGATGTCTCAGGCGGCACCATCTCGGTTGTCACAGCCTCGGGCGCCGCCGCAAATCGCTGTTCCAGCGCCGCCACCCGGAGCGAGAGCGCTTCCGCCTCGGCCCGCGCCCGCCCGGCCAGCTCCGCCATGGCATCAAACTCCTCGCGCCGCACCAAATCCAGCCGGGCAATCGCCTCGTCAACCCGGGCGCGCGCTAATGCCGTCAATTCATCGCGCAACCCGTTCAGCGCCGATAGCGCCCCACCGGCCACACCCGCCAAATCGTCAAAAAACTTCGGTCTCTCGGTCATGGATCACTTCCTTGGCAATAAACGCAGCAACCGATCGCGCCCTGATGACGGATCGGATCCATCTCACTATAAGCGCGCCGATGATCCTGGTCACCGGCGGCGCTGGCTTTATTGGTTCGAATCT
>JAKBBY010000043.1 GCA_021808315.1 Pseudomonadota bacterium | reverse complement strand
GCGATGTTGATAGCGCCGACATACGCGAATTTGGCCGCGCCACAGTGCACATCACCGAAAATTGCGGCTTGTTCGACGGGGTCTGGGAAGCGGGTAGCCAAGAAACCGTCTGGATGAGCCATGGCGATCATATCAGCGCCCCGCCGCCCGGCTTTCGCACCGTCGCCGTCAGCGAAGGCGCGCCCTATGCCGTCATCGCCGATGATACGCGTCGATTTTACGGGCTGATGTTCCACCCCGAAGTGATGCACACGCCGCATGGCGCGCAATTACTGGGCAATTTCGTCCACCGCGTCTGCGGCCTCTCGCGCCGCTGGACGATGGCCAATTTCCGCGATACCGCACGCGCCGCGATCAAAGCCCAAGTGGGCACCGGCAGGGTCATTTGCGGCCTCTCCGGTGGTGTCGATTCCGCCGTTGCCGCCGCATTGATCCATGAAGCGATTGGCGATCAACTCACCTGCATTTTCGTCGATCACGGGTTGCTGCGCGCGCAGGAGGCGGACGAGGTGGTGGGCCTGTTCCGTGATCGTTTCAATATCCGCTTGATCCATCGCGACGCCTCGGATCTGTTTTTCGCCGCCCTTAATGGTGTCAGCGACCCGGAGCAAAAACGCAAAATCATCGGCGGATTGTTCATCGATGTGTTCGAGCAGGAGGCGCAAAAACTCGGCGGCGCCGACTTCCTCGCCCAAGGCACGCTCTATCCGGACGTGATCGAGAGCGTCTCGGTCAGCGGTGGCCCGAGCGCCGTGATCAAATCACACCATAATGTCGGTGGCCTGCCCGCGCGCATGCGGCTTAAACTGGTGGAACCGCTGCGTGAATTATTCAAAGACGAAGTCCGCGCGTTAGGGCGCGAACTCGGCTTGCCGGAAAATTTGGTCGGCCGACACCCCTTCCCCGGCCCCGGCCTCGCCATTCGCATCCCCGGCCCGGTTGATCGTGAAAAAGTCGCGATCCTGCAAAAAGCTGACGCCATCTACCTGCATGAAATCCGCGCCGCCGGACTATATGATCAAATCTGGCAAGCCTTCGTGGCCCTCCTGCCGGTGCGCAGCGTCGGCGTGATGGGGGATGGCCGCACCTATGATTACGCCTGCGCCCTGCGCGCGGTGACCAGCACCGATGGGATGACCGCCGATATATTCCCCTTCGAAATGACCTTCCTCAACCGCGTCGCCGGACGCATCGTCAACGAAGTGCGCGGCATCAACCGCGTCACCTACGACATCACCAGCAAACCCCCCGGCACCATCGAGTGGGAGTGATCATAACCAAGTTCGCCGTCCGTTTACTCAACGCCCACCGTAAAGTCGGTGCGCCGAATTCCCTCAAGCCGCGCCGCACCCATCGATAATCGACGTAGGCCAATCTGCACGAGGCGCCGCGCCATGCGCGCATCGCCCGCCGCTTCGCCGCAAACCGAAACCGGACGCCCTCCAGCGCGCGCCAGAATACCAGCGCATAAATCGAGAATCGCCGCCGGGTTGCTTGCAACCATGTCCGGCATCGCCGGGTGGCCGCGTTCTGCGGCAAACACATATTGGCTGAGGTCATTGGTGCCGATCGAAAAGAAATCTGTCTGCTCAACCAGATCCTGAACCCGGATCGCTGCTGCGGGCACCTCAATCATCGCGCCCAGCGGGGGCACCGCCAGCCCCAGCGCCGCCGCAACATCGCGCAACAACGCCCTCACCGCCTGCATCTCCGCCGCCACCGACACCATAGGCACCATGATCCGCACATCATGATCCATGCCAGCCCGCAAAATCGCCCGTAAATGGGCCGCAAAAAAATCGCGGTTTCGCAGCAGCGCGCGAATACCGCGCACACCCAGCGCTGGATTATTCTCAGGCGCTAGCTGCAAAAACGGCACCGGCTTATCCGCCCCAGCATCAAGCACGCGAATAACCACCGGACGGCCCTTGAAGGGCGCGATCATCGCCGCAATGCGACCTGCCTGTTCATCCTCGCCCGGTGCTTCAGTTCGATCAAGAAACAATATTTCAGTCCGCGCGAGACCAATACCATAGGCACCAGCCCGTGCCGCCGCCGCCGCATCTCGCTCGCCTGAAACATTCGCCCACAGCTCCAGCGCGGTGCCATCACCCAACGTTATCGCAGAAACTCCAGACAAAATCTGCGGCACATGGCTCATCCGTGCGAGCGTCGGCGCATCAGGATCAAGATGGATCGCCCCAGTCGCGCCATCAAACGCAATCATCCGCGGGATCCGCTCAAGCATCACCCGCCCCAGAGCGGGCACCCCGGCTGCGCGCAGCAAAATCGTTGCATGGCTGGTCGGGCTGCCGCCGGTATCAAGAACCCCTAACACATTCGGCTTCATCGAAGCCGCCTCTGCCGACGTCAGATTATCCACCAGCACGATCACATCCTCATCCGGCCAAGCAATCCCTGCGGGCGCACCGCCTAACAACTCTCGCAACACCAAATCACCCACCTCGCGAATATCGCGGGCGCGCTCGCGCAAATAAGGATCATCAAGCCGACCATAGAGCGCCACTTCTTGCGCAATCGCCGCGTCCCAGGCCGCAGCCTCATTTTGCCCATCATTGGCAATCCGCGCCCACGCGTTGGCTAAAATTGTCGGATCATCCAGCAACATCGCCTGCGCTTCCAAAATCGGCGTGCCTTTGAGCGCCGCCCGCGCCGCGGCTACCGCTTGATCCAAGCGCCGCCGCGCCGCCGCCCGATCCGTCACCCGCGCATCCGAAATCACCATGCGCTCGCGCCGCACCACGAATAGCCGCCCGGCGGCCAGTCCCGGCGATAGCGAAACCGGCCCGCTTGGCACCGTGGCGGCGGTCAGCTCGAGCGATGTCGCTGCTGGTTGCTCAAGCAAATGCCTCAGCGCCTCCGCCGCTTGCTGCGCATCCGGGCCAGCGGCCTCGATGATCACCTCAGCACCGCCGCGCGCGCCAAGCGCCATCAGTGCCGTGAGACTATCGCCCCGCGCGCAGCATCCGTTATAGCGAAGCCGAATTTCCGCCTTGAATGCAGCCCCACATTTCACCAAAGCCGCGGCAGGACGCAGATGCAGCCCGTGCGGATCAGCAATCACCGCCCGGCGCGTAACCTCACCCACCATTGGCGCTTCATCGGCGCGTGCGCTACCCAAGGCCGCCTGCTTTTGCGCCAGACCCGACACCGCCTCCGCCAGCACCAAATCCAGCGCAAGCCCTGCCGCTGCAGCCACACCCGCCGCCATCGCCCCTTCGACAAATGGCGCTGGCGAGAGATGAATTTTCGCCCGCAGCGCCTCATCCGCCAAATCGCGCGCCATTTCAGCACTCAGCACCGCACTGCCCATGTCCATCAACACGATAATCGCCTCGCAATCGCTCAACGCCTCCAATTGGGCCAAAATCGCCGAGGCATCAGTTCCCAATTCAGCCCCATCAGCCCCGCTGCCGGCAGCCAGCGCCAACCGCAACCTATCGCCGGTCATCTGGCGCACCAGCGCCTCGGTCGCAGCCGCAAGGCGCGCACTATGCGAAACCAATAGCAGCCCAATCATGCGGACTCAGCCCACCAACTCAGCGAGAACCGCAAGCAGCATCGCGAGCGACGTTGCGCCGGGGTCCTGATGGCCTACGGCCCGATCACCCAAATAGGATGCCCGGCCTTTATGGGCGATCAGCGGGATTGTCTCCGCCGCACCAAGCCGAGCCGCAGCCGCCGCAGAAGCCAAGGCCGTCGATAAATCAGCCGCGCCGGTCATTGCCTTCACCGCCGGGGCTAACGCATCGATCATCGTCTTATCGCCGGGTCGCGCCTTGCCGCGCGCCATAACCCCCGCCAAACCCGCCGCTAACACCTGCGCCCAAGCGGATTGATCGAGGGTCGCATGGTTCGCCGCCTCCTTGCCCATTTCAATGAACAACGTGCCATAAAGCGGGCCAGACGCACCCCCCACCGTGCCAATCAACGTCATCCCTACCATCTTAAACAAGCCTGACGCCGTCTCAGCTCCCGCCATTTTTGTGGCTACCGCCGCAAACCCGCGCGCCAGATTAGCCCCATGATCACCATCGCCGATGGCAGCATCCAAATCACAAAGATGGGCCTGCTCAGCGCCGAAACGCTGAGCCGCCCGTGTCAGCCATTCAGTGAGAATGCCAACATCCAAAGCCTCCATCACGCCCCCCAGCGCAAGGCTGGTGTGACCACCGGCGCATCCCAATATCTCACCATCCGATCATCAAGCCTGAGCAAGCTGATCGAGGTGCCCGCCATTTCCAGACTGGTGATATAGGAGCCGACCAGCGACCGACTAATGGTAATGCCATGTTGTGCCGCAATCGAGGCCGCTTTGCGGAATACCACATAAAGTTCAATCAGCGGCGTCCCGCCCATCCCATTAACAAATAACAACGCATGATCGCCCCGTTTGAACGGCAAATCGCGCATGATCGGCTCCATCAACATTTCGGTGAGCTGATCCGCCCGTTCATGCTTCATCCGGTTACGCCCAGGCTCACCATGAATGCCAATCCCAAACTCAATCTCGTCCTCACCCAAGCTGAAACTCGGCTTCCCCGCATGCGGAACCGTGCAGGCCGAAAGGGCAATGCCCATCGACCGGACGGACGCATTCACGTCACGGCAAAGCTGCGTGACGGCATCAAGATCAGCGCCCGTCTCAGCAGCGGCACCACAAATTTTCTCGGCAAGCACCGTGCCACCGACCCCGCGCCGCCCGGCGGTATAAAGACTATCCTGCACCGCGACGTCATCATCCGTAACCACCGCCTTGACGTTGATCTGCTCTTCCTTGGCCAAGTCAGCCGCCATTTCAAAATTCAACACATCGCCCGTGTAGTTCTTGACGATATGCAGCACCCCGACCCCGCCATCCACGGCCTTGGTCGCTTCTAACATTTGATCCGGCGTCGGGCTGGTGAAAATCGCACCCGGACACGCCGCGTCCAGCATCCCACGCCCCACGAAACCGCCATGCATCGGCTCATGGCCCGAACCACCCCCCGATACGAGAGCGACCTTGCCACGAACCGGGCCATCGGCACGCATGATAAAATCAGGCGTGCGATGCACTCGGATCAGCCCAGGATGCGCGAGCGCCATCCCTTCCAACGCTTCGCCAACCACTTGGCTCGGATCATTGATCAGTTTTTTCACGATGTCCTCCCGTTCGAAACAGGGCCGACCCCCAAGGATCGGCCCCGATCATTGATGTTTCAGGATGTCGGTAGCTGATGCTGTTTCGCTTCATCTAGCGCCGCCTGGAGCTTTTCCAAACTATAGCCAAGCCCCTGCATCGGCGGATGCGGCTGCTGTTCTTTCAGCAACTTGACCCGTTCAATCAAGGTCAGGCTGATGCCCCATTTATAGACATACACCGCCAACACCCCGCCAATTATCGGCCCTAAAATAGGCACCCACCAATAACCATGCGGTCCCGGAAACGCGTTAGCGCCCCAACCCATCACCCAGGTGAATAAGCGCGGGCCAAAATCGCGCGCAGGGTTGATTGCGTAACCAGCATCCACACCAAACGACATGCCAATCGCCGCTACCGCCAGCCCAACCATCAGCGGTCCCATGTTCGACGTTGGGCTCAGATTGAGATTATCCGAAATCGCAAGCACGAACAGCACCAAAAAGAACGTGCCAATCACTTGATCAAGCAGCGCCAAATCCATATGCGCGCCCAAATAAGACGCCGGAAACGTCGCAAAAATGCTAAACGTGGTCGCGCCACCCGGCGCCGCATAGGACGCGACATGATGCGCCGCATTCCAAGCATTGATCGCGCGGAAATAATCCGCATAAACCAAAGCCGCCCCGGCAAAGCACCCGGCAACCTGCGCGATCCAATAAGGCACAATTTTACGCCACGGGAAATCACCCTTGACCGCGAATGCCAGGCTTACCGCCGGATTGAGATGCGCCCCGGTTACACCGCCCGCCACATAAATCGCCATTGTCACCGCGAACGCCCAACCCCAGGTAATCAACAGCCAGCCACCCGCGCCACTGAAAATGACAGCGGTGCGACCAGACTCCGTCAATCCCACGACCGCAACAGCCACCACACCGGCACCAAACGCAATCAGCACCAAGCAGCCCAAAAACTCCGCAATCATTTCCGAAAAAATCGACTCGGCACGCCAACCCACCTTAACCCCCATCAAGGGTCGCGATGTCACTTTCGTCACATTTTCGTTACTATATTCGCTTGTGTTAGACATGGTCGGTATCCTCCAATTTGATTGTTAATCGACCCAGGCGAACGAGCGTTGGACCGCTTTTTTCCATGATTTATAATGATGTTCCCGCTTCTCTGCTGTCATTTTCGGCTCCCAGGTCTTGTCAATTCCCCAGTTTGCCCGCAGATCATCGACATTCTGCCAATAGCCAACGGCAAGCCCCGCAGCGTAAGCGGCACCCAGGGCCGTGGTTTCCGTCATGGTCGGGCGAACCACCGGCGCATCGAGAATGTCAGCCTGGAATTGCATCAACAATTCATTGGCCACCATGCCGCCATCGGTCTTCAACGTCGCGAGCTTAATGCCGCTATCCTCTTGCATCGCCTCGACCACGTCACGCACTTGATAGGCTGTTGATTCGAGTGACGCCCGCGCCAAATGCGCCCGCGTCGCATAGCGTGTCAGCCCGGCAATCACACCGCGCGCATCATCGCGCCAATACGGCGCGTAAAGCCCGGAAAATGCCGGCACGATATACACATCACCATTATCATCCACGCTGCGCGCCAGAGGCTCAATTTGCGCCGCGACATCGAAGAGTTTGAGGTTATCGCGCAACCATTGCACCAGCGCACCCGTAATCGCAATCGCACCTTCCAGCGCATAGCGCGGCTTTTCGCTGCCAAATTGATAGGCGAGCGTGGTGAGCAGACCCGCCTTTGATTGCACCGGCGCCGTGCCTGTATTCATCAGCATGAACGAGCCAGTGCCATACGTGTTTTTCGCCTCACCCGGCGCAAAACAGGTCTGACCCACCAATGCCGCTTGTTGATCGCCCAGCATGCCCGCCAGCTTGGTTCCGCGCAATGTCGCTGTTTTAATCTCGCCATAAATCGTCGATGACGCCACAATCTTCGGCAAACATGCGCGCGGAATATTAAACATCCGCAGCATCTCCGCATCCCAATCGCAGGTTGCCAAATCAATCAGCATGGTGCGGCTCGCATTCGTCACATCCGTCAAATGCAAACCGCCCTGCGCACCGCCGGTTAAATTCCAGGTCAACCAGGAATCAATCGTGCCAAACAGCGCGTCACCCGCCTCCGCTTTCTGCCGTGCCCCTTCGATGTTTTCGAGAATCCACAGCAGTTTCAATCCCGAAAAATAGGTAGCCAGCGGTAAGCCGGTTTTCGCCCGGAACCGATCTTGCCCGCCCTCCCGCGCGAAACGATGCACAAGCTGATCGGTGCGCGTATCCATCCACACCAGCGCATTGCATAAAGGTTTGCCGGTCGCTTTGTCCCAGAGCACCGTTGTTTCACGCTGATTGGTGATGCCCACGGCGGCCAAATCAGTCGCCGTCAAATTCGCGCGCGCCAAAGCTGCACCAACAACTTCGTTGGTATTCGCCAAAATCTCCATCGGATCATGCTCAACCCAACCTGGCTGCGGATAGATTTGTTTATGTTCTTTTTGTGCGACCGAAACAATTGTGCCGTGCTTATCAAAAACAATAAAGCGCGAACTCGTCGTTCCCTGATCGATCGCGCCAACATATTTTGTCATGTCATTTCCCCCTTCTTTCGATGATTACAAACTCAATGAACCGGCCTTCCTGAACCCTCCTTCCGTCTCATGAACCACGCCCGCCGGTTGCAAATACGCCGCAAGCTGCACCTGCGTTGCAGCAGGCACATGCAAGGCTAATTTCGAACGGCGCCAGAGAATATCCTCAGCCGTGCGCGCCCATTCGTGCTGCACCAAATAATCCACCTCGCGCGCGCTCAAGCCGCCGCCGAAATCTTCACCCAAATCCGCAAAACAGGTCGATTCCTGCAAAATATGGACACAGCGCGTTCCATAAGCCCGCACCAAACGATGCAGAAATTGCGGTGAAAAATTCGGATATTGCGCAATGATGGTAGCGAGGTAAGCGGTAAAATCAGCCCCCGGCAAATCGCCGCCCGGCAATGGCGCGCCAGCACTCCAACTGCGCCCGATATGACGTCCCATCACCGGCAGCAATTTTTCCAAAGCATGCTCGGCGAGCTTCCGAAATGTCGTGATTTTGCCACCAAACACCGAGAGTAGGGCGGGCTTTTCGCCCCCGCCGTCAACATCAAGCACATAATCACGGGTCACCGCCGAAGCGTTCTCTGAATGATCGTCATAAAGCGGACGCACACCCGAATAGCTCCGCACCACGTCGGCAGGCGTCACCGCTTGACGAAAATACCGCGATACACTCTCGCATAAATACTGGGTCTCATCATCAGAAATCGCAATAGAGCCCAAATCACCATCATACGGAATATCCGTGGTCCCAATCAGTGTGAACGCGTGCTCATACGGTACCGCAAAAATTATCCGCTTATCCGGGTTCTGCAAAATGAATGCAAAATCGCCTTCATAGAGCCGTTTAACGATAATATGACTGCCCTTCACCAAGCGTACTGACTTCGTGTTATTTCGTCCGAGCTTCGAGCTTAGAATATCACCCACCCAAGGCCCAGCGGCATTGACTATCGCTCGCGCCAGTACCGTCTCGCACCGGCCACTTTCATCCTCGATCACCGCTTCCCACAGCGTGCCAACCGGTCGCGCCGATAACAGCTTGGTGCGGGTGCGAATATCAGCGCCAAGCTCCGCCGCGCTCATGGCGTTCAACACCACCAACCGACTATCCTCCACCCAACAATCAGCATACGTAAAACCACGCCGATAGTCGGGTTTCAAAACCATCGCCGCCGGATGCGGCCCAAACCGCACCGCTTTCGAGGCGGCAAGCCGTTCACGCTTGGCCAAATGGTCATACAAAAACAACCCCGCGGCAATCATCCAGGCTGGCCGCTGCTCCTTTGAATGGGGCAGCACAAATTCCAACGGCCAAATAATGTGTGGTGCCATGGCCAGCAAACGTTCGCGCTCCATCAGCGCCTCGCGCACCAACCGGAACTCATAATATTCCAAATACCGCAAACCGCCATGCACCAGCTTCGTGCTGGCCGACGAGGTGTGCGAGGCAAGGTCATGCTGCTCAACCAGCAACACCGACAGCCCGCGCCCCGCAGCATCGCGGGCAATACCGGCGCCATTAATCCCGCCACCGACAATCAACAGATCGACCGGATGGTTCTGATCAGCATCGAACATCGTGACCCTGGCTTCCTCTCAATCGTTGATCTTGAGTGTAAACAATCACTAAAATGTTCGCAAGCGAAAATTATAAGCCGTTTTTGAATTCGTTTTGCTGAATATCGCGCTCATGCATTTTCGCACTGCAACATACTCGGAGAGATGGAATGACCGCCCAATGATGCTAATGTGATCTCAGAACAGGGGAATGAGAGTGTCTGAAAATCAAGGGAACGAGCAGCGTCAGGTTCGGATTGTCGAAATGGTCAGCAAGCAAGGCTTCCTGACGATCGAGGCGCTTGCCAGAGATCTCGGCGTCACCGTGCAAACCATCCGGCGCGATGTGAACATGCTCGCAAGCGAAGGTCGGCTATCGCGCTATCGCGGCGGTGCCGGCATCGCCTCCTCGATTGAAAACATGGAATATGAACGTCGTCAGGTGGTCAACCTCGCCGCCAAACAACGGATCGCCGCGAATGTCGCGAACGACGTTCCCAATCAAGCATCGCTGTTTATCAATATCGGCACCACAACCGAACAAGCCGCACGAGCCCTGCTGTCGCATCGCGAGTTGAAAATCATCACCAACAATATCAATGTCGCCAAAATCATGAGTGAAAACCCCAATTTCTCGGTGGTGATGGCCGGCGGCAAAGTCCGCAATCGCGATGGCGCCGTCACCGGCCAGCTCACCGTGCAAATGCTCAATCAATATCGTTGTGATATCGGTATCATCGGCATCTCCGGCATCGATCTGGATGGCGATCTGTTCGATTTTGACCTTGACGAAGTGCTCTGTGCGCAAGCCATCATCCGAAACGCACGCCGCGTCTTCTTGCTCGCCGATCACTCAAAATTTGGCCGCCCCGCGATGGTCAAGGTCGGCCATATCAGCGAAATAACAACACTCTACACCGACGCACCACCCCCTGACTCCATCGCCGCCATTTTAGAAAATTCTGGAGTTACGCTCGAAATTTCAAACTAGGCCATGGTTATACGCCGCCCAACCACCAATTCATTTCGATAAGGTATTATCCGGCTTGAAGTCGATATCCCCATACCAGGCTTGACCATGAGTATGAGAATCATCGCAATCGCTCATCACCGCAACCGCGCCAATCACTTGCCGATGCCCGCCAAATGCCCGCGCCAAATCCACTGCCACATTGCGCTGTTCGCTGACCCAGGAACCAACTTTGCCACTTCCCTGCTCAAGCGCAACAATTTCAGCCTGCCCGGTATAAGGATCAGGATAAAATGGCGTGCCGTGCGGCCCACGCACCGTCGCCTGCACCTTCCCGTTCGCCCAAACATACACAAGGCTGCGCAACGTCCATGGCAATAGCGGATTGCCCGCAACCACATAAACCCGCGCCGGATAATCATCGCCCGCCTTCTGATGCGGATCAAGTCCAGGATAGATCCGGCCAATTTTCCAACGCCAACTCAAAATCGGCGTCTGGCGCAAATCAATCCGATGCGCCCAAATCAACCCCGATGAGCTATTCTGGCAAACAGCATGCAAAATTTGCTCATGACCATCGCGCGTAATCTGGTAGCGCGTCGGCGCGCGACCGGAGAATAATTTTGGCTTCCAACCGACGAGCGAACCCGCCGAAAATGTCGGCGGTTGTGTTGTCAGCGCCTGCGCACTGGCAACACAACCAACAGCCATCAACAAAGCGCTACCCGTCAATCCAATCAACTTCAGCAATCCCATCATACCTCCGCCATAAAAGCCAATTTAAACGCTCACAACGGCACGTTCAGCAATGATGCGCACTCGATGTCCGCCCGTGAGCCGTCGTCGCTGGTGCCGGTGCGCTAGCGCATCGGGTCGCAAACTGCGTGTGGTATGATGCGTTGATCGCTTGCACCAGTCGATCATGCGCCGTGCATTGCCGAGGCGCCGAAGCATGCGCCACCGAACCCGCCACAAAGGCACCAAGAGCGGCAATCACGAGAATGAGATGTTTTGACATCGCCGAAACCCTTTCAGGAATATCGATATCGCCAATCGGTATCGATATGGACAATTCGCAACCAATATCGATTTAGTTACGCTGATCGATCTGCGATATACGCATATGACATCATGTGTTTTTGCAATCATTCTGATGGTCCAGCACCGCGCGCTCGAGCCCGATCCGATAGGACACCGCCCCATAGGTCGCAACGCAATAGGGCACAATATACGTTAGAATAATTTTGATAAAATTGACCTTATCGCCAGCAACCAACTGATCGCCTTGATTAATCACGTTCAAAATCGTGCCAACAACCAAAGCCACCATCAACGAGCGTCGTGGCACTTCACCCGCGATACTGTACCGATACCATCGCCACAACGCCCTCATTCAACGCCCCTAACGCGTTTCGACAAATTCATCCCGCATGCAATCGAACCAAGCCAACACGCTGCCGAAGCGCGAGATACACCAAGCTCCGCTCGGGTGTGGATCGGACCCGTTGCAACAACCAGCCAAATGCGCTGCCATACGCCAAATGGGCCAAATAAACGGTTACCGGAAACTTGATTGGCGCAAAATCTTGACCAAACAATCCAGCACCAGTGATGCTCATAACCGGGCTCAGCATGAAAATTGTGGCAATCACCGCCCCATACACTAACCCAACCCACCAACGCTGGCGCCCCAGCAACACGATATAAAGAAACACAAATCCAATACCATTGGTAAAGTGATCAAGATAGCCAATGGTATCCGAGTATAAATCCGGACCCTGCATCGCTTGATTGGTCAATTGCACCCCGAGCAACATTGGGATTGATCCGGGCATCGCATCAAAAAGTCGGAAACCTGCGATACGAACAATCTCCATCGCAATCGTGCCGACGATGCCACCAACAATTGCCAACTTGAACGCTGCGACTAAATCACTCCAGCCTCGCAAAACGCTTAACAAAAATAAAGCCACCCAAAGCGTCACAGCGGGTAGAATCGCCACCTCACCAAGCCAGTGCATGGTAAACATGCCAGTGGCCGAAACGACAAACGCGTTCGGCGAAACAGACGCAGCAATCATCGCGAGAAACAGGGTCGCGTAGGCTGCGGTTGGATATTCACTGCTCTTAAGCATACTCACCCCCTTCTCTCGCGATCATGCGCGCTAACCCCTCAGCCAGGCCAATCGGGAGCACTGGCTTATCGGTAGATAACACTGATTTCTAATGGGCCGCCTGATCGGTAATGTTGGAGAATGTCTTGTCCAACATCGCGGCTGGCATCGCGAATTTTGGATCAACTGCCGACATCGTTACTGAAGGCTTAAGGTAGCCCAGAAACGTCTTGCCATGATCCGACCAAACATAAATTCGCACCGGCAGCACCACGCCCGCCGCGGCATCCATTGAGAACGCCTTCTTGCCCACAACAGGATTACCAATGAAAAAGCTCTGCGCTCCGGCTAAATGCATTCCCGCCATCGACAGTTGCATCCTTTGGTTCATGGTACCCAGCACCATCATATGGTTAGCCGCGACCGACCGCTTTAACGCAGCGATGGTGCCGGTAAAATTATGAGCCGACTGCACCTGCACAAAACTCCCCGCCGGCGCCTGCGCGTGGGCAACCAGTGACAGGCCACTCGTCACACCCAGCACGATCGTCGAAACACCAGCAGCCCGCATCAATCGAGTAAACCGACTGCGCACAATAAGGTTAAACATCGAAAAACTCCGAATTATGAGTGCAGACCCGAACTGGTCTGTATCACTGATACGCGTCTTCATCAGAAAAAGTTACATCATCATTGATCAAAATCATCAACGATCAATTAATCGTACCGATCACAAAAACGCAAAACCTGCCACGCCGCACACTAAGTTGGAATTGGCCAGATTCGCATCCCGCCAGGGAGCCGCGCTAACACCCACTTGCCAATCACACTGCCACTGATCGTCAATACAATCACACTACCCATCTGCCAAACCAGCAAGGTTAGAAAACTACCCTCCGCATGAAACAGCCGCAACGCGAATTCTGCCGCCGCCGTCGCCGCCAGCGCACCACACAGACATGCATGATTCGTGCGAAAAATCGGGCTAAGCCGTAGCAAAAGCACCATCGTGATTGAGGGGATGAATCCAGCCAGCGCCATCGCTGGAACGCACGCGAAATCGATATGCAGCGCCAGCACCCCCGGCTTGCCGCCGATGGTCATCAAGGCGCATTGCCCCACCATCACCGCCAACCACAGCATCATCATCACCACCGGCAGCGCCAGCTTCCATGTCGGCTGGTCAGGGCGCCCCGCGCAAACCGCGCCATAGGCCGCAATCACCGCCGTCGATAGCGCCAAGGCCTGATCGAGCAAAAACGCTGGGCGCAACGGCAATGTCGGGCGCAACCCCATCAACCAAATCACCAGCGCGAGCGAGGGCACCGTCACCGCCAGCCAAATCGCCAGAGCGCGCGCCGGTGAAGGCGCACGGCGCACCGGTCGCAAATCCGCCACAAGATTATCGATCAATTGGTCAGGGCGCATCATCCACCCCCATTGCCCGACGTAGCCTCTTGATTGCGCGAAACGTGCCCACTTTCAGCGTCGCAATGCTCAACCCCGAATGGGCAGAAGCCTCCTGCAAACTCATCTCGCGCATTTTCATCATATCCAAAATCTCCCGATCGCGCTGGCTCAATGTCGCCATCGCTTCGCGCATAGCGGCATGGTCGAGTGCCGCCTCCTGGATTGCATTCGTCGCCATGGCGGGAGAGGTTACAGGTAAATCATCCAAATTCGCTTCGCGCATCGCATGGCGCACGCGTTGTCGGCGCACGTCAGCCCCGCGTAATTTCATAATCCCGAATAAAAACGGCGCGACGGGCCGGGGCGGCTGATATAAATCCAAGCTGCGATGCAAAGCGAACAACGTCTCTTGAACGATGTCCTCAATATCTGCACCACTCATCTGCGGCCACCGCCCGCGCGCCCGACGCCGCAGCCACGGCACCGCCGCCGTCAGCAACGCCGCATAAGCCCGCCGATCCCCCTGCTGGGCCGCAATCAACCAAGCCACCCATTCGGTCTGATCATCGGCCACAATTTTGCGTTTCACCCCCAACCACGACGCCGACATTCTAAGGTTCAGACCCTAATCTTATCGGCAGTCGATCCGGTCTGGCAACTGCGCCAAATCACTCAGTATCAGGCTGGGCTGCCCGGGCAGACGCTCCGGTGGCTGGCCACTGCGATTACACCACGCAACTTGAAAGCCAAAAGCGGCAGCCGCATAAGCATCCCAGCCATTGGACGACACAAAACAAATCGCCTCGCGCGCAATCCCGAGCCGATCAACAACATATTGATAGACCCGCCCCGAAGGCTTGAACACACCGAGCTGATCAACCGACAAAACATGATCAAGCTGCGCCCCAATCCCTGCATGGTCAATCGCCGCCGCCAGCATCGACGGCGTGCCATTCGAGAGTATCGCCGTCACCAAACCTTGCCGTTTCAACGCCTCTAACATCGGCTTCACATCAGGATAAGCCGACACGGTGCGATATAAATCCATCAAAGCGCGACGACGTCCAAGATCAGCCAGACCCGTGGATTCCAGCGCGAAATCAAGCGCATCCGCCGTGACCTGCTCAAAGTCAGCATACCGATCCTGCATGCTGCGCAGCAACGTATATTGAATTTGCTTATCCCGCCATAAACCAATCAAAGCTGCCCGCTTTTGCTCCGGAATATCGGCGCAACGCGCCACCGCCGAGCCAAAATCGAACAAAGTGCCATAGGCATCAAAAACGCAGGCTTTAATCCCGGTCAGGCTGCTCATTGATGCGTCCCCCGCACCGGATACGCGTTCTTAATCACAAATTCGAGCCCGCCCAGCAAAACATCGAGATCAGGCCGCGCAAAAGGTGCATTCGAAATATCAATAATCTGCAACGCCCCGTCAGGGTTGACCACGAACAAGCCTGGCTCTGGAAAGAGATGATCGGTCTCGGAGGCTGATCGCGGCTGCGAAATATACAAGCCCAATGCGCGCATCCCCGCCTCATCAAGCCCGTAAAGCAGCGGGAAATTTGGATGCACCTTGTCAAAAGTCATCCGCGCCTGAGCCTCGTTATCGGCTGACAGCGCCGCCACTTGTACGCCAAGCTTTTCAAAGCTCGAAAGTCGCTGCTTAATCTTGCCCAAATACCCGGTGCAGATCGGGCAATGCTGGCCCCGATACACAATCAAAGCCTGCCACGCCCCGGCGCCACCAAACTGATACGCCGCACCGTCCAAGCGCTTGAACGTGAGTGGTTCCATCTTCTGACCCGCATGCAATTTTGCCGTTTTCTCCATGATCGATGTCCTTTCGTTGTGACGTGAAATTCAAAATTAGCCCTCAGTGATCAGCCCCGAACCGCCTGACGCAGCGGCGCCAACGCATGATCAACCAATCGTTTCAACCGCGCGCGCTCAGGCTCCAACCGGGCCAACACCCGGATGGCCAGCACAATCGCCATCAAACTCTCCGCCGAACTCACCGGATCAAACGTCGGAACGTCATGCCTCACTGCTAACGCCGCAATCCGCTCGCGAAAAAACGCCTCGACCTCGCGCAGCCGCGCCCAAGCCAACGCCCGCGCCTGCGCGGACATCGCACCGCCATCGAGCGCCGTATTGACCAAAAAACAGCCCAGCCGGTCCGGATCATCTATCGACAAGCCGACAATCTCGGCGAAAAATCGCTCGATCGCGTCTAATGGCTCGTCACAGTTCGCCAAATCCGCAAGGCGCGCCGTCAAGCCTTGATCGGCATAATGCGCGAGCGCTGCGGCAAATAACCCGTCCTTATCGCCAAACCGATGATATAATGACGCCGCACTCAACCCGGTCGCCCCGGTTAAATCACGTAATGACGCATCGGCATAGCCATGGCGCCAAAACACCCCAACCGCCCGATCCAGCACCGTTGCATCACTCACCATGCGCGGCCGCGCCATCAGAATTTTTCTCCCACTTGCATCACCTCTTCTTCCATAATAGAACGATCACTATAAATCAACCGTCGCCACCAATGTCGTTCACCCATCCCCCGGAGTGCCCATGTCCCAGCCCACAAACTCGCCCCATCTGATCTAT
>JAKBBY010000250.1 GCA_021808315.1 Pseudomonadota bacterium | reverse complement strand
GGCACCACTTGCCGTGCGGCGTGCAGGCGATATAGGTGAGCGATGAGCAAGAAATCTTATCGCCCAGCCACCCAACTGGTTCATGCGGGGCAAATGCGCTCCAATTTCGGGGAAAACGCCGAAGCTTTGTTCCTTACCTCTGGCTTTGTCTATGACAATGCCGAGCAGGCCGAGGCGACCTTCAAAGGCGAGATTGAGCATTATCAATATTCGCGTTTCGGCAACCCAACAGTCGCGATGCTGGAAGGGCGGCTCGCGGCGATTGAGGGCGCGGAAGCCTGTCGCGCAACGGCAACCGGCATGGCAGCGGTACACGCGGCGATGCTGTGCCAGTTGCGGGCGGGGGACCGGGTGGTGGCGTCTCGTGCGCTGTTCGGATCCTGCCATTGGATCGTATCGACGCTGCTGCCGCGCTACGGGATTGAAACCTTGTTTGTCGATGGGAGCGATTTGACAGCCTGGCAGCAGGCGCTGTCACGCCCAACAGCGATGGTGCTGTTGGAGACCCCCTCCAACCCGATGCTGGATATTATCGATCTGCGCGCCGTGGCGGATTTGGCGCATGCGGCGGGTGCAATCGTGGTTGTCGACAATGTGTTCGCCACGCCGCTCTTGCAGCGCCCGATCGAGTTTGGCGCGGATGTGGTGGTGTATTCGGCGACCAAGCATATGGATGGGCAAGGGCGAGTGCTCGGCGGTGCGGTGTTGGGACGCAAGCATTGGATCGAGACCATGTTGCAGCCCTTTATCCGCAATACCGGGCCAGCACTCTCACCGTTCAATGCCTGGGTCATTCTCAAAGGTCTGGAGACGATGGCGCTGCGGGTCAAGCATTCGTGCCAGTCGGCAGCGGCGTTGGCCGATCATTTGGCGCAAGCGCCCGGCGTGCGTCGGGCGCTCTACCCATTCCGGGCAGATCACCCGCAAATGGCGTTGGCGCGGGCGCAAATGGCGGATGGCGGCACGTTGGTCACGTTCGAGTTGGACGGCGGGCGAGAGGCCGCGTTCCGTTTTATGAACGCGCTGGAGCTGATCGCGATTTCGAACAATCTGGGCGATTCCAAGTCGCTGATGACCCATCCAGCCACCACAACCCATATGCGCATTGGTGCGGAGGAACGTCGGCTTCTGGGCATCACCGATGGCACGATCCGGTTTTCCGTCGGGCTTGAGGATGTGGCCGACCTGATCGATGATATTGACCGTGGATTGGCCGCCCTGCGGCGCTGATAGTTCTACCGGGCCGTCGGCACCGTGCTGGGCGCCGGCGGTGTGGTCGGGCGCGGTGCGTTTTCGGTGCGGACCATTTGCAAAGCGGTGCCAACCATCGAGCCGATATCGCCGAGATTAGCCGGCACGATCAGTGACGTGCCTTGCTTCGCCAGATTGCCCCACTGGCTGATATAATCTTTCGCGAGCTGCATTTGCAGCGCCGCCATGCCGCCATCGGTCACGGCCGCCTCGCCAATGGTGCGAATGGCGGCGGCGGTCGCGGTCGCGACCAGTTCAATCGCCTTGGCCTCGCCTTCTGCGCGCAGCACCTCAGCCTGGCGGCGACCATCGGCGATGTTGATTTCCTGCTGGCGTTGGCCCTCGGATGTGTTGATTTGCTGTTGCCGCTGGCCCTCGGACCGGGCGATGGTCGCGCGTTTCTCACGCTCGGCGGTGATTTGCAGCTCCATCGCGTGCAGGATTTCGGCGGGTGGGGTGATGTCTTTGATTTCATAGCGCAGCACCTTGATGCCCCAATTCACCGCCGCCTCATCAACGGACGACGCGACCGCCGTATTCAGGATTTGCCGCGATGATAAGGCTTGATCGAGATGCAGCTTGCCAATTTCTGAGCGCATCGTAGTTTGCGCGAGCTGCATGGCGGCATTCATCGGGTTGCTCGAACCATAAGCCGCCTTCACCGGGTCAGTGATTTGCAGATAGAGAAAACCATCGACCGTGAGCGTGGTATTATCAAGCGAGATACACACTTGCGGCGCCACCTCAGTCGGCACTTCGCGCATATCAAAGCGAAACGCGACCCGATCAATAAAGGGGCCAACAAAATTCAGGCCTGGACCCAAGGTTCGGTGATATTTGCCAAGCCGCTCAACCAGCCAATTCTGCTGTTGTGGAACAATGCGAAAAGCAGAGCGCAAGGTTGCCAGGATCAGAAGAAGCAAAAGAATGAAAATAATCACTGACGCCAAAAATGATGACATTAGATCGGCTCCGATGCAGACGTGGTGGGGGCTGGTGGTGGATTGTCGATAGGGTTGGGCGCGGCCAGATGGAGCACGCTGCCGACTTTATGGAGAATAACGGCCTGACTGCCGATGGCGGGCGTTGCGCCGTCCACCATCACGCCATCCCAGCGCGTGCCACGGTAAGTCACAATCACTTGATCGGCCCGCGCGCCGTGCCCGGCCACGGTCACGCGCTGCCCGGCATCAAGGTCAGCGAGGCCAGGCTTGCGCGCCTGTCGGCGTCGCCACACGCGCACAAGCGCCATGGCCGCGACACTGCCCGCCAAAAATACCAGGATCAACGCATCGTCGGGCAGAACAAAACCGAGGGCAGCGGTGACCAAAGCGATGACCGCAACGGCGGCGAGATAGAATGTGCCGGTGATCAATTCCACCAGCGCTGCGACAAGAGCCAATATCAAAAATACTAACTGCATTTCCGTCGAGATACCTTAATTTTCACGATCGTGCCAGTGCGCCGCAAGGGGGCGACAGGCGATCTAGGCGCGCGCTGGCTCTCGACGAAAATTCACGCCTGTCATGATATGTTGACAGGTCAGTGTTGGTAGCGCAACGCGATAAGCGATCATGATGATAACAATATAACAATCGATTGCATGCTAGAAATCATAATAAAAATCATCATATCCTATATTTTTGGAACCAAAATTATTTCAAGTTACTCAAGAAAGTCTCCGCGTACAGTCATATTAACAGGATGGATGCACATTAAAAAATAATAATGTTCGTGACTCTACCGGAGGATGTGTTAAATTCGCCTTGTAGTAGTAATTCTGACGGCTTAGTCAGATCAACGGCTTAGTCAGATAAACCGATTAGTCAGACAAATTGTGATCTTCCACGATCATCGAT
>JAKBBY010000249.1 GCA_021808315.1 Pseudomonadota bacterium | reverse complement strand
CACCTTCCCATTGGCCAGAATTTGCCAAGTCTGGATCGAATTATTCTCATAAACCGGGTCATGACCCCAGAATTTATGTTTTTGCACAATCGTCGGTTGGACATAGCCCGTCTCGTCGGTCACCCGCGATTGAATTAGCGCCGGCTTGCCATCCCACTGCCACGGGAAGGTAAAGCGCGTCAGGCATTTCGACAGGATTGGATCATCGAGCTTCGCCGGTCGGTAAGTCTTGCCGCCATCCACCGAAACATCCACACGTTTCACCTTGCCACGACCACTCCAAGCCAAGCCGCGAATCTCATAAAACCCCGGCCCACCGTCCATCGGTTTTTCAGGGCACGGGAACGTGATCACCGACTTTGCGTCCATCACCCAGGTGAAGCCCAACGCCTCGCCCGACGGCAGCAACTCGCTATATTCGCTGGTTTCTTCGCGGGTAATCGCCGGAATCTTGCTGACCTCGATCTGGCGCAGCCATTTAATATTCACATTGCCCTGCCAACCCGGCACCACCAAACGCACCGGATAGCCTTGCTCGGGACGCACCGCCTCACCGTTTTGCCCATAGGCGATGATGCAATCATCGAGGCATTTCCACAGCGGCAGCGAACGGTCCATATGCGCGCCATCCGACCCAGAAGCGACGACCCACCGCGCATCCGGCGCGACCCCCGCCTCATCAAGCAAGGTTGATAATTTCACCCCGGTCCATACCGAGCAGCCGATCATGCCGTGAGTCAATTGCAACGAATTGACCTGCGCCGCCGGCCACTCCGTCGCCCCATTGGCGGGGCACTCAATGAAATGGATGTGCGACACCGATGGAAACCGCATCAAATCATTCAGCGTCAACAGTAACGGTTTGCGCACCATCCCCGAGATCATCAAGCGATATTGATCCGGATTAATCGAGGGGCGCCCCGCGTGATAGCGCTCAAAAAATAGCCCGTTGGACGTAATAATCCCGGGCTGATCCTGCAGCGGCGTAAAACTGGCATCAGCATCACGCGTCGGCGATAGCCACGGAATATAGCGGCGCACCACGTTCTTCTCATAGCGCGATGGCTGGCCATAGGGCCGCGAATCCACGCCATGACCCAGTGAATTCGACCAGCTATTATCCGCCGGTGGCGCCGATGGCGCGCCCGAAGCACGGGCCGTTGCGGCAATCATCGATGCGCCCGCTGCAGCACCGAACTTAAACATATCACGGCGATTAGGTTTGGTCATTTCCCCTCGATCATCTTTATAAAGGCACTGATCACGACGACCGACGGTGTTCGACGACGCGTTCGGCCATGAACTTATAAAGTTAGGTCTATTACGTATGACGAATATGTCAAGCGAATTTCATGTTCAATTAAACGTTGGCTCCTCGGCGCCATGCGATTTCATCCACAGACACGACGTCTTATCTACGTTATTGGTTAAGGGATAATGAACTCATATCCAATTAATTCCCCGCCCAACCCGTCCGCGGTGCGATCATGACCGGCGCGCTCGGCTCCATCGCGCTCTATGGGGCGCTCTGGATCAGTTTTGGCCTCGGCCATAGTTTTTTTGCTGCCTCGAGCGGGCGATCCTGGCTCATTCGAGTCGCGGGCCGCCGAGAACGCCTCCTATATAATGCGATTGCGCTGCTTCACCTGATGATTGTGCTGGTCCTAGGCGCCGTTCTCTTCGCAGGATATGCGCCGTTTCATGTGCCTCTCATATTTCGTGTTCTGATGGATGGCCTCGTTTTGCTCGGTGTGATCATCCTGTATCGCGCCGGCAAATCCTACGACCTTGCTCGGTTTCTTGGCCTGACAACACCAAAAACGCTAGAACCGCTAGCCGTCAGCGGTATGAACCGAGTTGTGCGGCATCCGCTCTATCTTGGCTTAATTTTGCTAATGCTCGGCCTTTGTGCCACGCCGCTGAGCCTTGCCACCACCCTATTCGCGGTAATCTATATTCTCATCGGCATCCGCTTCGAAGAACGCAAACTCGTCCAACTATACGGTGCCGCCTATCAAAATTATTGTGCTGAGGTGCCCATGCTTATCCCGCTTTGGCCCCGGTCCCGCAGCGTTGAGTGACAAACCCTTGACGTTCCCCGCTATTTTATTTACCGGCACATCACCAATAACGAATATATGAGTGTTCTTCATGGAACAATATCTTCTACCCGCACCCGTGCCTACCGCTTTTACGCCCGGATACGCTCTCGCCGGGGGCCTGATGATCGGCCTCTCTGCGGCGCTGCTCTGGTTAAGCATTGGAAGAATCGCGGGCATCAGCGGCATCATCGGCAATATGTTTACACCCATCGAGCGCAATTGGCGCATCGCCTTTCTCGCCGGTCTGATGGCAACGCCTCTAGCTGCCCGGCTCATCGGCATTGCGCCAGCCATTCATTTGCAAGGTTCACCGGCGCTCCTGCTGGGTGGCGGATTGCTGGTCGGGGTTGGCAGCGCGCTCGGCGGCGGATGCACATCGGGTCATGGCATTTGCGGTCTGTCACGGCTCTCGCCGCGCTCGATCGCGGCAACCGGCACCTTTATGACGATCGCGGTGCTCGTGGTTCTGCTGACGCGGGCGGTAATCTGATGCGCAACACGCTCGCGGGACTGGTTTCGGGCATTTTGTTCGGCGTCGGGCTGATGGTCTCCCGCATGGCAGACCCGGCCAAAGTCCTCAATTTCTTGAATATCACCCAGCATTGGGACCCCAGCCTCGCTTTCGTCATGGGCGGCGGCGTGCTGGTCGCGAGCGTTGCCTTCGCCGTTGCCCGGCGCATGCAGCACCCTTGGTTTAACCCGCAATTTCCGGTGCTCGCCACGGGCGGCATTACGCTGCGGCTCCTTCTCGGGGCCGGGTTATTCGGCATCGGCTGGGGTCTGATCGGGCTGTGCCCCGGCCCGGCCATGGTAGCGCTGATGCTCGACCCAGCGAAGGTGGCGATTTTCGTGGTTGGGATGCTCGCCGGTTTATGGGGTGTGCGGTTTCTCAACCAGCGCCGCTAAACCCGCAGGGCAAGCGCGCGCAGTTGCATCCTGGCGCGCGATTTGTGTAATGTTCTCCGGTAAATCAATAAATCGGGGGAACCACAATGTCGGCGTTAAAATCAGCGGAAATCGCGGCGCGACTTGATCGGCTACCGGCCTC
>JAKBBY010000248.1 GCA_021808315.1 Pseudomonadota bacterium | reverse complement strand
ACGCGGTCAATAATTTCGCCCCGAGCGACACGATTGAAATCAAGGGAATTATTTCGGCGACTCAAGCGGTATTCACGCAGAATACCGGATTGTTGGGACCGGCCCCTGGCGGCACGATTGCGCTGGAAAATGCGTCCGGATCCGTGGTGGGTAATATTACGCTGGCGAACGGCACCTTTGCATCCAACGCGTTCATGGTCGCACCTGACTCGAATGGCGGCGTTGATCTTACCGTATGTTTCTTGGAAGGCACCCAAGTCCAATTGGCGGCAGGGGGGCGCGCTGTAGAAGATTTGCAAGAGGGCGATTTAATCGTCACCAAGGGGGGCGCGTTGAAACCGATAAAATGGGTCGGTCGGCGCCGGATCGACGCACAACGTCACCCCGCACCGCCAACAGTCTGGCCAATCCGCATCGCCGCGAGCGCCATTGCGGACGGCATGCCAAGCCGTGATCTGTTCGTCTCGCCCGATCACGCGATTTATCTCGATGGATTGTTGGTGCCCGTCAAAGCATTGGTCAATGGGCGCTCAATCGTGCAAGTCCGCCGCAGCCATTTCAGCTATTATCACATCGAGCTCGCTGAACATGCGGTCATCTATGCCGAATCATTGCCGGTCGAATCGTATTTGGATACCGGCAATCGCCGATTCTTCGAGAACGCCGAGGGGCCCGTCGCGCTGTATCCAACCACCCAAGCGCAAGAACTTCGCGAAACCCAAGGCTGTGCCCCCTTTGCCGAACGCGGACCCGCCGTATCCGCCATTCGCGCCCGCATCATCGGCCGACTAGGGTTGCGCGGCGTAACCTATGATTGCCATTTGCGCGTGTTTTCTGATCGCCGCACGCTGCCCGTGCGGGCGATTAGTGCAACGTGCTATGAGGTCACGCTGCCGGACATCAGTGATGATGTGTTGCTATTTTCCCGAATCGTCGTTCCCGCCGAATGGGAGGCCGACTCTCAGGATTGGCGCAAGCTCGGGCTTGACGTCGCAGCCCTCGAACTGGTCACGGATCGCGGCGCGGTGCCAATCCCGATTAACAGCGCCAATCTCTGTTTCGGCTGGCATAATCACGAGCATGATCACCGCTGGACCGATGGTTGCGCGGCTATCCCGGCCGAATTACTGATCGGGGCCGATCGTCTGATCATCCATCTCAATAGCGTCGTCGCGTATCCGGCGGCGTTGGATCAGCAGGCGAAGGTCAGTTGAGCGCGCGCACCGGCGCCGCCCGCAGGGCGCCGGTTTCGGCCTCGCTTACTTGGCGAATTGCGGCGCAATCACCTTATCGCCAACATCGATATCGTATTTGGCGGTAATTCCCGCTTGGAGTTCCAATGTGGCGGCCACCGGCACATGGCTGGAGAGCACCCGCAGGCTTTGCGGCACCGTGTTCTCATCGATATGACGAATGGTGCCGTGCGGCCCAATAAATACCATATCCAGCGGCGCCAGGGTGTTTTTCATCCACATCTCTGAAACCTGCGGCGGATTCCAGGGGAACAGCATGCCGGTATCGGCTGGAACCGTCTTGCGGAACATCAAGCCAATTTCCTGTTGTTTCGGCGTCGTGGCCAGTTCCACCGTGAATTTATGCGGTTTGCCATGCTGATCGATGATAACCAGTGTTTCCGTTGGCAATTTGGCCTGTGGCCCGGTAATGGCCGCCAGCGCGGGCGGGGCCACGCTGAGTGCAATGACCGCCGAGGTCACCGCAGTGCCGAGCAGAACGAGGGCAGAGCAGGCAAGTTGGGCAAGTGAACGGCGGCGCATCGGGTGATCCTTTATCATCAGAGCAGGGAGGGGGCGAGTCATGACACGGCGAGCCTAATCCGCCAGCGTGGTCAGCCAGCGTTGGGGCGGGTTGCGCCCTTCGGCGCGGAAATAGCGGATTCCGGCGAGAACGTCCAAGGCGCTGTTCGGCAGCGTTGTCGGCATTGGCTGATCGGTCAACACGCCCCATAATCCGGCCCAGCATCGTGCCACGGCATAAGGATTATAGCCACCACCGCCCAGCACAATGAGCCTGGGGCAAAGCGAGCGGATCGCGGCAACGGCGCGCCAAAGCGCCTGGTTGCTCAGCGCAAGCCGCGCCATCGGGTCATCGGCCAACGCATCGGCACCGATGAGCAGCATGATCGCCTCGGGCCGATGCGCCACCAAGGCAGGAATGATGGTGCGCTGGAGCAAATGTTCAAAGCTCAAATCATCAAACCCGGCGGGAACCGGGAGATTGAGCACGTTACGGGCAGGATCGCTGGTCGTGCCGGTGCGCGGCCACCGACCGGCCTCATGCATAGAAATCGTTAGAATATCAGGCTCGTCGGCAAAGGCGTGCTCAACGCCATCGCCGTGATGCGCATCAAAATCGACATAGGCGAGGCGGCCCAGCCCCAAAGCCCGCCAGCGCATCAGGCCCAGCACCGCATCGTTGATATAGCAAAAGCCGCTGGCGCGGGCCGGCATCGCATGGTGATTGCCACCAAAGGGGAAAAATACGACCCCACCCGCTGCCGTCAGCGCGGCTGCGAGCATGGTGCCCCCCGCCGCCACCGCCGGGCGGCGAAATACCGCCGGATGAATAGGGTTCGAGTCCACGCCGATGCCGAAGCGGCGTTTATCCGCCATCGGCAAATCCTGCAGGGCCTCGGCGCGCGCCAAGGCATCCAGATAGGCGGGAGCATGATATTGTTCGAGCGCCGCCTGACTGGCTTGCGGTGCGGGCTGGCAATGATGGTCGCGCAGCCAGCCGAGTGCGCGTGCCAGATCTTCCGCCAGCGGTGCGCGCAAAACCGCGAGCGGATGCGGCGGTGCGGCAATCGGCTGGCGGTGCAATGCCGAGGTGATGAAGCGAGGGGCAGGGGGGGTGGCCGAGCAATTCACCACACTTCCCTACACAATCCGCCTTATGCTCGCTATAGCACGCCCCATGATGAATGATTTGCCGCGTGATCCCCCTCTTGACGCGATAACCGCCCCCATCGACGCACCAGACCCCTCGGCGGTGCTGCCGCGCCGGACCTTTGCGATTATCTCCCACCCGGATGCCGGTAAAACCACGCTGACCGAAAAACTACTTTTATTCGGGGGGGCGATTCACGAAGCCGGCATGGTCAAAGCCCGGCGTGATCGGCGCAATACACGATCAGA
>JAKBBY010000247.1 GCA_021808315.1 Pseudomonadota bacterium | reverse complement strand
CTGGAATAATCCGCGCATCCTGATTTTCATCAACCAAACCCTCCCCGGTCTGGGCAGTGACGCCAACCTGCTACGCTTTGACCTTACCCAGCCCAACATCGCCCTCACCGCCAGCGCCCAAGCCCACCGCGCCCACGCCGAAGCCGCGATGGACCAGGCGCGGCACGCCAAAAACTGGCGCGCCCTGCGCGACGCCGCGATCCAGCGCATCGGCCTCGGCGCCGCCGCCAAGCCCCGCCTCTGGCTCGATTACGGCACCGCCATGCTCAATCTGCATGATGGCGAAGCCCAACGGGCCCTCGAAGCGGGCTATCTCGCCTTCACGCTCCGCAATGACAGCGACAATCCTGCCGCCACCACCCGCACAGCGCTCGACATCATGCGCCGCGCCCTCGCCCGGCGCGGCGATCATCTGGCCGAGATCGGCCTGCTCGGCCAAATCGTCCAAGCCTACCCAACCGATGCCCCGGCGCGCGCCCTGCTCAATCAGAAAGTCCAGCGCTACGGCTTCACCGTTCGCAAAATCAACACCCACGCCGAAAACTTCCCCGCCAGCGCCTGCATCGCTTTCACCATCCCGCTGCCGCGCGGCGGCAATCGCCATCCGGGCGATTACGTCACCGTCACGCCGAGCCGCCACAGTCTCGCCGTCACCGAAAACCAAGGCCAGCTCTGCATCACCGGCCTCAGGCCCGGCACCACCAGCACCGTCACGCTGCATCCGGGCCTGCACGGCATCGCGGGCACCACCCTGACCAAGCCGCTCACCATCACAATCAGCCTGACCAACCGCCAACCCGCTTTGATCGCCGATCCAAACCATTACATCATCCCGGCCAGCAACCCGCCCGCCATCGGCTTTGCCAGCATCAATCTCTCCAAAGTCAAGGTCAAAATCACCCGCGTTGCCGAACGCAGCCTGCTCAATTTCATCAATAACCACCCGCTGCTGAACCCAAACGGCTTTTCGTCAAGCCTCTATGGCAATAACAGCCCGATCATTTTCACCGGCACCGCCAGCATCCCGGCCTTTCGCCGCAACCAATTGCTCCACACGGTGCTGCCGCTTGCCAATGTCATGAAAAAGCCTGGCCTGTACGCCGTGGCGCTCAGCCCTGCGGATGGCACGCCGAACAATGGCAGCCTATCCCTCGTGCAAATCGTGCTGCGCACCAATATCGCCCCGACCACATGGCGCGGGCGCGATGGGCTGCATGTGCAACTCCGCCGCTACACCAACGCCCGGGCCATCAGCGGTGCCACCATCAATCTGATCGCCGCCGATAACGCCATTCTCGGCACCGCCAAAACCAATGATGACGGCATCGCTTTTTTCCCGGCCCCACTCCTCGCCGGCCCTGGCGGCCAAGCCCCTGCCGCCCTCCATATCACCGATAACAGCGGCGATTTCACCCTGGTCGATCTCAACGCCTCGCCGTTCGACCTCTCTGATCGCGGCGTGTCCGGTCGCGCCGAACCTAAACCGATCGATCCTTATATCTATGTTGATCGCGGCATCTATCGGCCCGGCGAAACCATCCACCTCACCGCCTTGCTGCGCAACCCCCGCGGCAAACCCCTCAATATACCGCTGCATCTGATCGTGCGCCGCCCCGGCGGTCAGATTTTCTCCGATACCGTGCCGCGCTGGAGCGATGACGGCGCCTTCACCCAACCCATCGCCCTCTCGCCCGGCGCGCAAGCGGGCACCTGGAGCATCACCCTCGCGGTCAATGACCATGCAAACCCGCTGGCCGAGCGCGATGTCACCGTTGCCGCCTTTGTCCCCGAACGCCTCGCCGTTGCCCTCGGCAAACCAACCGAACTCACCCCCAACGCAATCGATCCTTGGCCGGTCCATGTGCGCTTTCTCTATGGCGCGCCCGGGGCCAACCTCACCGGCACCGCCAGCGTCAAAATCACCCAAAACCCCACGCCCTTCCCCGCCTTCAAAGACTATCAATTCGGCCTGCAAGGCGAAATTTTCGCCTCGCCGCTGCGCACACCCAAATTGCCGGAAACCAACGCCACTGGCGCCAGCGCGGTGCCAATCGACCTGACCCATCTGCCGGACAGCACCCATGCGCTGCAAGCCAAACTCACTGTCACCATCAATGACCCCTCAGGCCGCGCCGTCGGCAGCGCCCTCACCATCCCGATCCGCCCGACCACGCCCCTGATCGGTGTGAAACCCGATTTCACCGGCGGCGCGGTCGATCAAGGGGTGAAACCCGCGTTCGATCTGGTGGCGGTCAATCCAGCCGGCCAACCGGTCGCGATGAAGCTCGATGTCGCGCTGGTGCGCCAAGATTACGAATGGGGCATCATCTGGAATCAATCCGTCGCCCGCTGGCGCTTCACCTACATTAATCGTCCGGTGCTGAAACAAACCATCAGCATCCCGGCGGGCCAGCCTTATCACCTCGTTCTGCCCACCCTGCCCTATGGGCGCTACCGGCTGCGGGTGATCCAGCATGAAGGCGGCCTCGCCGCCACCTCGACGATTTTCTATTCTGGCTGGATTACCGCCTCGAACCCCGGCGTGCCCACCCGCCTCACCGTCATGCGTGATAAGCGCCGCTATCTGCCCGGTGAAACCGCACATCTGCACATCACCGCCCCCTATGGTGGACGCGCCACGCTGGTCATCGCCAATAACCGCGTACTCGCCACCCGCAATTTTACGCTCCCCGCCAGAGGCCGCACTATTTCGGTGCCGATCTCCGCAAAATGGGGCGCGGGTGCCTATGCCATTGTCCATGTCTTTCGCCCGGCCCGCAAAACCCGCGCGCCTGATCGCGCCATCGGCCTCACCTGGCTCGGGCTGAAACCCGGCAAACGCCAATTACCGCTCACCATCGCGGTGAAAAAACTCTATCGCCCGGGCCGCGACGTCACCTTTACCATCAACACCAAGCCCGGCGCCTATGTCACCCTCGCCGCGGTCGATGAAGGTATTTTGCGCCTGACCCATTTCGTCAGCCCCAACCCGCTCGGCCATTATTTCGGTAAACGCACCCTCGGTGTGGATATCAATGACAGCTACGCCGCCCTGCTGCGCCTGCCCACCGGCCAATCCGCCGCGCTGCATGTCGGCGGCGGCGGTGATTTCGGTGCCGCCGCCGCGCCGATCCCGCAAAAAATCGTCTCGCTCTTCGCAGGCCCGG
>JAKBBY010000246.1 GCA_021808315.1 Pseudomonadota bacterium | reverse complement strand
TACCGCCCGGCGCAAACCGGCGCCAAACCAGAAAAACCGGCCTTCGTTCACACGCTGAATGGCTCGGGCGTCGCCGTCGGTCGGGCGCTGATTGCTGTGCTGGAGACTTATCAAAACCAGGATGGCACCATCACCATTCCCGAAGTGCTCAGGCCCGCGATGGGCGGACGCAGCCTGATCGGCAAGCCCGCTTAGACATGCTTACGATTGCGCGCGCAAGGCACTGAATGTCGAGACCTTGGTGCCGGTGCGCGCCGCGATTTGTTGCAGGATCGCCTGATAGCGGGCGGGCGGCGCGATACCGAGCCGGGCGCGCACGGCATCAATATCCTCCGCCAACAACGCTTCCAAATCCTCGCCCGGCAACCAGGCGGCCTGGGCTCCATGCGCGGCGGCTTCGCGCACCGCTTCCGCAACACCAGATATTTTCAGTTTCGATTGGCGCAGTAACTGCCCCACGCGCAGCCGACCCAGAAACGCAATCACCGCAAAACTGCGGATTTTTTGCTGCGGATAGGAAAACGCCAGCACGCACACCTCGCCTAATTCGTCGCGGCCATAGCCCGCCAAAACATGATATAAATCATGCATGTCGCGCATGCGCATCGCGAAAAGTCTAGCCCCTTCCTCACGATTGGCCAACGCGGTCATGGCGTCGCTCGAGATTTCGGCAAGCCCCTCAGCCGTCAGGTTTTCCTCCGCCATGAACGCCAAATAGCATCGCCCCACGCTGTTTTCCGGCAGCGAGGCCAAAGCGGCCCGATCCGCCAGCGTATGGATCAGATGCCGTCGCTCCGCGATGATCTGCGCCCCCACCGGCGAATCGCGAAACCGCTGATAAGGCTTAACGCCCGAGCGCCCGCGCAACGCATCGGTCAGGCGAAAAACCTGGGTGGTGTCCTGAGGATCGCGCAATAACCGGATAATCGCGATGGCCGCATCGAGCGGGCGCACCCGCTTCGGCTTCGTGGCGCTGGAACTTATCACCTGGGACATGGCTCGCCATTCCTCGCAAAAGGCGCATCGGATTGGTTGCACCCATCCGTGCCGATGGCTCCACGAAATATCCGCTGTTTTCTAAATTGTCAATATTGGTCGGGTCCGTTCCTTACCGCATCGTGGTCAAATGACCCGCCAAACCGGGCCTGAGAGTTGCCCCGACACGGATTCACCGGTATGCCGACGCCCGTGCCATCAGGCGCGCCCGGAGGATCGACAGTGCCCACTCAGCCACCCTTGAACGTCCCAACCAAACATCGCGGCGCGTCGGCGCGTCGCCTCGGAATATTTGCCGCATCCGCGCTTACGTTGCTTTTATCGGGCTGCGGCCTGCAACAAAACCTGTTCGGCGGCAGCGCCAAAGGCTTGGGCGAGCCTGCGCCGCAACGCGGTGTGGTCGGGTTTGCCGTCACCCCGGTCCCCGAAGCCACACTGGCCGCACAGCAAATTCTCAATCAAGGCGGCAACGCCGCCGATGCCGCGACGGCTGCCGGCTTTGCGCTCGCTGTTACCCTGCCGTCGCGCGCGGGGCTGGGCAGCGGCGGTGCCTGCCTGATCCGCATGAAAGCCCATAAAGGCCCGATCACCACAACAGCACTGATGTTCCTGCCTGAACCCGGCACCGGCGGTGGCTCACGCCCTGCCGCCGTGCCGATGCTCGCGCGCGGGCTGGTCGCGATGCAAGCGCGCTATGGTCGTCTATCGCTCGCGGCGGATCTGGCACCCGCTGAAACCATGGCCGGTGGCGGGGTGCCGGTTTCGCGCGCGCTGGCCGCCGATCTATCCGTGGTCGGTAACGCATTCCTGGCTGATCCCGCCGCCCGTGCCATTTTTGCCGGACCAGACGGGCGCATTCTGCGCGAAGGCGAGACCCTGCAACAGCCTGATCTTGCGAATACGCTTAATCACCTGCAGGCCAATGGCGTGCTTGATTTCTATCAGGGTCGCCTTGCCGCGCGCATCATTCGTGCGGCGGATCAAGCAGGGGGTGGCCTCACCGCTGTCAATTTCCAGGACGCCAAACCATTTTACGCGGCACCGATCATGCTGCATCGATTTGGCGCACAGATTGCGCTGCTGCCACGCCCCGCATCCGGTGGCGTCGGCGCTGCCGCCGGCATTGAGGCGCTCGCGCAAAATCCGCAAAACCTTACCCTGGCCGCAACCCAAGCGCTCGATAGCGCGATGGCCGCGCGCAATGGCAGCGTTCCTGCCGCGGGCACGGCTTTGCCCGCCTCGGCGGGTTTCGCGGTGCTCGATGATCAGGGCGGTGCGATTGGCTGCGTCACCAGCATGGATAATCTGTTCGGCACTGGTCGCGTTGCGCCGGGCACCGGCCTTGTGCTCGCCGCCTCACCAGCGCGGATCAAACCGCCCTTGCTTGCCGCCGGCCTCGCGAGCCAAGGTGCCAAATTCCGGGCTATTGCCGTGGGTTCAGGCCAGCAAGCTGCGCCGATGGCGGTGGCTGACGGCCTCTATAACGCCCTACATGCGCGCAGCGCCATGCCCCAAACGGAGCCGAGCCCTGGCCGCGTGAGCATCATTAGCTGCGCGGGGGGTTTGCCCGGCGCGCCGAAAAGCTGCACCGCCGCCGCTGATCCGCGCAGCTTCGGCCTCGCCGTCGGCAACCGCTAACGCGCCGATCATGCTCAAAATCGGCGCGGCACAGGCGGTTCCGCCCTTCCGGGTGATGGATGTGATCACCGCCGCCAACGCACTCAGCGCGCGGCTTGGCCCCGCTGACCCGGCCATCATCCGCATGGAAGTCGGCCAGCCAGCGCACGGCGCGCCGGGCCACGCGCTGAGCGTTGCGCAACACGCCATGGGCCAACACGCACTCGGCTATACCGAGGCGCTGGGCCTGCCCGCCTTGCGTGCGCGCATCGCCACCCATTATGGCGAATGGTACGGTCTTGATGTGCCAGCCAGCCGCATCGCCGTGGTCGCCGGTGCCTCAGCCGGGTTTCCCCTCGGCTTCCTCGCCGCCTTCGCGCCGGGCGATCGCATCGCCCTCACCACACCCTGCTACCCGCCTTATCTAAATATTATGACCGCACTCGGCCTGCACCCCGTCCGGCTGCCGAGCGATGCGTCAACCGGCTTTCAGCCCACCATCGCCATGCTCGAGGCGCTCGACCCCGCGCCCGATGGGCTCCTCATCGCCTCACCCG
>JAKBBY010000042.1 GCA_021808315.1 Pseudomonadota bacterium | reverse complement strand
CAAATGCAGTCGGGTAATGCCGATGGTGCGGGTCTCGCCGGAATCGAGTTCGATATCGATGGCGCCTTTGCCAATAATCGGGTGCTCGAATTGGCTGATCTGATAGCCCTGGGGTAAATCCGCGTAGAAATAATTCTTCCGGTCAAACCGCGATACCAAATTAATCGTTGCGTTCAAACCAAGCCCGGTGCGCACGGCCTGTGCAACGCATTCACGGTTCAACACCGGCAACATGCCGGGAAAGCCGGCATCGATGAAGCTAACCTGACTATTCGGCTCCGCGCCAAAATCGGTCGCGGCACCGCTGAATAATTTGGATTGGGAAATGACCTGGGCATGAACTTCCAAACCCACCACAATTTCCCAAGGGCCGGTCTTGCCGGTGAGAACATAGCTCATCGGACCGCACTCCCGCGCAAAGCGGGCAGGGCGGTGAAGCCTGAAGCCGCCTCCAAAGCGCCCGCCACCGCGAACACGGTTTTCTCATCGAAATGCCGGCCAATCACCTGCAAGCCGAGCGGCAGACCATTCGGGTCCAGCCCCGCTGGAATGCTCATGGCGGGAACACCAGCCAGCGAAGCCGGCACGGTAAAGACATCGTTCAAATACATGGTTACCGGATCGTCCATTTTTTCGCCCAAAGCGAAGGCGGCGGAAGGGGTTGTGGGCGTCAAAATCGCGTCAACGCCGGTCGTTTGCGCAAAAGCCATCTGAAAATCACGCAAAATCAACGCTCTGATTTTCTGCGCGCGCAAATAATATGCGTCATAATACCCAGCCGAGAGCACATAAGTGCCGATCATGACGCGGCGCTTCACTTCCGCGCCAAAGCCCGCCGCACGGGTGCGCTCATACAGATCGATCAGATCATCCCCCTCGACCCGCGCGCCAAACCGCACGCCGTCATAGCGCGCCAAATTCGACGACGCCTCAGCCGGCGCAACAATGTAATAAACCGGCAAGCCGTATTTCGTGTGCGGCAGCGATATATCAACAATGATGGCGCCTGCTGATTTGAGCCAATCGATCCCGGCTTGCCAGAGTTTTTCAATGGTCGGGTCCATCCCATCGACGCGATATTCAGCGGGAATGCCAATGCGCAACCCTTTGACCCCCCGCGCACACGCCGCACGAAAATCCGGCACGGCGCGTTCGGCGGAGGTGCTGTCGCGCGGATCAAAACCGCTCATGGTTTCGAGCAAAATCGCGCAATCCTGCACCGTGCGCGCCATCGGCCCGGCCTGATCGAGCGAGGAAGCGAACGCGACGATGCCAAAGCGCGAGCAGCGGCCATAGGTCGGCTTGATCCCGGCAATGCCGGTAAACGACGCCGGCTGACGGATCGATCCGCCGGTATCGGTGCCGGTCGCGCCCATTGCGATCCGCGCCGCGACGGCGGCGGCGGACCCGCCCGAACTGCCGCCCGGTGTCAGTTTTTTGCCATCGGCGCGCTGCCACGGGTTTTCCACCGGGCCATAGGCCGAGGTGATATTGGACGAGCCCATGGCGAACTCATCGAGATTGGCCTTGCCCAGCGTAATGGCACCCGCCGCCTTCAGTTGCGCGGTCACGGTGCTGTCATAAGGCGGGATGAACGGTTCGAGGATTTTCGACCCCGCGGTTGTGCGCACACCCTCCGTGCAGAATAAATCCTTGATCGCCAACGGGATGCCAGACAATGATGGCGCTGATCCCGCCGCCCGCGCGGCATCAGCGGCGCGCGCCTGCTCGAGTGCAAGGTCAGGCGTTTCGGTGATGAAGGCATTGAGGCGCGGATTAAGGGCGCGGATCGCGCTCAGATGCGCTTGCGTCAGTTCGACCGCCGAAATCTGCCGGGCTGCCAAGGCGTCTAGCGCCTCAGCGATTGTCCAATCGAGCGGGTTCATTCCACCACCTTCGGTACAGCGAAGAAATTATCGATCCGGTCCGGCGCATTGGCCAGAATCCGCTCTGGCATCGCGCCATCGGTCACCACATCGTCACGCAGCCGCAGCGCCATTTGCGCGCCGCCGGAGAGTGGTTCGACGCCGGTGACATCCACTGCAGCGAGCTGCTCGACATAGCCGAGAATGGCATTGAGTTCGCCTTGCAGGCGTGGAATCTCCGCGTCGGCAAGGCGGAGGCGGGCGAGTTTCGCGATACGACGAATCGTCGCGGGGTCGAGCGACATGGGCATCCCTTGGGTTTCTGTGCGGGATCGACCATAAACGGGCGCATGACACTGTTCAACCTGACCGAGATGGTCGCAAACCTGCCCCGCAACGCACGGCTGATCGGCATTGATCCCGGCGCGCGGATTATCGGCGTCGCCTTGTCTGATGTGGGCCGCCGCTTGGCCTCGCCCTATGGCGCCATGCCGCGCGGTAAAATGGCCGATATAGCGGGAACGATTCTCGATATTGCCCGCAAGGAAGGGGTAGGGGGCTTGGTGGTCGGCTTGCCGCTGTCCATGGATGGCTCCCTTGGCCCGGCGGCACAGGCGGCGCGCGATTGGGCGCACGCGCTGCAAGCGGCAACGCGGCTGCCGGTCGCGATGATGGATGAACGCCTCTCCTCGGCGGCAGTGAATCGGGCGATGATCGCGGCGGATGTCACCCGGGCGAAGCGGGCGGCGCGGGTTGATGCGGCGGCGGCATCGTTCATGCTGCAAGCGGCCTTGGATCTGGTGGCGGGGGCCGCGTGAAGTCGCTCGCCATTCTGACCCTGCTCGCCGTGGCGGGATTGTGCGAAGTGGGTGGCGACGCCCTGATGCGCAGTTTTTTGCACAGCACGGGCGCGGCCCGGTTCGGTTGGTTCGCGGCGAGTGTTGCGGTGCTCGCGGCCTATGGTCTGCTGGTCAATCTGGGACCATGGGATTTCGGACGAGTGATCGGCGTTTATGTGGTTTTGGTCTTTCTGATCGCGCAGGCGGTCAATTTCTTCGCTTATGGGATAAGGCCCTCGTTGGCCGTGCTGGTTGGCGGCTTGATGATCGTGGCCGGCGGGCTCGTGCTCGCGGCAACTGGTCGACGCTGACGCGATGTATTCATTTTCGGGCGCGGAATGACCGCGCTTTATTCTTGGATTCACCAGAAACTCGTTTATAAAATAATCCAACAGAAAATAACCTCAGGGGAGGGGTTTTATGCGTGGTTTAATGCAGCAGGCGCCATTATTGATCTCCGATTTGATCCGCCACGCCGCGCGGCACCATCCGCGGGCTGAGATTGTTGCTAAATTACCCTCTGGCATTCACCGGCAATCCTATCGCGAAACCGAACATCGGGCCAAACAATTGGCGCAAGCGCTGGTCCGCCTTGGCGTTGGGTTCGGCGATCGAGTCGCGACACTGGCTTGGAATAGCCACCGCCATGTGGAGCTTTATTTCGCGATCTCGGGAATGGGGGCGGTGGTCAACACCATCAACCCGCGCCTCGCGCATGAGGATATCTTCTATATCGCCAACCATGCCGAAGATCGGGTGATTTTCGCCGAGTTGGATTTCGTGCCGATCATTCAAGCGATCGCACTAGGACTGACTGACACGCTGCGCACGGTGGTGTTTTTGTGCGACGACGCCGAACTGCCCGCGCTCGACCTGCCCGGATCGGTCACGGTTTTGGCCTATGAGACGCTGATTGCCCCAGAAAATGGCGCCTATGACTGGCCCAGCTTCGATGAAAACACGGCGAGCGCGCTCTGCTACACATCGGGCACCACCGGCAAGCCGAAAGGGGTGCTGTATTCGCATCGCTCGACCGTGCTGCAAGCGATGGCGGTGAATGCTGCCGATTCCTGCGGCCTGCGGGCGGTGGACCGGATGATGCCAGTGGTGCCGATGTTTCATGTGAATGCGTGGTCGCTGCCCTATGCCGCGACTGCGTGCGGTGCCTCGATGGTGCTGCCTGGGCGGTTTTTGGATGGGGCCAGCTTGTATGCGTTGATCGAGGCCGAGCAGGTGACGGTCTCCGCCGGCGTGCCGACGGTGTGGCTCGGCGTTTTGGAAAATCTGCGTAAAACTGGCGGAAAATTTACCTCGCTCTATCGATTGGTCATCGGTGGTTCGGCCTGTCCGGAAGCCTTGTTCGACGCCTATGGCGCGCTAGGCGTTGAAATCCGCCATGCATGGGGCATGTCCGAAAGCAGCCCAATCGCGACGATGGCCGCACCGATCCCGGGCGATCACGCGCCAAGTGCGTATCGGCATCAGCTCAGCCAGGGGCGGGTGTTGTTCGGTATCGACATTCGGATCATGCGCGAGGGGGTTGAGGCGGCGTGGGACGGTGCGACGGCGGGTGATTTTGAGCTGCACGGCCATTGGGTTGCGACCGGCTATTACCGGATGCCGCCAAGCGTGACCTCCGATGGCTGGTTTCCGACGGGTGATGTCGGCATGATTGATCGGGCCGGGTTTGTGCAATTGACCGACCGGAGCAAAGATTTAATCAAATCGGGCGGGGAGTGGATCAGCTCGATTGATTTGGAAAATATCGCCGTGGCGCATCCGGCGGTGCGTGAAGCGGCGGTGATTGCGGCGAAACATCCAAAATGGGACGAGCGGCCCTTATTAATCGTGTCGCTCCGGCCTGGCGTTGCCGCGAGCAAGGATGATTTGTTGTCGATTTACGCGGGCAAAGTGGCGAAATGGGCGGTGCCAGACGACGTCGTGATCGTTGATGAATTGCCGCACGGTGCCACCGGTAAATTGCTGAAAACCGCATTGCGCGCCCAGTTCGCCGCGCATTTACTCGCCCGCGACGCGGCGGAGTAGGCGGATACAAGGCCGGCCATGGCACCATCTTTTGCCACCCACAAAAGTCGCAGAAGAAATATTATGGAAATTCATATCCGCGCAACCATGCTCGCTTGACGGGTCGCACGGTTCACCGCACTGATGAGTAATCCGAGATTGAGGCCTCCATGAACCCGACGCAATCCGCCGATTCCGATCATCCGCAAACGCGCGCGGCGCAAGCCCTGGGCGCGATCGAGCCGATCACCCGGGCGGTGATCGCGCCGATCCATGTTGCGACCACCTTCATTCGCGATGCCGATAATCAATATTCATCGGGCTTTGTCTATGGCCGGCCTGACAACGCCACAGTGCGCGCCGCTGAAGCCGTGCTCGCGATGCTGGAAAACGCACCCGCCGGTGCGTTGCTGTTCGGCTCCGGCATGGCCGCTGCCGTTGCGGCGTTCTCAGCGCTCGATCATGGCGATCATGTGCTCGCGCCAACCGTGATGTATTGGGCGCTGCGCCATTGGCTGGCCACCGAATTACCCCGGCGCGGCATCACGGTTGATTTCGTGGCGATGGATGATCTCGATGCGGTCAACGCCGCGATCCAACCCGGCAAGACGCGGCTGGTTTGGATTGAAACGCCCGGTAATCCGCTCTGGACGATCACCGATATCGCAGCCCTGGCCGAGATCGTCCATCAGGCCGGCGCGCTGCTCGCGGTGGATAGCACGGTCGCCTCGCCGTTCCACACCCAGCCCATCGCGCTGGGCGCCGATTTGGTGATGCATGCCGCGACCAAAATTCTGAATGGTCACTCCGATGTGGTCGCTGGCGCGCTCGTTGGCGCCCGTGATGACCAATATTGGCAGCGCATTATCGCTCAGCGCAAATTGGGCGGCGCTATTTTAGGACCATTCGAGGCATTTTTGCTGATGCGCGGCATGCGCACATTGTTTTTGCGCGCCGCCGCGCAAGCGCGTTCCGCTCAAAGCCTTGCGGAGCGCCTCGCGGTGCATCCGACCATCAGCGCCGTGCTCTATCCGGGTCTGCCCCAGCATCCCGGCCACGCGATTGCCCGCCGGCAAATGCAGCGCGGTTTCGGTTCGATGTTGTCGATCCGCGTCGTTGGCGGTGAAGCCGCCGCCATTGCCACAGCGTCAGCAACCCGGCTTTGGCATCGCGCCACCTCGTTGGGCGGCGTGGAAAGCCTGATCGAGCACCGCGCCTCGATCGAAGGGAGCGGAACCCCCTGCCCCACCGATTTGCTTCGGCTTTCCGTGGGCATTGAGCACGAAGAGGATCTGTTCGCCGATTTGGACCAGGCGCTGCGGCGCGCTCACGGATGAAGGTGCAAAATTAACCGCCGCTGATGGCGGTGAGAATAACGATTTCGGCGTTGGGATGGAGCGGCGTGGCGAGGCTCGCGGGCGCTCCATGCGCGCTGGTATCGCGGTTCTTGGTTAAGGCGTAAACAGAGCAAAAATCAGTGACTGCGCCTCGGTTTGCAGGCGCGTCAGATGGTCAGCACTGAGCATACTTTCCGCATAAATTTTATAGATCTCTTCGGTGCCGGACGGGCGTGCGGCAAACCAGCCATTGTCGGTGGTGATTTTCACGCCACCGAGCGGCGCGTTATTGCCGGGTGCCGCAATAAGTTTTGCGATGATCGTCTCACCAGCGAGGCTGGTCGCGGTGATGGCCTCTGGGGTGAGTTGTGCCAAGGCCGCCTTTTGGGCGTGATTGGCAGGGGCATCAATGCGTTGATAATAGGACGTGCCGAGGTCTTTAGTCAGATCATTGTAGTAAAGTGCTGGATCTTTCCCGGTGCGCGCGGTGAGTTCGGCGGCGAGCAGACCGAGGATCAGCCCGTCTTTATCCGTGGTCCAAACCGTTCCGTTACGTCTTAGGAATGACGCGCCAGCACTCTCTTCGCCCCCGAATGCGAGGCTGCCCTCGATCAACCCTTGGCTGAACCATTTGAACCCAACCGGCACTTCGGTCAGGCGGCGGCCTTTTGCCGCGACCACCCGATCAATCATCGCGCTAGAAACAGCGGTTTTGCCGATGGCGCTGGTTGTCGGCCAGCTAGGGCGGTGGGTGCAAAGATAGCCAATGGCAGCGGCCAAATATTGGTTGGGCGGCATCAGCCCCGCGCTAGGGGTGACAATGCCGTGGCGATCAGCATCAGGGTCGGTCGCGAAGGCGATATCAAATTGATGCTGCAGTGTAATCAGCTTGGTCATGGCAAAAGGCGATGAGCAATCCATGCGGATTTTACCATCGCCATCGAGGGTCATGAAGCCGAAAGTCGGGTCGATCTGTTGGTTCACTACCGTGGCTTCAAGGTGGTAGCGCTCAATCATCGGGCCCCAATAGGCCAGAGCAGCGCCGCCCAACGGGTCAATGCCAATGCACAGGCCCGCCGCCGAAATGGCCTCCATATCAATCACACTGCCAAGGTCGCTGACATAGGGCGTGATGTAATCATGGCGGTGGATGCATGCACTTGCCAGGGCGCGGGTGATCGGCATGCGTTTGACTGTGCGATTGCCCGCGGCGAGCAGCGCGTTGGCCGCGCGCTCAATGGCACGCGTCACGTCGGTATCGGCAGGGCCACCATGGGGCGGGTTATATTTGAAACCGCCATCATCGGGCGGATTATGCGACGGGCTGATAACAATGCCGTCAGCGCGACCCCCATTGCTCCTGGGTTCACGACTTTGATTATAGGTGAGGATGGCGTGCGAGATGACCGGGGTCGGCGTATAGCCGCTTTGGTGATCGATCATGGTCTCAACGCCATTGGCGGCGAGCACTTCGAGGGCGGTGCAAAAAGCCGCTTCGGACAAAGCATGCGTATCCATGCCAAGAAACAGCGGGCCGGTGATGCCGATGCGGGCGCGATGATCGCAAACGGCCTGGGTGATGGCGAGGATATGGGCCTCGTTAAAGCTGGTCGCGAGCGCGTTGCCACGATGACCTGAGGTGCCAAAAGCAACGCGCTGGGCTGGGACCGTCGGGTCAGGTGTTCGCGTGAAATAGGCCGTCATCAGGCGGGGAATGTTGGTAAGCAGCGCCGCCGGCACGGGTTGGCCGGCCAGCGGGCTGAGAGAATGAGACATAAAATACTCCGTGGTTCCCGGCCCGATAAGATCAAGCAGGACTATAAGCGGGATATTCGGCGCGTCCAGAGGATGAGAGCGCGGTGGCCGATCAATTTCATTGGTTTAAGCGGTAATCAGCTCGGCGATGGCAGCCGGATCTTGCAGTTGCGGGACATGGGCAAGGCCCGCAAGATTATCGAGCGTTGCGCGGGGGATCGCGGCGGCCAGAGCCTGCGCCATCGCCGGGGGCGTGGCCTGGTCTTCGGCACCAACCAGAATTCGAGTGCTGGCTGTGAGGCGATGAATATCCGGGGTAAAATCAAGCGACTCCAAAGCCGCGCAGGCAGCGCTGAATTGAATTGGGTTGGTGCGCAAAAAGGCCGCGCGCCGTTGCGCAATCAGCGCGGGGTGGTTGGCGCGAAAATCCGCGCCGAACAAGCGGGCCATGGCGGTATCGGCGATGGCGGCAAGCCCGTGCGCGGCAGCGGCTTCGCGCATGGCGCGGAAAGCAGCACGGCCAGGATCAGAGAAGCGTAGACCCGCCCCGATCAGGGTCAGCGCGCCAACCCGATCCGGATGATCGAGCGCCAATTGCAGGGCCAGGAAGCTGCCAAACCCATTGCCGATAATCATCGGCGCCCGCGCCAGTGCAAGCTCGTCGATCGCAACCCGAAGCACCTGGGCAATCGGGCGCAGACCGCCCTCAATCGGGGACAGGCCAGCAAAGCCGGGAAGGTCAAACACAATAATCTCGGCGCGTGATTCGAGCAGGGCCGCAAGAGCAGACCAGCTTGACGCGTCGGCGAGCAGCGAATGTAGCAGCAGGATCGGCTGGCCCGCGCCTGTGCGGTGGGCGCGAATATGGCCGGATGCCAAAATGCGTGTGGTCATATCGTCTCCCGCAATCTCGATGATAAGAATATATCATCTAATTGTTAATATATCGCTGATTGCGCGGTATAGCAGAGAAATTGCCCGTCTAGAAGTGGCATTTTGATCTTGTTTTTTGACTTGTGATATATCACAAAGGCGATGGAGGACTAAAATGCTGATGCGATCAAGCGTTTATTCCGCGCTGAAAAGCGACATTCTCGCCTGCCGCTTGCCGCCCGGTGCCGAATTGCGTGAGCCCGAAACCAGCGCGCGGTATCAGGTCGGGCGTTCGCCGTTGCGCGAAGCATTATTACGCCTCGAAGCCGAAGGTTTGGTGGTCATCGTGCCTCGGCAATATTATCGGGTCGCGCCCATTTCACTGCGCGATGCCGCCGATCTTTTCGGCTTGCGCCGCTTGCTCGAACCGGAGGCGGCGTTGCAGGCCGCGCGTTCGACCGATCAAGCCGCGCGTCAGAATTTACGCACCGCGACAACACACGATCAAACAGCCTCGTTCATCGATGATAATCGGCAATTCCATTGTGCGATTGCCTCATTGGCGACGAACCGGCGGCTCATGACCTCGTGCGTCGATGCCATTGAGCAATCCGAGCGGCTGGTGCGGGTTAGTTTAGATCAAATCGCAGGTCGGCGCCCGGATTTACTAATCGCAGAGCACCAAGCCATCGCGGAGGCGATTGCCGAGGGTGACGGGCGAACGGCGGCGCGGCTACTCCGCGCCCATATCGATGCGGCGGAAGCGCGCGTGTTAACGGCACTCAAGCGCGCGGCCATCGTCGCTTAGACGCCATCAAAAACACTTAAACGCCAATAACAACGGGGGGAAAAATGGCTCAGGATATGGCACAATTTTCAGCAGGAGCGCGGTTGGACCGCCTGCCGGTCGGTTCGTTTCATCGGCGCATCATGTGGCTCATCGGCATTGGTATGTTTTTCGATGGGTTCGATATCTATATCGCCGCGACCGTGCTCGGCGCAACTATTCGCAGCGGCTTCGCAACCTTACCGCAGGCGGCTTTATTTGTCTCCGCGACCTTTGTTGGCATGATGCTCGGATCGGTGGTGACGGGATTTCTGGGTGATCGTTTCGGGCGGCGATTTACCTATCAGGTGAATCTGGCGATTTTTGGCCTCGCCTCGCTCGCCGCTGCCTTTGCACCGAGCATGGGCGTGTTGATCTTGCTACGCTTCGTCATGGGGTTTGGTTTGGGTGCTGAAAACGTGGTTGGCTATTCCACCCTAACCGAGTTCATCCCACCCGCCGCGCGTGGGCACCAACTCGGGCTGATGGCGGTGATCGTGGTCACTGGTCTGCCGGTCTCTGCGCTGCTGGGCTACATATTGGTGCCGCATTTCGGCTGGCGGATCATGTTTGTTCTCGGCGGCGTCGGCGCACTTTTCGTTTGGCAGGCGCGCAAATCGCTGCCGGAATCGCCGCGTTGGCTGCAAACCGTAGGCCGTCATGCGGAGGCCGATGCCTTGCTGCGCAGCATCGAGATGCAAGCCGCGGACGGCAAGCCGCTGCCAATGCCAATGTCGGATGCTGCCGCACCGTTACAGCCTTTTGCCGCTTTGTTCAGCCCACCTTTGCTCGGCCGCCTCGTGCTCGGCTGTATCGCATTGATCGTCATCAACACGCTGATTTACGGGTTCATTACGTGGCTGCCGACATTCATGGTCAAGCAAGGGCTGGGGGTCGCGCAAACATTTGGCTATGCCGTGCTGATGGCCATTGGCGCGCCGGTCGGCTCGGTGATCGGAGCGTTTGGCGCCGATCGTTGGGGGCGCAAGCCGAGCATCATCACCGCTTCGTGTTTCGCGATCCTATTCGGCGCGATCTATCCTTTTGTCCGCGATCCGGCTTTGTTGCCGGTCTTTGGGTTTGCCTTGACCGTGCCGATTTATGTGCTGGTGGCGATGCTGTTCGCCATCTATATCCCCGAGCTGTTTCCAACCGAAATTCGGCTGCGCGCCTCGGGTTTATGTAATATGTTTGGCCGTGGCGCGACCATCATCACGCCATTCATGGTGGTGTCGCTGTTCAAGGCTGACGGTGTGAAGGGGGTTTTGGCGATGATGATCGGCTTGTTAGTGCTATTGATTGCAGCCGTGTTGTTGCTGGGTGTGGAAACGCGCCAGCGCCGACTGGAGGCGATTTCCTGATATGGATGCTCACATCGCCCGCGCCCGCCCCACGCAATCGGATCAAGACCGCACACGCTGGGTCACTGGCGCCGGGCGTTATCTCGCCGATATTGCCGCACCGGGCGCCCTCAGTGCCGCGTTTTTGCGCTCGCCTTATGGCCATGCCGAAATCATCAGGCTTGATGTTACAGCAGCACAAGCCATGCCGGGGGTGGTGGCGGTGCTCACCGGTGCCGATTGCGCGGCGGCCGGATTTGGCAATTTCCGCGCGTTGATGCGCTATGGCGCGAGCGGCCCAAAGCCGATGATTGTGCCATTCCGCCCCGTGCTTGCGCAGGATCGCGTGCGGCATGTGGGCGAGGCCGTAGCGTGCGTCATCGCGGAAATGCCCGCCATGGCGCTGGATGCGATCGAAGCAATCATGGTCGATTATCGTGAGTTGCCCACGGTGATTGGCCTTGAGGCAGCATCACAAGCACGGGCGATTATGCATGAATTCGCACCCGATAATCTCGCTTTTGTCCATCACGCGGGTGATGCCGAGGCGGTGGCCGCGGCCTTCGCGCACGCGGACCAGATTGTCGCCACCGATTTCGAACTGCCCCGCCTCGCGCCGACCACGATGGAGCTGCGCGGCGCGCTCGCCCGCTACGATCAGGCGGCAGGGATCTATTATTTGATCACGCCGCACCAAGGGATCAACGAAATCCGGGCTGATTTAGCGGCGATCTTGAATGTCGCCGAGACCAAAATTCAAATCGAACTGCCCGATGTCGGCGGTGGCTTTGGCGCGCGTAGCCCGGCCTATCCAGAACATGCCGCTTTATTGCTCGCAGCGCGCGTAACCGGACGGTCCGTTCGTTGGGTCGCGAGCCGCAGCGAAGCTTTTCTCACCGATTATTATGGCCGCAGCACGCGCCTAACGGGGCGTTTGGCGCTGGATAAAACCGGCAAATTTACGGCGCTGGATCTGCGTTATGAGACCGATTTGGGGGCCTATATCACCACGGTGGGCGCGTTTGTGAATGTTCATAATCCGTTGATGACCAGCGGCGGAACATACGATATTCCAGCCATCGCCGTTGAGTTCCGGCAATATTTCACCAATACGGGGCCGATTGGGCCGTATCGCGGTGCGGGCCGACCGGACATGGCGCTCCTGATCGAGCGGCTGGTCGATTGTGCCGCATCCGCACGCGGGGATGATCCGCTCGCCTTGCGGGCGCGCAACGCGATTGCTCCTGCCGCCTTTCCCTATCAAACAGCGCTTGGTGTGACCTATGACAATGCCGATTATCCGCAGCTGATTGAGGCGGCGCGGGATGCGGCTGATTGGGAAAATTTTGCCGCCCGGCGGGATGCGGCGCGGGCGCGTGGGCGGCTGCTCGGTCGCGGTGTTGCACTCTTCACCGAAATTGCCGGTGGTGGCGCTGCAACGCGTGATGAGGCGCGGGTGACGCTGTATTTGGTGAACGGACAAGCGCGGGCGCGGATAGAAACCGTGACCGGAGGCAGCGGGCAGAGCCAGGCCGAGACTTACGCGTTCATTCTGGCACCGCGGCTGGGCCTTGATCCAGCTTATATTGAGCTGATGGCCAGTCCGGCGGATTCGACATTGCAAGGTGCCGGCTCGATAGCATCCCGCTCGACCCTGAGTGCTGGCAGTGCGATCGCCGATGCCGGCAATCAATTACGCGCTCGGCTGTTAGCCCTGGCAGGGTTGCGGGCCAATGCCGCGCCGGATGAGTTGGTCTTGGCCGACGGCGCGATTTGCCGTCAGGATGGATCGCTGGTGTTGCGGCTGGCCGATGCCATCGAGGCGGCAAACGCCGAGCCAGACACGCCATTGATCGCTGTGGGGGCAATGCCCCTGTCCGCAAGCTTTCCCTCCGGCTGCCATGTGGCGGAAATTGAAATTGATCCCGAGACCGGCGTTGCCGCTTTGGTGCGCTATGTCGCGGTTGATGATGCCGGGCTGGTGCTGAACCCGCAAGCGGCAGAGGGCCAGATCCATGGCGGCATCGCACAAGGTTTGGGCGAAGTGTTTGGCGAGGCGATGATCTATGATGAGGCTGGCCAAGTGTTGAGCGGCAGTTTCATGGATTATCCAATGCCACGGGCCGCAGACATGCCGTTTTTCATCACGGCGGAGCGGCCAACCTTGTCACCGCATAACCCGCTTGGGGTCAAAGGCTTAGGCGAGGCTGGTACCACCGGCGCGCTGGCGGCGGCCACCAATGCAATCGCCCATGCGCTGGCGCAAGCGGGAGCGGCGTTGCCCGCGCTGCCCTGCACACCGCAGCGCATTTGGCAAAGCCTGCAACAAGCTGACACAACAGCGCGATAAGGATCGGCCCGCTTGGGTAGATTGACCTAGATCAACGCACCGCCCTCTCAGGTGGCTTAACCGATGCCATCATCGCCGTGATCTGAGCCGAATAATCGGCTCACCCGTTGAGGATAGTGGATGAAGCCCCCTGCCCTGCCCCCCGCGCCGCCGACCACACAATTGGCGCCTCCAATCAAAGGCGGCTTGAGCACGGCTGAGGCGCAAGCCTTGCTCGGCAAATTGGGCGCGAATGCGATGCCGGACACCGCCGAGCGCCTGATGACACGCCTCATCGGCAAATTTTGGGCGCCGGTACCCTGGATGTTAGAAGCCGCGGTGATTTTGCAAATCGCCCTGGGTGATCGCATCGAGGCGGCGGTAATTGCCGGTTTGCTGATATTCAACGCGGCACTCGGATTGGCGCAGGAAGGGCGCGCACAGGCGACACTCGCCGCCTTGAAGTCGCGCTTGGCGTTAACTGCATCGGTGCGGCGCGATGGGGTTTGGCAATCGCTCCCGGCAGCCGATTTAGTGCCGGGCGATATCATCAAGCTATCGCTCGGCGGCGTGGTGGCGGCTGATGTCACGCTGGTGAGCGGCGCGGTGTTGCTGGATCAATCGATGTTGACCGGCGAATCAGCGCCGATTGAAGCGGGTGCGGGAGCAAAAACCTTTGCTGGCGCGCTGGTGCGCCGTGGCGAGGCGGTGGCTGAGGTCACCGCGACCGGGGTGCGCACCAAATTTGGCCGCACGGCAGAGTTGGTGCGCACCGCACATGTCGTGAGTTCACAGCAAAATGCTGTGCTGCTGGTGGTGCGCAATCTTGCGGCGTTCAACGGGTTGGTGACGCTATTTCTGATAATATACGCGGCTTGGCTCCACATGCCGATTGCCAAAATCACCACGCTGGTCCTCACCGCGATTTTGGCGTCAATCCCGGTCGCGCTGCCAGCAACCTTTACTCTGGCCGCTGCGATTGGGGCGCGGGCCTTGGCCAAGCGCAATGTCCTGCCGACGCGGCTTTCGGCAGTCGATGAGGCGGCAAGTATCGATGTGCTGTGCGCCGATAAAACCGGAACACTCACACGCAATGCGCTTAGCGTGACCAATGTCATACCCATCGCGGGGTATGATGCGCCGCAGGTTTTAATGCTGGCGGCACTGGCAAGTTCCGAAGGCGGGCAAGACCCGGTGGATGGCGCCATCCGGGCAGCCGCATCGGCGGATATGACCCATGACGCGCCCCGACTGACGCAATTTGTCCCGTTCGATCCAGCAACCAAAATGTCTGCCGCCTTGGTGATGTCGGCGAATGGGTCTGTCGCGCGCGTGGTGAAAGGGGCTTATGCCGTGGTGCGCGCACTCGCCGCGCCAGACCCAACCGCCGGGCCAGCGGCGGATGCCTTACTCGCCCAAGGGTTTCGTGTGCTAGCGGTCGCGATGGGGCCCGAAGGTGCGCTGAATCTGGTGGGATTGATTGCCCTAAGCGATCCACCGCGTGCCGACTCCGCACCGCTGATCGCCGAGTTGAAATCATTGGGCATCCGCACGGTGATGGTCACCGGTGATGCACCCGCCACCGCAGCGATCGTCGCAAAGTTAGTCGGGTTAGACGGGTTGGTCTGCGAACGTGATGCAATCCCCGATCACGTCCAGCCGGATCACTTTGCGGTTTTTGCCGGTGTTTTGCCGGAAGATAAATACCGGCTGGTAAAATCATTTCAGCAAGGCGGCCATATTGTCGGCATGTGCGGCGATGGTGCCAATGATGCCCCCGCTTTGCGCCAAGCGCAGATGGGCATTGCGGTGGCAAGTGCAACCGATGTCGCAAAATCATCCGCGGGCATGGTGCTCACCAATGCCGGCCTGGAAGGGATTGTCGCGGCGGTGAAAGAGGGACGGATCACGTTTCAACGGATTCAAACATATACACTCAACACCATCATTCGCAAATTAGCGACCGTTCTGTTCCTTGCGCTGGGGCTGATCGTGACCGGCCATGCCATACTAACACCGCTGCTGATGGTGATGTTTCTCGTAGCGGGTGATTTTTTGTCGATGTCGCTTTCAACCGATCATGTCCATCCCTCGCCGACGCCGAATATCTGGCGCATCGGCGCGCTCACTAAGGCAGGGATTACCCTGGGTCTTGGCTTGCTTGGCTTTTACACAGCGATTTTACTGGTCGGCACGCTCTGGCTGCATTTATCGCTCGGGGCATTGCGGAGTGTCGCTTTTCTGGCCTTGATGTTTGGCAGTCAAAGCTTGATCTACGCCATCCGTGGGCGCGAGCGGTTTTGGCGTGCAGCACCCAGCCTATGGCTGGTCGCCTCAAGCGTGGCCGCCGTGCTGATGGCAATAATCATGGCAACAACCGGCTTCGCCATGACCCGCTTGCCAATCACCCTGGTGCTCAGCGTGCTGGGCGCTGCGGTCGCGTTTGGGCTGATGGTTGACGCCTCGAAAATCAAGCTATTCCGCAGGCTGGGGCTTGGTTAGTGCCGGTGCTCCCGCGCGCATAGGCTGATCGCACGCTGATATGCCGTGACACAACGCAATCGACATTTTTCGCTCGGTCCAGAGTGCTTTGCGCGAAAACGGCGCGAATTGGCGGGCCACGCCGGATAGCGATGATCACTACGTTTACGCCATAGCCCTATGAAACGCGCAAGCAATGACCGAGCCTTTGCGGGATGGGCCGCCCGCCAAGCGTGGCCGTGATACGGTAGCTAAATCTTGACGACCTTCAGGTCGGCGAATTTCTGTTCGTCGCTCACTTCGGCGATAAGCAGCTCAATCCATTGGTCCGAATAGGTGTAGTCCTTGTGAGCGGCGTGATAAACGCAATAGGCTCGCTTTGTATTGTCTGGCTGGGCCGCCCCCTTACGGGGCCGCACCTCGAACTTGCGCCACGCTTGCGTGTGATTATGGGACGTAAAGGCTTTGCCGGTTTTCTGATGAACCTGGGAAACAACCTCGCCCGGCTTATGGGGATAGAGGTGGTCGGCCAGTTTGTGCTGAACAAGGACGTTGCGGATGTCCTTGCCTTCGGCGGATTCGGGCAGGACGAACTGAAAATGCGCCCGCGACTTGGTAACGGCATCGAGCGTGTAAATCACACGGAACTGGTATTCGAGGTCGGCGATCTGCGCCTCGGTCATGCCTTCGGTCAGGCGGGCGTCAATCGCGTCGATGTGGGCCGGGATTTCATAACGATTGAGCGTGGCAAGCTGCTCAAGGTTCATCTTGGTAAACTGGATCGCAAAGGAAAGGTCGTGCGAGAGAGTTAAGCGGCTGCCGAACAGCTCGCAGATCGCCTTGTCGAAGTTCAGGCAGCAGGCTTGGAAGAGCCCGAGCCATCGGGTGTCGGCGCGGCCGAGCAATTTGTGCTCGACATCATCGCGGAGGATTTTCAGCGTGCGGAGATTGTCCTTCATGCCCTTCGACAGCGGACAATCCTGCCTATCCAGCATCTGGCTCAGAAGGAGGGACCTGCCGTCCTTGCCAACGATCTTCACTTTCTTGCGTTCGTAGTGCTCATGTAGAAGATATGTCCAAGCCACATGCGCGAGCATGGTGAACACCTCG
>JAKBBY010000245.1 GCA_021808315.1 Pseudomonadota bacterium | reverse complement strand
CGCTGGTCGCCGCCCCGGCATAGGCGGTCAAGCCCCCCGCCTGCGCCCGCCAAACCCCTGGCATGGTGGCGGGCAGCACCGCCCGATAGCGCCCCGGCCCGGTTTTGGTCATCATCATGATCTGCTGGCGCCCATCCGGCGCGGTCACCCGCACCCGCCCGGCAGCGCCGCCAATGATGCGCCGCTGCGTCACCTCAAACTGCTCATCCACGATCCGCGCCGACAGGTCATTCCCGGCCAAATCCGGCGTCCCCAACAACCAATGCACTGTCCGCCGCAGCAGCGGCAAAGCAGGACCAGCCAATGCACGGTCATCCCCCAAACTCCCGCGCGCCCAAATCCAAAACTGGTCGGACATCAACATCGCCACTCGCCCGCGGCCAACATGGCCCAACACCAGCAACGGCGCCGCCCCCGGCGCGCGCAGCACCGTCCGGCCAAATTGTCGCTTTCCTTGCTCAAACCGATACCACGGCCCCATCGCCGCATCCGCCAGCGCCGAGGTCACCGGATGCCGCCGCCCAACCGCTGATAAGCGCGGCACAAAGGCCCCAATCACCGCCCCACCCATAACGGGTGCCACCGGCAGCACAGCACGCAACGGCGTGCCTGCCAAACTATCGCGCCCATCATAGCTCGGCCCGGTCTCCACCAACAAAGCGCCACCCTTGCGCACATGGGACGCGATATTCGCCAAGGCAAAATCCGGCAGCACCCCGTCCGCGCCGAACTGATCCAAAATCACCAAATCAAATCGGTGCAAATCAATCCCAAATAACCGGCGAACCGGAAACGGGATCAACGCAACATCTTGCTCCGGCGCCGCCAACGGCTCATCAGGCTCGCGCAAAATGGTGAAATTCACCAGCCGCACCGCAGGGTCTGATTTCAGCAGCAAGCGCCAACTGCGCAATCCTTGATTGGGCGATCCGGCAATCAGCAACACATTCAAGCGCCGCCGAATGCCATGCAGCGCAAACACCGCCTGATCATTCAGCGTGGTCACCGCCCCCGGCAAGGGCCGCGCTGCCAAATCCACCACGACCCGCCCGGCATGGCGCACCATGATCGGCACGGCGGACGGCGCGCCAATTCGCGCCGCCACACGCTGCACGACATGACCATCCACACTCACCCGCACCGTCACCGCGGCACCCGGATCGGCCACGCCGTGATCGCGCACCACAAACCGCACCATCACCGAATGCCCCACCAAGCCGTAGCGCGGCGTGGCCAACAAGCGCAGTTCGCGATCCGTCTGCGCCTTGCGCGCCGGAATCAATACCGAGATCGGAAATTGCCCCTCACCCGTAAATGATGGCGCATGATCGGTCGCCTCGCCATCACTCAACATAACGACGCCGGCACGCTGCGCCGCTGGCACGGCCGCAACCGCCCGCCGCAGCGCCGAAAATAAATCGGTGCTGATCCCGGCACCACGCGGCAGCGTAACAATTTTGAGCCGAACCCCCTTGGGCAACGCCGTGCGCAAATGCGCGAGCGCCTGATCTACCTTGTGCAGCCGATGATCGATGGTCATTGACGCTGAATGATCGACCAGCGCCACCACAATATTATCCAGCGGCGTGGTGTGGCGCACCGTGCGCAGCGGCGAAGCTAACCAAACCAGCAACACCCCAAACGCCACCGCCCGCCAAACCGCCCCCCGCGCCCGGCGCACCAGCGCCAATCCGGTGAGCAGCAGCGCCGCCGCGCCAAGCAAAACCAGCACCCATTCCGGCACCAGCGGCGCAAAGCTCCAGCCGTTCATGGCGCCCTCTGCGGCGCCAGACGGTTTAGCACCATCGGCAACTGCACCTGATCGGATTTATAGGTGCCGGTCAGCGCGTAAATTACCAAATTCACCCCAAACCGCTCTGAGGCGGTCCGCTGCCCCGGATCGCCGGGCAAAACCGCATGCAGCGCCGCGCCATCGCGCCGCCGCGCCCAGGCGCCCACCCAATCATTCTGCCCAATCACCACCGGGCTCATGCCATCCGCGTCACGCCCACCCTTGGCCGCAATCAATACCGGCGCCCCAACAAACCGCCCCGGAAATTGCCGAACAATAAAAAAACTATGCCCCAACGTCGCCCGATCCGTCAGCCGCGCCAAGGGCGGAATCGCCAAACACGCTGTCACCCGGCGCACCGCGGCACCCGCTCCCGGATCAAATCCCGCGCCCGACCCCGCTGATCCCGCATCCCCCCCGTCAGTGTCGATCACCAGCAAGCCGCCACTCGCCATAAACCCATCGAGCGCCCGGCAAGCCTGCTCATCCGGCGTCAGGCTTGCCGCCGTCACCAGCCAGTAAATGAGCGGATAAAAATCGAGCGGTTCTGCTCCAGGCACCACCGCCCGGGGCCGACCCAGCTTTGCCGCCGTTTCATGATCGACCAGGTATGAAATTTGCTGCAACCCGAGGCGGAGCGTTCGGTCCCGCGCCGCATCGCCGGTCGCGATGTAAGCCAGTCGCGTGCGCAGCGCACCCGTGGGCACCGCCTGATTAGCACCCGCCGCAGCCCCATGCGGCCCCTCTGCGCGCGCGCGATGCACGCCGCCCGAGCCCAGCGCCACCAGCAGCGCCGCGCCGAGCAGAGCGCGCCGTGAAACCAAGCCGCGCAGCCAGAGCGATATCAACAAATCCGCCAGCAGCAGCATAAACCCGGTCGCGATCAATGCAGGCCCGTAACGCTGGGTGCGCCGCAGGCCTGACAAACGCGCCTGCGCGACATCATCAGGCATCCGCCCGGCGCGCAGCACCGGCACATGCGCCCCCACATTCACCGCAATTCGCCCCTGGGCATTGCCCCAGAATCCCGGCGGATGCGTCGGTGACAGCATTAGCGCGCTCAAATCCCGCACCCGCACCGCGCGCGCCGCCGCACCAGCCCGGCCCAGTTGGCCCAACCCATCCAGCGCGCGGATCACCTGCACTGTGCCATGGCGTGGCCGCGCCCCAACCCCAAGCCGCAGCAACCGCTCCATCACCTGGGGAAAATCCGCCGCCAGCACCCAGTTCGACCAAGCCGTATTGGCGGACGTTAAAACCGAAACCAACGTGCCGCGTCCCTGCCGCACCCCCAGCACAATCGGCGTGCCATCTTGCAGCCGCGCCCACACCGTCGCCGGATTCAACCGCGTCGGATTAACCAAGCGCGCCGCCGCGATCTGC
>JAKBBY010000244.1 GCA_021808315.1 Pseudomonadota bacterium | reverse complement strand
CCATCAGCGCGCGGGCTTGGTGTGTTTCGGGGAGTGGCCGATCATCGGCGATGCGGGCATAGCCGCGCAAGGCGCCGGTATCGGTGCAATCGGCGAGCAGCAGCGGCACCGCGCCATCGCCTTTGGCTTGCAGCGAGAAGGAGCCGGAGAATTTCAGGGCGGTGGCAAGACCGGCGACCAAGGCCAAGGCCTGGCCGAGCAGGGCGCGCACCGGGGCGGGATGATCATGGCGGGTTAGCAGCGCATCGGCGAGCGGGCCAAGGCGCACCAGGCGGCCGCGCACGGGCAGCTTGGGCAAAAAGAACGGGGTGACGCCGCGTGGCACGGACAGGTCAGGGACGTCGGGGCGGGAAACATCGAGAAAATCAGGGGTCTGGGTCATCGTGATCCCTAGATAGGGGGTTTGACGCGGATTTGCCATCATGGCGCTTGCCGGAATGCGTTTGGCAAGCTAGCCATCACCTATGGGTGAGATCGGATGAGCGAGTTGGGCGATGGCGATGGCGATCTGATCGGGGCGGTCGGGCAGTTGGCACGGGCGAATGTGCTGGTGGTCGGCGATCTGATGCTGGATCGGTATGTTTATGGTCGGGTGGAGCGGATCAGCCCCGAAGCGCCGGTGCCGATTTTCACGGTGACCCGTGAGATTGCGATGCCGGGCGGGGCGGGCAATGTGGTGCGCAACTTGACGGCGTTGGATGCGGCGACGGCTTTTGTCTCGGTGGTCGGCGATGATCAGGAAGGCTCGGATTTGACCGCGCTGATTGGCGGGCAAAATCAGGTCGAGCCATGGTTGCTGGTGGAGAATGGCCGGGCGACGACGGTCAAGACGCGATTTATCGCGGCGGGTCAGCATTTGCTGCGCTCTGATCGTGAGCAGGTGCGGCAATTGCCCGATAAATTGGCCGATCGGCTGGTGCGCATCGCCTCGGATGCGATGGCGGCGACGTCGGTGACGATCCTCTCGGATTACCGCAAAGGCGTGCTGGCGCCGGGGATTGCCCGCAGCTTGATCAGTCAGGCGCGTGCCTTGGGGCGGCTATTGATTGTTGACCCGAAAGGGGCCGATTGGTCGCATTATGCGGGGGCGGATTTGCTGACGCCGAACCGGCGCGAATTGGCCGAGGCAAGCGGATTGGCCGTGGAGGATGAGGCGCAGATTGTGGCGGCGGCGCGCAGCTTGATCGAGCGACTGGGCTTGGGGGCGATTTTGGTCACCCGATCCGAAGATGGGATGAGTTTGGTGAGCAAAGACGGGGTGGTGCGCCATTACCCGGCGGAGGCGGCGGAGGTTTATGACGTGTCCGGCGCGGGGGATACTGTTGTGGCGGTGGTCGCGGCGGGGCTGGCGGCGGGGCTCGACCTGCCGGTGGCTTGCCGGTTGGCCAATATCGCGGCGGGTCTGGTGGTGGGCAAGGTGGGCACCGCGACGGCGCGGCCTCAAGATTTGATCGATGCGATTAAGCCGGCATCTGGCGCGTTGCGCAAAGTGGTGACCCGCGCGACGGCAGCGGAGGCGGCTGAGCGTTGGCGTCAGCGCGGCTGGCGGGTGGGCTTTACCAACGGGTGTTTTGATTTGCTGCATCCGGGCCATGTGCATTTGCTGGAGCAATGCCGGGCGGCGTGTGACCGGTTGATTGTGGGGATCAACGCCGATGCCTCGGTGCGGCGGCTGAAGGGGGCGAGCCGACCCGTGCAATCGGAAGCCGCGCGGGCGGCGGTTTTGGCCTCGCTCGCCAGTGTCGATTTAGTGGTGATTTTCGAGGAGGATACGCCGCTTGATTTGCTCTCGATGATCCGGCCCGATGTGTTGATCAAGGGGTCAGATTATACCCGCGACACGGTGGTGGGCGCCCGTGAGGTGGAATCCTGGGGCGGGAAAGTCATGCTGGCGGAATTGCTGCCCGGACATTCGACGACGGCGACGGTGCAGCGCCTCCGTAGCTGACGATCGAACACCATCCGATCGGAGCATACCCTCGACGCGTGGAACGCGTCCATGCGCAAAGAGACGCCATCACCGGCTCGAAAAGTGTCGGCTACCGGTCTGGCTAGTGCCGACAGGGCGACGGGATGATCAGTCGGGCGTTAGCCGAAGCTGTTGCGTCCATCCGTGCCCGGCGCGAAAATAAGCCAGAGACCGATCCCGAGGCCGAGCAATGCCGCCACAAACAGCAGTCCGGATGCACTCTTGCTCGCGACGATCGCCAACAGCGACGGGCCAAACAGAACCCAACTGGCATGAACGCCCGACAGGTCGAGATCGTGCAGCCGTCTCACGGTGAGGCTTAACACCGACCATTGCAGCATGATGACGCCCAATATGGCCAACAATAGACCAACGGTCGTGAGGATGAGATCGTGATCGAGATGTCCCACCGAACCGGCTTTTAGTCCGAGTGCGATCAGAATTCCCCACACAATATTACAAAGAATAGATAGACCCAGGTAAGCAAGTCGGCCTAGTCGGCCAGAGAATGAAAATATCAAGCTCAGCATCTCTATCCTCGTCAATAGACGGATAATGTTTATTTACCTTAGGTAATATTCTGATCTTCCGGTGATCGTCAAGAATCTGATTGATCATGCGCTGATAACGCACCATTCGATGGCCATCGGGGGTGTGAGCTGCGACTCTGCCGGAAAAAAAAGGGGCGCGGGAGTAACCCCGCGCCCTGATGCGTCATAAAGCGACGCAGGGGGGTTATTGGGCCGGCGAGGTGGGCGCCGACGATGACGGGGCCGCGTTAGCGTTGGTTGAAGCCGGGCTGGATGATGGCGATGCGGCAGCCGGGGTCGCGGTGGCGGCAGTCATCGTGATCATCGCCGGATCGGCTTCGCCGCTGGCGGCGGGTGATTTCGGGTTCGGATCAGCAAGGTTGGCAGGGCCTTCCAGATACGGGAATTTTGCAGCCATTTTAGCCCCGAGCAGAGGCTTGTAGGCGCCCTGGTGGCAGGTGGCGCAATTGATTTTTGCCACATCACCGCTCGGACCGAGCATGGCGTGCGGGAAGGTTCCCGTTAGCGGCACCATGTAGTCGTTATTGAGGGCGCGAACCATGTGCAGGCCGTAATAGGCGATCACCCGTTGCGGTGTGCTTTCGCTCCATTTGTTGAAGGCGCGGGTATTGTGGCAATAATCGCAATTCACGCCGAGCGCGCTCGAATAGCTCATCATTAGCG
>JAKBBY010000041.1 GCA_021808315.1 Pseudomonadota bacterium | reverse complement strand
CCATCGATCAGTTGGATCGGGCGCACGGTGATGCCGGGGGTTTTCATATCGACCAGGATGAAGGAGATGCCTTCTTGTTTTTTGGCGGCTTGCGGGTTGGTGCGGGCCAGCACGAAAATCCAATCGGCATATTGGGCGAGGGTGGTCCAGGTTTTCTGGCCGTTGATGATGTAGAAATCGCCCTCGCGGCGGGCGGTGGTTTTCAGGCCCGCGAGGTCCGATCCAGCGCCGGGTTCGGAGAAGCCTTGGCACCACCAGATATCGATATTGGCTGTTGCGGGGAGGAATTTCTTTTTTTGCTCTTCACTGCCGAAGGTGGCGATCACCGGGCCGACCATCGAAACGTTGAACGGCAATGGCTGCGGCGCGGGGGCGGATTGCAGCTCTTCCAGCAGGATATATTCCATCACCGGGCTCCAATCTTTGCCGCCCCAGGCTTGCGGCCAGTGTGGCACCGCCCAGCCTTTGGCGTTGAGCTTGCGCTGCCAATCGACGATCGCTTGCTTGCCGATCTCGCGACCTTCGATCATGTTTTTTTGCACATCGTGGGGCAAATGATCGTGGATGAATTGGCGCACCTCATCGCGAAAGGCGCTTTCTTCGGGGGAGAAGCTGAGTTCCATGGCTTGGGTCCTTTCAGACGATTTCAAACAGGCCGGCGGCACCTTGGCCACCGCCAATGCACATAGTGACGACGGCGCGTTTCGCACCCCGACGCTTGCCTTCGATCAAGGCGTGACCGGTCATGCGGGCGCCGCTCATGCCATAAGGATGGCCGATGGAGATCGAGCCGCCATCGACATTTAGTTTTTCATGCGGAATCCCCAGCTTGTTCGCGCAATAGAGCACTTGGCTGGCGAAGGCTTCGTTCAGTTCCCAGAGATCAATGTCATCGATGGTCAGGCCGTGACGCTTCAGCAAGCGGGGAATCGCATAGACCGGGCCAATGCCCATCTCATCGGGTTCGCAGCCAGCGACGACGAATCCCCGGAAAATGCCAAGCGGGGTCAGGCCACGTTTGGCGGCTTCGGTGTCGGACATCATCACGCAGGCAGAGGCACCATCAGAGAGCTGGCTCGCATTGCCGGCGGTGATGAATTTATCCTCGCCGCGCACCGGCTTGAGCTTGGCGAGGCCTTCAATATTGGTATCCGGGCGATTGCCTTCGTCTTGGCGCAGCGTCACCTGCTCGTGGGTGATTTCCTTGGTTTCTTTGTTCTCCACCGCTTTGGTGGTGGTCACCGGGATGATTTCGTGATCGAAACGCCCTGCCTGTTGGCCGGCGGCAGTGCGGCGCTGGCTTTCGAGCGCGTAAGCATCTTGCATCGCGCGGGTGATGTTGTAGCGAGCGGCGACGATGTCGGCGGTTTCGATCATCGGCATATAGACGGCGGGCTTGTGTTCACGCAGCCAGGGATCGAAGGCGCGTTCACCGCCGATGGGGTTGGAGGTCAGACTGATCGATTCCAAGCCACCGGCGATGACCACCGGTGCGCCCTCGACCATGATTTGATGGGCGCCGAGCGCGATGGCTTGCAGGCCGGAGGAGCAAAATCGGTTCACCGTCATGGCGGCGGCATTGACATTAATGCCAGCGCGCACGGCGGCGAGGCGGGCGACATTGCTGCCGGTGGTGCCTTCGGGTGTGGCGCAGCCCAGGATCACGTCTTCGATTTCATCCGGGGCGACTTTGGCGCGGCTGAGCGCCTCGCGGATGGCAAACGCGCCGAGCGTGGGGCCGGGGGTGATGTTGAAGGCGCCGCGAAAGGCTTTGCCGATTGGCGTGCGGGCGGTGGAGACGATGACGGCTTCGACCATGCGAGACTCCTAGAGAATGGGCTTGTGGTGAGTGGTTTTGGCAATTTCTTCGGCGACCAGTTCTTTGCGCGAGAACTTGCCGACCGAGGTTTTGGGCAGCTGATCGCGAAACGCGATGGCGGTGGGCATTTCGTGGCGACCGAGCTTATCGGCCAGGAAATCGCGTAAGGCTTCGAGGGTGAACGCTTGGGCGCCGGGTTTAAGGGTGATGAAGGCTTTGGCCGATTGGCCGCGATACGGATCGGGGATGCCGACCACGATGGCTTCGGCGACATCGGGATGCTCATAGATCGCGGATTCGATCATGGTCGGGTAAACATTAAAGCCACCGGAGAGGATCATGTCCTTTTTCCGGTCCACGAAAAATACCATGCCGTTCGGGTCGATCCGGCCGATATCGCCGGTGAGGAAATGGCCGTCGATGAAGCTTGCGGCATTTTCCTCGGGCTTGTTCCAATAGGCTTTGAACACGTTCGGGCCTTTGACCCGCACCTCGCCGACCTCGCCATAGGGCAAAATCCGCGTTGGATCATCAAGGGCAACGACATCGAGCAGCACGCCGGGCAGCGGCATGCCGGCAGAGCCGGGGATAAACATGCCATCCAGCAGATTGCCGGTTCCCGCTGAGGCGGTTTCGGTCATGCCCCAGCCGCCGCCAAGGCGCATGCCGGTGATGCGTTCAAAGCGCTGGCCGATTTCAACGGGCAAGGGCGCGCCACCGGAGCCAACCAAGAGCAGGGAGGAAAGGTCGCGGTTTTCCAGGTCCGGCACGTTGGCGAGAGCGATCCACATGGTCGGCACACCGGGAAAATAGCTCGCCTTGTTGACCTCAATATCGTGCAAGGTGGTTTGCGGATCGAATTTCAGGCGGAGCAATAATTCGCTGCCGCGCGAGAGTTGCAGCAATAGCAAGACCACGAGCGCATAGATATGAAACAGCGGCAACACACAAATGGCGCGCAGGCGGGTGCCACGGGGAAACCGGCCCTGACCATCGATGAAGGCTTCGTAAATGGCAACTGAGGCGCGCAAGGTGGCGTGGGTATGCATCGCCCCTTTCGGCAGGCCGGTGGTGCCGCCGGTATATTGGAGGAGCGCAAGATCATCCGGATCGATCACCGGCAGCGGGGCCGGGTGGGTGCGGCCCGTGGCGCGCAACACATCAAGCGTGATCACGCGCGCATCATCGGTCGGGATTGGCGGGTGGGGCATGCCGGGAATGGCGCCGTACGCCGCATCATCGGCGACGATTAGGTGATCGAGGTCGCCTCGGGCCAGGAGTTTCTGGGCCATGCCGAGCATCGCGCCGATATTGGTGCAAATGAGAATGCGCGCGCCGGAATCGTGGAGTTTATGGGCCAGTTCGCGTTCGGCATCGAGCGGCGAGAGATGCACCACCACCATCCCTGCGGTGAGGGCACCAAAAAAGCAGAACGGGTGGGCGGGGGTGTTGGGCAGATAAAGTGCCACCCGCGCCCCTTGGTCCAGATTGAGGCTGAGCAGTCCGTGTGCCACCTCATTGATGGCGGTGCCGAGGGCGGTAAAGCTGATTTTATGGCCGCGGTAATCGAGTGCCGGGTCATCGCCGAATTCGGCGATGGTGCGCCCGATCATCGCAGGGATGGTTTCGTGCGGCGGCGTGAGATCCCAAGCTAGGCCTTTGGGGTAATTGGCCTCCCAGGGATAAGGCCGCGCGCTCATTCGGCGGCTGCTTGCGCGTGACCGGCAAAGCCCGCGAAGCCCTTGCCGCTGGCCGCGAGCGATTTCAGCAGAGCGGCAGGGGCGAGGCCCGGGTCCTTGATGGTGGCGGCATAATGCTCCAGCCGCTCGACGATGGCGGGCAGGCCAACCAGATCGGCGTAGAAACACGGGCCGCCGCGCCAGACCGGCCAGCCATAGCCGTAAACCCAGACCACATCGATATCCGAGGGGCGAATGGCGATGCCTTCTTCGAGGATGCGGGCCGCTTCGTTGATCATCGGGTAGGTCATCCGCTCCAGGATTTCCTGATCGCTGATCGCCCGGCGGGTGATGCCGAGGCGCGCTGCGGTTTCGGTGATCAGCGCCTCTACCACCGGATCGGGTGTGGGGGTGCGGCTGCCATTTTCGTAGAGATAATAACCGCTGCCGGTTTTCTGCCCGAAACGGCCTTGTTCACAGAGCGCATCGGAAATCGGGGCTTTGACACCGCGATGTTTGCGAATCCGCCAGCCAACATCAAGCCCGGCGAGATCGCCCATGGCAAACGGGCCCATCGGGAAGCCGAATTTCAAGATCACCGCATCGACCTGCTGGGGCAAGGCGCCTTCAAGCAGGAGACGTTCACATTCGGTGGTGCGGCGCGCGAGCATGCGGTTGCCCACGAATCCATCGCAATTGCCAACCACGACCGGGACTTTGCCCATGGCTTTGCCAATCGCGATGGCGGTGGCGATGGCTTGGTGCGAGGTTGCTTTGCCACGCACGATTTCCAGCAATTTCATCACGTTGGCCGGCGAGAAGAAATGCATGCCCAGCACATCATGCGGGCGGGATGTGGCGTTGGCGATGGCATCCACATCGAGGGTGGAGGTGTTGGTGGCGAGCAGGGCGCCGGGTTTGGCGTGGCTGTCGAGCCGGGCAAAAATTTGCTTTTTCAGCTCCATTTCCTCGAACACGGCCTCGATGATCACGTCCGCATCGGCGAGTTTGGACCAATCGGTGGTGCCGGAGAACAGAGCCATGCGCTTTTCGGTGGTGCCTGCGGGTAGCGCGCCGCGCTTGACCGAGATTTCGTAGGTTTCGCGCACCCGGTCCAACCCGCGGGTCAGAGCGGCATCGTCAGTTTCGACGATGGTAACCGGGATGCCGGCATTGGCAAAATTCATCGCGATGCCGCCGCCCATGGTGCCGCCCCCGAGCACGGCGGCGCGGGCGATTTTGGCCGGCTTTTGCTCCGGGCCGATGCCGGGAATTTTTTGTGCCTCGCGTTCGGCGAAGAAAATATGGCGCTGGGCGCGGGATTGATCGCCCACCACTAATTTCATGAATAAGTCACGCTCGGCGGCGAGCCCCGCCTCAAAATCGAGGGTGAAGGCGTTGCGCACGGCCTGCACGCAGGCGGCGGGCGCTTCCACGCCTTTGAGGCGCTTGGTGGCCTCAGCGGCGGCTTTTTCAAAGCCCGAGGGATCGGCTTTGGCGGCGGCGAGTTTTTCGCCCCGGTCGCGCACGCGCGGGCTTGGGGTTTTTTGAGCGAGCACGGTGCGGGCAAAATCCATCGCCCCTGGGATGGGGTCGGCGACGATGGCATCGATCAGCCCTTCGGCAAGGCCGGCTTTGGCGCTGATCATTTTACCCGAGACGATGGCGGCGACGGCGGCTTCCGGGCCGATCAGCCGGGGCAGGCGCTGGGTGCCACCGGCACCGGGCAGCAGGCCGAGCTTCACTTCCGGCAGACCCATCCGGGCATCGGCGGCGGCGACGCGGAAATGGCAGCCCAGGGCGAGTTCGAGCCCGCCGCCCAAGGTGGTGCCGAACAGGGCGGCGACTACGGGCTTGGCGCTGGCTTCGAAGCGTTCGATCACGGCATGGAGGCCGGGTTCCTGCGGCGGTTTGCCGAATTCGGTAATGTCGGCACCGGCGGAGAAGGTGCGGCCCCGGCAGCCCAGCACAATGGCGTGGATGGCGGGATTTTGTTCGGCTTGGTCGAGGGCGGCGATCAGTCCGGCACGAACGGCATGGCTGAGGGCGTTCACCGGCGGGCTATCAATCGCGATCAGCGCGATCCCGTCATGGGTTTCATAATCAACAACCATATTGATTTTGCTCATCGCGTTCCCCTTTTTGCGCCGGGTGACCTTAACGGTAACGCCCGGAATTATGCGTTCGCTTCTGAACCATTGACGCGAGCATGGCAAGCACCTGCCGCCGATGTATAAATGTTATCTACGGGCGAGATAAGCGGCGGCGGCGAGCAGGGCGAGCGGGATTAGCGCGCCAGCGAATGGGCGCGCCGGTGAGGCAATCAGCGCGGCGGCGAGGGCGGTGATGATCGCGATGCAGCCCAGGTTGCGGGCGTCACCGATCAAGGTTTTGATCAGACCGCGCATTATCGGGCTGCCATCGCGGCAGGGCGCTTGAAGGCGCTGATCAGCAATAATCCACCGACGGCGTAAAAGCCGAGCAGTGCAGGCAGCGAATAATCACCGAGCGGCCATTGATAGCCGAGGGCTGCGAGGGTCCAGAACGTGCCGAAGCTGAGAATGGCGCAGCCCACCCCGAATTTGATGGTGTTTTCCGGCACCCGGGCGAGCGGTGCGCGCAGCGCCGTGCCAATGGCCATCACGACGAGGAGGGCGGCGATGGCGGCGGCAGCAGCGGCGGCGGTGTGACCCGTTTGCACGCCGAGCGCGACCACGATGAGCCAGACTTCGAGCCCCTCAAACAGCACGCCCTGAAACGCGACCAGCATAGCGCCGCGCCTTTCGGCCAAGGCAGCACTCGCGGAGAGTTTGGCAAAGGCCGCGGCTTCATCATGCAAGGGCTTCAGCCCGGCACCGCGCGCAATGGCTTTGGCAAGCCAGCGCAGGCCGAACAGGAGCAAAAAGATGCCGATAATGAATTGCGCGATCCGTAAATTGCCGATGGCGCTGATCGCGCTCGCGCCAAACAGGGTGAGGGCGGCGAGCACGGCCAAGGCGGCGAGGCTTGCAGCGATGGCGCGTTGCCAACCGATGGCGAGCGCAACCGCGAGCACGATGGTGAAGGCTTCGACCCATTCGACCGCAGCGGTCAGAAAGGCTGCGATCATCACGCTGAGATCCGACATTAACGCGCCTCCAATTGAGGAAAAATATGCAAATATGCAGGGTCGATGCGCAACCGGGCCGGCCCGAGGCGGGGGCGGTTGGCGGTGATCACCGGAATGGTGCTCGCACAGCCAGCCACGCGGTAGGTGGCGCGGAATTGCCCGGTATCGAACTGGCTGGTGAAGCATTGGGCGTTGATGCCGTCATGATCCTCGGTGGGGACGATGGCGGCGGGGCGCCAAAATACCCGTGCGGATCGGGCGCTGCCGAGCTGATCGGCCTGGCCCGGTAGGCGCAGCGTGGTGGCGCCCAGGGTGAGGAGGGCGTCTGGCCCGTCGGCATGAGCGGGGAGGGCGAGGCCGCCGAGCAACCCGGCGATGCGGGCCGCATAGGCGCTGGCGGGGCGGTGATAGAGGGTTTCGGGTGTGGCGGATTGACTGATGCGCCCGGCTTCGAGCACCGCGACCCGATCACCGAGATGCACGCAATCGGCAGGATCGTGCGAGACACAGAGTGCGGTCAGGCCGGATTCGGCGATAACGGCGCGCAGTTCGGTGCGCAGCGTTTCGCGGGTTTCGAGGTCAAGACTGGAGAACGGCTCATCGAGGAGCAGCAATTTCGGTGCGGCGGCGAGGGCGCGGGCAATGCCGACGCGCTGCTGCTGACCGCCCGACAAGGTGGCCGGCAAACGGCTCGCATGATCGGCCACACCAAAACGCTCAAGCAGGCTACGCGCCCGCGCTGGGCCATGGGTGCCACGAGGCACTGCGAGGGCTACATTTTCCAGCACCGAGAGATGCGGCCACAGGGCGAAATCTTGGAACACCATGCCAAGGCCGCGCCGTTCGGGCGGGATGAATACATCATCCGCGTCATCAACCAGGGTGGCGCCGATGTGAATGGTGCCGTGATCGGCCTGGTCAAGCCCGCCGACGAGGCGCAGCAAGCTGGTTTTGCCCGAGCCGGATTCGCCCGCCAGCACCAAACATTCGCCCTCTCGCACATCCAGGGTGATGGCATCCAGAACCCGGCGGCGGGCGATTTCGCGGCCCAGATTGGTGATGGTGAGGGACTGGGTCATGCGCGTGCGCTGCCACGCGGGCTGGTGAGCAGGCGCACGATCAGCAGCAGCGCACCAGCGAGCGCAATCATCGCCACCATGCCGAGCACAGCGAGCCGTGCGGCGGCGGCCAGATCGCCCATTTGATCGAGCCCGACGACGGCAACACCCAGCGGGGTGGCCCCCGGCGGGTAGAGGAGTTCGGAGATTGGCAATTCAAACATGATGGCGCCGGTGGCGACCAGCAGGCCATAGAGCAAAGGTTGGGCCAGTAGGGTGGCATTGATGTCGATAGCGCGGGTACTGGCGGAGAGGCCGTGGATCCGCGCGGCGGCGGCCAAATTGCGGTCAAGATCGGCGAAGGCGCTCTGCACCATGCGGGCGGCGAGCGGAATTGTGCCGGCGGCATAGGCGATGATCAGCAGGGTCGTGGTGCCGTAGAGCGGCAGGATGTTGTTATTGAACGTAAGGATATAGCCCGCACCGAGCACGAGGCCCGGCACCGCCATATTGGCGAGCAAGGCAGCATCGATGGTGGTGGTGATCAGGCCGCGCCGCTGCGCGCGAATTTGCAGGAGGGCGACGCCAGTGGCCGTCGCGAGGGTTGCGCCGATCAGCCCAAAGCCGAGCGAGCGCAGAATTGCGTTGAGATGCGCGGTGGGCTGCCAGCCATGGCTGAACCCGCGCAAGAGCAGAAAGCAAAACGGAATGACGATACCGAGGGTGAGCAGCAGAATAACCCCGCTCAGGGCCAAGCGTGACAGGGCCGGGCTGGGGTTGCGGCGCTGGACCATGCGGTTGCGGCCATTGCGTAAATTGGCGCCGCGCCGTTGCAGCGCGAGGCTGGCTGCGCCGAATAAGGCGGCGATCAGCACGAGGCGCCAGCAGAGCAGGGCGGCGCCGGCAAAATCGGTCGGGGTTTCGGCGAGATTTTGATAGATCGCGTAGGTGAGCAATGGAATTTTGCTCGCGGTGCCGAGCGTGGCGGGAATGCCGAATTCTTGCATGGTTTCGATCACCGCAACCGCGAAAGCAAGGGCCAGTGCAGGCGCGATCAGGCGGGCGATGATCAGCAGGCGGCGCAGCGGCGGAAGATTATGAATGAGGGCGGCTTCGCGCAAACCCGCTCCCGCACCGGCGACGGTGGTGCGCGCGACAAAGCTGGCGAACGGCAACGCCTTGATCACAAACAGCATAATCAGGCCGGGCAGACCAAAAAAGGCGCGACCGAACAGGCTCAGCCGGGTTTCCGGTGTGCTGAACAGAATGATCCAGCCGGTGGTCAGCACATAGCTCGGGGCGAGGAACAGCGTCCAAAGCGTGACATTGGCGAGGGTGGCGGCGAGCCCGCGATATTCAGTGATGAACCAAGCGATCAAGCCGCCGAGCGGGGCGGCGATCAGGGCGGTGACGATGGCGAGCGATAATGAGTCCCAAACGGGCCGCCATCCGGCACTGGGCAGGGTTGGCTGGAGCAGCGGCAACGCCAGCAGGCGCAGCAACGGCACGATGAACAGAGCGATGATCAGGGCGAGGGCGATCAGACCGCCGGAGCGTGCCATGCGCGCCATGATCAAGCGTCGATGCCGGACATCGGAGATCACGGGCGATCACGAACCAGCGCCGACGACCCGTTTGGCGAACCAGGCGGTAATGCTGTTTTGGTTAGCACCCCAGTGCTGCGCATTGAGTGTTGCAAGATCAAGAGCGGATAATGGCGGCATGCCAGCGCGCGGCGCGGTTCCGGTTGTGATCGGCCAATAATAAGCATCGCCATCATTCTGCTGGGTGCGAATCGCTTGCGCGGCTTGGCTGTTCGCGTAGGCGATGAAAAGCTCGGCCTGAGCGCGCCGCTTGGCTGTCAGGCCGGGGGCCATGACCATGACATTCGGCAGCACATAGGCCGGATGTGGAATAGTTACGGTAAGAGAATGATCGATCGTTTGGGCGTAATGCAAGGCGGCGGAGGATTGCACAATGGCGATTTGAATGGCGCCGCTGCGCAAGGCGGCCAAGGTGGCATCGTTCTTGGCGTAAATATGCAGGCCATCGGCTTTCAGCGCGGCGATGAAATCTTTCCCCTGCGGCCAGCCGCCGGCTGATTTCAGCATGCCGGCCAAGGCCGGATAGGTAGGGCCGGAAATCGAGGGATCGTTCATGCCGATCAACCCATGATAAATCGGCTGGGTGAGGTCTGACCAGTGGAGCGGTGGCGTGAAACTGGCGTTGCGCGGCATGATGAAGACGCCCGCGAGGGTGCAGCCGGTGGGCACATACGCGCCATTGGCCGGGACCATCGATTGGCCAAGCGGCGTCAAATCAGCCGGTTCGGGCAAATGATGGGCGAGCAAACCCGCGTGATCGAGCGAAACGGCGGCGGTGGCCCCATCAAACCACGCGAGCGTCCAGTCCGGATGATGGCCTTGAGCGCTGATCCGCGCGAGCAACGCGCCGGTGGAGAGGCGGATCAGTTTGACCTTGATGCCGGTTTTTTGGGTGAAGGCATGGGCGACCGCAGGGCCGTAATCAAGGCCAGAATAAACGATCAGCGTGTTGGCACTGCCCGCAGGCCACAGCAAAAGGGCGGCGATGACAATGAGAATGGCGGCCAGCATAGCAGCGATGATTTTACGCATGATCCCTCTCGAACTCGCGTGGCGGATAGCCAAACGCGCCGGGCCATGCAACCGAGTGGGCGGGACAAATTGGCGGCGATCATGACAAAAAGACAATTATAACTGATATTTGATCCGTTTTACTGTCATTAAATTGTCATAATTCCACGTTTTGACTTGATCAAATCTCGGCAGCGAGTCGTTCAACCACGCCAGACCAATCATAAGGGCGTTGTTGGCGATATAATTTGATCGATGGATACCAAGGCGTGTCATCGCGCCCGTGCAGCCAACGCCAATCAGGGGCGTAGGGTAGGATCAGCGAGGTGGCCACGCCGCTCGCACCGGCGAGATGGGCAACCGAGGTATCGATGGTGACCAGCCGATCCAGGCTTTGCATGATCGCCAGCGTATCGGTGAAATCTTGGATGGTGGGGCCGAGATTGACCAACGGGGCAGGGCCGAAATACTGGCCGACTTCATCGATCCGGTCGCCTTTTTGCACGGTGACGATCGCAAGATCGGGCCGGGCGAAGAGAGGGGCGAATTGGCGCAGTTTAACCGTGCGTTTCCGGTCGTTTTTATGGGTTGGTCGGCCCGCCCAAACCAGGCCGATCCGCTTTTTATGGCGCGGGGTGAGCGCATCGAGCTGCTGTCGCCACGCGGCGATTTTGGCGGGGTCGGGATGGAGGTAGGGGATGGTTGCGGGTATCGTATCGATGGTGGTGCCCGCCAGACGCGGCAGACCGGAGAGCGGGATATAGGCATCAAAATCGCCCGTCGCTTCCCAGCGTGTGACGATGCGACCAATCCCGTTAATTTGTTTTAGTATTGGAACAAGATCGCCGCTGCAGGCAAGCACGGGTTTGGGCGCGCGTTCGGCGAGCCAGGGGATATAGCGGCCAAATTGGATGCAATCGCCAAAGCCCTGATCGGCAACGATCAAGAGTCGGCCTTCGGGCAATGGCCCGCCATCCCATTGCGGTTTATCGGTTTTCGGCAGCATCCCCTCAGCTTGTTTGAGCTTGAAGCGCCATTCATAACTCTCCCAGCCAGGGGTTAATTGCCCCGCGAGGAGCAAAATTTCGGCGCGCTCGAAATGGGCTTCGGGGAAATTAGCATCAAGCTCAATCGCGCGATCAGCAGCGGCGAGTGCGGCATCGAGTTCGAGCCGTTCGTAGCGGATCAGCGCATGATTGAAATGGGCGCGGCTATCCTCGGGGGCCAGCTCAATGGCGCGGTGGGCGACGCGGAGGGCGTCATCCAACTGGCCCGCGCCGCGATAGATTTCGCACATATTGCGCGGATAGACGGGTACGTCAGGGGACAATTCCATCGACCGTTCCATCCGTTCGATGGCCAGATCGACTTTGCCGCGCCGATAGGCGACGATGCCGGAGAGATGCAGCACATGGGCGTGGTTGGGCGCAGCGCGCAGCACGCGTTCGGCGAGATCTTCGGCAAGATCGAGCTTGCCATCACGTTCATAGGCGCTGATTTCATTCAGCACTTCACCGAGTGTCACTTTAATCCCGCCGGCAATCGGCGGCGGTGACGCACCCGTGCTGGCCGGAGGAACGGGGGCCGGTGCAGCATCGGCTTGGGGGGGTGGCATATCGTTCATGCGGCCTGCTGGGTGCTGGGCGTGTAACCGAGAGCCTCGATCCACGGATTGAGGATGGGGCGCATCGGGTCGAGCCGAGCGCCGAAATTTTGATGGCGGTTCAAGCTGCGGCGATGCAGTTTTTCGCGTGTGACCGCATAGGCGGGGGTGCGCGGCACTTTGCGGGCCGGTGCGGTCAGGGCGGCGGCGGCATCGACCTGAATGCCGATAAATTCGAGCACCCGCGCGAAGGTGGCGACCGGGGCGGTAATCAAATCCTCATAGCGAACCGGCAGATAGCGCAGGGTCATTTGGCCGCGAATATGGCTGATCGCGGACATGGTGATGTCATAAAATTTGGCGGCACTTTCCAGCGTCACCCCGGCATTGCCTGGGTATAATCGGTCCTGCGCAAAACAGGACAGGCCAACATCGAGCGGGTGGCGCAAGACCTGAATGACCGGGGCGGTGGGGAACAGCATGGCGGCGAGGCCGAGAGTCCAGGGCAGGTCGGCACTGCGATCGGTGACGAAGCGGGTTTCGGCATTGGCGATGCCACTGATTTGCAGGCTGCGCAGATATCGCGCACCGAGCATCGGGATGACATCGCGCGCGTCACCGGCGATGGTATCAATCAGCGCATCCGGAAATTCGCTGGCCGGACCGCCCAGTCCGGCGATCATTTTCGGCAGCAGGCGCGATAGATCCGGCAAGGGGCCACGATCATCGGCGGGATCAATGCCGGGAATTTGGGCGAGCATCGATTCCAGCAACGAGGTGCCTGAGCGCGCGGTGCCGAGCAGGAAAATCGGCATCGGTGCGCCCGGCTGGATCGGCGCGCGTGGCAAAGCGCCAAGCCGGTCGGAGAGAAAGGTTTGTTTCAGCGCGGCAAGGCGCTGATCAAGCGGTGCCGGGTCAAACCGCCGACCGGCGCGCTCGCGCTGGAAGCTGCGGGCTTGCTGGTAGGCGCTGAATGCGGCCTCAAAATCACCGAGCCGCTCAAGCGCTTGGCCTTTGGCCGCAAGTTCGGTGGCGACCAAGCTTTGCGGCGCGATGGCGGCGGCGGTGGCATCGATGCGTTCAATACAGCCCGTGGGGTCGTTGCGCTGCAGCCGGGCTAGCGCGTCAAGTAGGCCGATCATCCGATCACTCGGCGCCGCTTCTTTGGCTTGGCCGATCAGGGCTACGGCACGATCAAAATTGCCACGCCCGGCTTCAACCTGCGCCAGACCCGAAAGAGTGCGCGGGTTTTCGGCCCGCTGCGCCATCGCTGACTGATACAAAGCCGCCGCCTCGTCGAGCCGACCTTGCAATTTCAGGTTCCAGGCCAGATTGCTGATAATGGCCGCGTCGTTGGGTTCGCTGAAGCTGAGCGCAAGCCGATAATGGCGCTCGCCCGCGAGGACACGATTGGTTTCGGTGAAAATCATGCCGATCATGTGATGCGACGCAGCCTCCCGCGGGGCTAGTTTGAGCGCGGCGCGGGCCGGGGCTTCGGCATCGGCATGGCGGCCCAGCCCGATCAGGAGCTGGGCATATTGGAGCAGAATGACCGCCACCGGCGGGTCGATGCTGCAAATGCGCTTAATCAGCGCCTCGGCGGCTTGCAGCCGGTTTTCCGCCCGGCGCAGCTCATAGAGCACGCGCAACGCCTCGCGGTGCAGCGGCGCTAGATCAAGCACTTGCAACAAATAGCGTTCGGCCTCGCGGTTGCGCCCGCCGGTGCGCGCGGTTTTTGCGAGTTCAACCGTTGCATCGAGCAGTGAATGATTGGCGGGATCAGGCAAACCAGCCGAACTGAGGCCGCAGCATCGCGTGCGGCGCAATCCCGAATTGCAGGCGCACAAAGTCGGGTCGGCCAGCAACTTGGGTTCTGGCTCTGATGTCTGGTGACGGGCGGTGGTGGCACTCATGAGCGCGATCATGCAGGGATCAGCGGTAAGTGCAATGGGTTAGTGACCGATAATTTTGTCTTTTTATCATCGGTTTTATCGCTTTTTTCATCGGGGGAGCTCCGAATTGCGAATAAATGTCAATAAGTTAGGGCTTGACCGGTTCGCGGCGCACCACCACTCTGATGGGCATGCGAAACTTTTCTGAACTGTCTGAACAAGAAATTCTGGCGTTGGCGATCGGCTCCGAAGAAGAGGATGGCCGCATTTACGCCGATATTGCCGAGCGGCTGCATGTCGATTACCCGGCTTCGGCGAAAGTGTTCGTCGATATGGCGGAGGAGGAAAGCGAGCATCGCCGCCGCCTGATCGATCTATATCAAGAGAAATTCGGCAACCATATTCCACTGATCCGGCGCCAGGATGTGCGCGGCTTTTTGAGCCGCAAGGCGGTGTGGCAGATGCCCCGCCCCAGCATCCAAGAGGTGCGTAAGCTGGCCGAGAGCATGGAGGCCGAGACAGCCAATTTCTATCGGTTGGCGGCCAGCCGCACATCGGATGTCGCGGTGCGGAAATTATTGGGCGATCTGGCTCAGGCCGAGCAGGGGCATGAGCGGGTGGCCGACCAGTTGACCGAAGAGAATTTGCCGCAATCGGTCCGCTCGGAGGAGGATGACGCGGCCCGACGCAATTTTGTGCTACGCTATATCCAGCCGGGCCTAGCCGGGTTGATGGATGGGTCGGTTTCAACGCTGGCACCGGTATTTGCCTCGGCTTTTGCCACCGGCAAGCCTTGGGATGCCTTCATTGTCGGGATTGCGGCGTCATTGGGTGCCGGTATTTCGATGGCGTTTGCCGAAGCGCTGTCCGATGATGGCAGTTTGACCGGGCGTGGTTCGCCGATTGTGCGTGGCGTGATTACCGGCGGTATGACCACGTTGGGGGGGCTTGGCCATACATTGCCATTCCTGATCCCGAATTTCTGGACGGCCATGTCAATCGCCTTTGCGGTGGTGGTGCTGGAATTGGGGATTATTTCGTGGATCCGTGCCAAATATATGGACACGCCGCCGATGCGTGCGGCGATGCAGGTCGCGCTGGGCGGCGCCATTGTGTTTGTGATGGGCGTGCTCATCGGCAGCTCATAGCGCGACCGATTGGGGCCGGATGGTTCCTTGACGTAACCGGGCGGTCATTCCACAAAGAGGAATGACCGTCCCAGCAATATTACGCGATAATCTGGCGATTCCGGTGATCGGCTCGCCCTTGTTCATTGTGTCCAACCCCAAGCTGGTGATTGCCCAATGCACCAGCGGGATTGTGGGCTCGTTTCCGGCGCTAAATGCGCGGCCTGATGCCAAGCTCGATGAGTGGCTCGCCGAGATCACCGAGACCTTGGCGGCCTGGGACCGGGCGCATCCGGATCAGAAAGCCGCACCCTATGCCGTCAATCAGATCGTGCATCGCTCGAACGCGCGGCTTGAGCATGATTTGGCGATGTGCGTGAAATATAAGGCGCCAGTGGTGATTACCTCGCTCGGCGCGCGTGAGGATGTGAATGCCGCCGTGCATTCTTATGGCGGCGTGGTGCTGCATGACATTATCAATAACAAATTTGCCCATAAGGCGGTTGAGAAAGGGGCTGATGGGTTGATCGCGGTGGCCGCCGGTGCCGGGGGCCATGCCGGGGTGATTTCGCCATTTGCGTTGGTCCAGGAAATTCGAACCTGGTTCCACGGGCCATTGGCCTTGTCCGGCGCCATCGCGACCGGGCGGGCGGTGCTGGCGGCGCAGGCGATGGGGGCGGATTTCGGCTATATCGGCTCGGCCTTTATCGCGACCGAAGAAGCCAATGCCTCGGCAGCCTATAAGCAGGCCATTGTGGATAATGGCGCGGATGATATTGTTTATACCAACTTATTTACCGGCGTGCATGGCAATTACCTCAAGCCAAGCGTGGTCGCGGCGGGGCTTGATCCGGATCATTTGCCCGAGAGCGATGCTTCGGCGATGAATTTCCATGAAGGGGCGAAAGCCAAGGCTTGGAAGGATATTTGGGGCTCGGGGCAGGGGATTGGCGCGATTGATGCGGTGGTGCCAGCGCGCGTGCGAATCGAGCGATTGATTGCCGAATATCGGCACGCCAAGGCGGAACTTTGCCGCTGAGGCGGTGCTGAGTACCAGGATGCGGCCCGCAATCAAGGCGAGGTAATGGCGATGCAGCTTCGGCGCCGGGCGACGGCGGTTGGCGGGCTTGCGATTTTGTTATGGTCCAGCCTCGCGCTGCTCGCGGTGGTAACGCGCGGGATTCCTCCGTTCGAGACGCTGGCGATCAGTTTTTTTGTGGCGTTTTGCGCCGGTTTGACCGTGGTGATCGCGCGCGGGCGGATCGCCCGGCTGCGGCAAGGCTGGCGGGCTTGGGTCATCGGGTTCGGCGGGATTTTTTGTTATCACGCGCTGTATTTCACGGCGCTGGATTATGCGCCGCCGGCACAAGCGAGCCTGTTGAATTATTTATGGCCGCTCTTGATTGTGTTGTTTTCTGCTGCCTTGCCAGACGGGTCGTTGCGTTGGCGGCATATGCTGGGCGCGGTGATGGGTTTGGCGGGGACGATGTTGATTGTGCTGGGCAGCGGTTGGGGCGGTCATGGCACGGCACTGGGCTATGGCTGTGCGCTGGCCGCCGCCTTTGTCTGGGCCGGTTATTCGGTTGCCAATCGCTGGATCAGCGAGGTGCCGAGCGAATTGATCGCCGGGATTTGTGGTGCCGTATCGCTGGCCGCCTTGCTGGTCCACGCGGCCGCCGAGCCGACGGTGCTGCCGGGTGAGGGCCAGTTTTTGGCCATGATCGCGCTGGGTTTGGGGCCGGTTGGGCTTGCCTTCTTTTTTTGGGATTTTGCCACCAAGCGGGGTGATTTGGCGCTGTTGGGGACGTTATCTTATGCCGCCCCGCTGCTCTCAACCGGTTTGCTGATCCTCGCGGGTCGCGCCGCATTGACGCTGCCGATCATCGGCGCCGCTTTGTTGATCGTGGGCGGCGCCGCGTTATCGGTGGGGTTTGGGTCAGCG
>JAKBBY010000243.1 GCA_021808315.1 Pseudomonadota bacterium | reverse complement strand
CCATCCGCCGCGTCCACCCATCCACCCGATTGCGCCGCAGCCGCGTCGCCGGAAATTGCCCTGTGATCATTTTTTCGCTCCTGATTTTTCGCGCCTGCATCATAACCGCATCCGCGCCCCGCGCGAAACAGCCTCCCACCCAAACAGTTTCACCCGCCGCCCCGCCCGTGCTAGAGCCACGCAATGAACATGGATCGCACCCTGGCGGTCGGCGCCGATCACGCCGGCTATCTCCTCAAGGACCAACTGGCCCAAGCCGCGCGTGATGCCGGCTGGACCGTGATCGATTGCGGCACCAACACCGCCACCAGCTGCGATTACCCTGATTTCGCCCACGCGGTCTGCCAACGCATTGAGGCTGGTGCCGCCAGCTTCGGCCTCCTGGTCTGCGGCACCGGCATCGGCATGGCCCTCGCCGCCAACCGCCACCCCACCATTCGCTGCGCCCAAGCGCGCGATGTCACCGAAGCCCGGCTCGCCCGCCAGCACAATAACGCCAATATTCTGGCCCTCGGCGCGCGCCTCACCGGCGATGCCGTGGCCCTCGATTGCCTCAGCACCTTCCTCACCACCGCCTATGAAGGCGGGCGTCATGATCGCCGCCTCGCCAAGCTCACCCCGCCCGCCTAACCATTTTTCCCGATTTCGGAGCGAATTGATGAACCAGCACAGCGCCGCCCCCAGCCTTGATCGCTTTTTCTCAGCCCCCCTCGCCGAGACCGATCCCGAACTCGCCGCCGCCATTCAGCGCGAACTGGTCCGCCAGCAAGATGGGATCGAGCTGATCGCCTCAGAAAACATCGTCTCGCGCGCCGTGCTCGAAGCCCAAGGCTCGGTGCTGACCAATAAATACGCCGAAGGCTATCCCGGCAAACGCTATTATGGCGGTTGCGCCGCCGTGGATGTCGCCGAACAGCTCGCGATTGATCGCGCCAAGCAACTCTTCGGTTGCGCCTACGCCAATGTGCAGCCCCATTCGGGCGCGCAAGCCAACCAGGCCGTGTTCCTCGCCTTGCTCGATGCCGGCGATACCATTCTCGGCATGTCGCTCGCTGCGGGCGGCCATCTCACCCATGGGGCCGCGCCCAACCTCTCCGGCAAATGGTTCAAGCCGGTGCAATATGGCGTGCGCCGTGAAGACGGGCTGATCGATTATGACGAGCTCGAAACCCTCGCCCGCACCCATAAGCCGCGCCTGATCATCGCGGGCGGCTCGGCCTATCCGCGCCATATCGATTTCGCCCGCATCCGCGCCGTCGCCGATGAAATCGGTGCCTATTTCATGGTGGATATGGCGCATTTCGCCGGCCTCGTCGCCGCCGGCCAATTCCCCTCGCCACTGCCGCACGCCCATGTCGTCACCACCACCACCCACAAAACCCTGCGCGGCCCGCGCGGCGGCATGATCCTCTCGAATGATCTGGAACTCGGCAAAAAATTCAATTCCGCCGTGTTCCCCGGCCTGCAAGGCGGCCCGCTGATGCATGTCATCGCCGCCAAAGCCGTCGCGTTCGGCGAAGCGTTGCGCCCGGAATTTCGCGCCTATCAGCGCGCCTTGGCCGAAAACGCCAAAGTGCTCGCCGCCACCCTGGTCGAAGGCGGTGTCGATATCGTCACCGGCGGCACCGATTGCCATTTGATGCTCGTCGATCTGCGGCCGAAAAACGTCACCGGCAAAGCCGCTGAAGCCTCGCTTGAGCGCGCGCACATCACCGCCAATAAAAACGCAATCCCGTTCGATCCGGCGAAACCCGCGGTCACCTCAGGCATTCGCTTGGGCACCCCCGCCGCCACCTCGCGCGGCTTCGGGCCTGAGGAGTTCCGCATGGTGGGCCGCTTCATCGTCGCCGTGCTCGATGGTCTGGCCGCCTCCAATGATGGCAGCAATGATGCGGTGGAAGCCGAAATCGGTGCCAAAGTCCAAGAGCTCTGCGCCCGCTTTCCCATTTATCGCTGAACCGCCCGCTTGCCACCGGGTTAAAGGAGCGAAAATGCGGTGTCCATTTTGCGGCGAAGCGGATAGCCAGGTCAAAGATAGCCGCCCGTCCGATGATGGCAGCGCCATCCGGCGGCGGCGCTTTTGTCCGCAATGCAGCCAGCGTTTCACCACCATCGAGCGGGTGCAACTGCGCGAATTGGTGGTGGTCAAGGCGGACCAGCGCCGCGTCGCGTTTGATCGTGACAAGCTCGCCCGCTCCGTGCGCATTGCGCTGCGCAAACGCCCCGTCGATGATGAGCGGATCGAACGCATCGTCAATGGCATCGTCCGCCAGCTCGAAGCCTCCGGCGAAGCCGAAATCGCCTCCAAAGACATCGGCGAATTGGTGATGGATACGCTCAAAGAGGTCGATGCGGTGGCCTATGTCCGCTTCGCCTCGGTCTATCGTGATTTTCAGGAAACCGGCGATTTCCGCAATTTCCTGGGCGCGATGGACCCCTCCAAATAACCGCCCGCCGCCATGAATTTGAGCGATTCTGATTTCATGCGCATCGCCCTCGCTCTGGCCCGGCGCGGCCTCGGTGATACCGCGCCCAACCCCAGCGTCGGCTGCGTCATCGTGCGTGACGGTGTGATCCTCGCCCGAGCGCGCACCGCCCCCGGTGGCCGCCCGCACGCCGAAACCCAGGCTCTCGCCCTCGCCGGGGCCGCCGCGCGTGGCGCCACGGCCTATGTCACGCTGGAGCCTTGCGCCCATCACGGCAAAACCCCGCCCTGCGCCCAAGCGCTGATCGAGGCCGGCATCGCCCGCGTGGTCATCGCCCAGACCGACCCTGATCCCAGGGTCAATGGCTACGGTATTGCGCTCCTGCAACGCGCCGGCATCACGGTTGAAACCGGCCTTGGTGCCGCCCAAGCCGCCGCGCTGAATGCCGGATTTACCCGCGTGATCGAGCAAGCGCGCCCGCTGATCACCCTGAAACTCGCTACCTCCCTCGATGGCCAAATCGCCACGCGCACCGGGGCCAGCCAATGGATCACCGGCCCCGCCGCCCGCGCCGCCGGCCATGCGCTGCGTGGCAATCACGACGCGATCATGGTCGGGGTCGGCACTATCCTCGCCGATGACCCCGAACTCACCTGCCGCCTCGAAGGCTACCGCGCCACCAAGTTGATCCGCATCATCGTCGATTCGCATTTGCGCACCCCGCTCACCAGCCGCCTGCTGGTCAGCCGCCGCGACAGCCCGATCTGGATGCTGCACCG
>JAKBBY010000040.1 GCA_021808315.1 Pseudomonadota bacterium | reverse complement strand
CGGCTTCGGACGGTCCGATATGCAGGCCGACGATCTCGCGCTTGCCATCGGTGTTGGCTGCCACAGCGATTATTGCCGCGACCGAGACGATGCGACCTCCTTCGCGTTGCTTGAGATAGGTGGCATCACGCTCTAATTCCAAACCCCGAAAACATGATTTTGATTGTTTCGCCATGGCGGCGTCACCATTTGTGACGAGAGCGAAATGCAACCTTATCTGAGCCATGCTGCGGCTGCGAACCAATTGATATAGATCAATGTCGCCCGGCTGATTTACGTGCATCGGTTACGTATCGATGAAGGGGAGATTGGGTTATGCATAAGATCGTGAAACAATCGAGTATCGTGGCATTATTGGCGATGAGCGCGCTGGCGCCAAGCCGAGCTTGGGCGATACCCGCTTTTGCGGCGCAGACCGGCGAGCCTTGTTCGGCCTGCCATATCGGCTTTCCACAGCTCACGCCTTACGGGCGGGATTTCAAGCTGGAAGGCTATATTGCCGGGGGCACATTCCCGACTTGGAAGAATTTTGCTCTGATGTCGCAAATTGGCTTCACCCAGCTGCATGACAAAATTCCGGGCGGGTTAGCGCCGGGCTTTAAGAGCAATGATGCCTGGGCCGCCCAGCAAACCAGCCTGTTTTACGGCGGCGCGCTCGATTCGAAACTCGGGATCGGTGCCTTCATCCAGGTCACCTATGATGGCGTCGCTCACCAATTGCACTGGGACAATACTGATATTCGTCTGGCCCGCCCCGGCGAGCTGTTCGGCAAGCCGTTATTCTGGGGTTTGACCTTTAATAACGCGCCGACGGTGACTGATTTATGGAATTCGCCGCCCAGCTGGGGCTATCCGTTCATCCCCTCTGAACTCGCGAATGGGCCGACCGCCGAGCAACAAATTCCAGCCTTGGCGCAGGGCGTGTATGGCGTCGGCGCCTATAGCGCGTTGAACCTGACACCGGAAAATATGCTCTATACCGAGGTCGATTTTTACAAATCGCTGCCAAACCGTATGAGCTACGCGCTCGGCGTTGGCCCGGCAGCGCCGGTCGATGGCATCATCCCCTATGTGCGGTTGGCGGTGCAGCATCAATGGGGCAATTCATCGATTGAGGTCGGGAGCTATGCGCTGATGGATCGGCCCTACCCGCAGGGCATGATCAACGGGCCGACCGATCAGTTTCTCGATGTCGCGGCGGATAGCCAATTCCAATATATCACCACGAACCAAGCCTTCTCGATCCAGGCGAACTTCATCCACGAATCGCAAAGCTGGCAGGGGAGCTACCCGTTAGGTCTGGTCAGTAATCCGGCGGATACGCTGAATACAGCGACATTCACCGTATCGGAATTACTGTTCCAGAAATACGGGATTACTGAATCTTATAATATGATCTATGGCAATAGCGACGTCACGCTCTACGGCAACGCCAACGGCAAGCCGAACACCAATAGCTGGACCACCGAGCTTGATTATTACCCGTTCAATAATGGTGGACCCGCGTTTTTGCCCTGGCTGAACGCAAAGTTTTTTGTTGAAGACACGATCTATCCGACTTTTAATGGCTTGGCCCGCAACTATGACGGCGCTGGGACGAATGCCCAGGCGAATGATACGCTGTTCGCCGGGGTTTGGCTCGCTTTCTAATCGTTCGCTTTCTACCGTTCACCTTCTGAAAGGACACACGATGCTGAACAAGAAAAATTCACGGATGGCGGTCGCAGCGCTCGCCTTGACCCTCGCTTTGACCCTGGGCGGCTTTGGCGCCGCCCACGCGGCCAATGTGGCGAAAGGGAAAAGCGTGTTTGCGGCCCAATGCGCCGCTTGCCACAGCGCCGCCGCCGGACAAAACGGCATCGGGCCAAGCCTCGCCGGGATTTATGGCAAGCCAGCCGCCAGCACCAAGGGGTTTATGTTTTCCCCCGCGCTGAAATCATCGCATATCGTCTGGACCAGCGCCGCACTCGATAAATTCCTCGCCAACCCGCAAGCGGACGTGCCGGGGACCAAAATGCCCTATATGGGCATGCCGAATGCCAAACAACGTGCGGACGTGGTGGCCTACATCAAAACACTCAGCACCACCGCGAAGTAACGCGCGCACCGGTTAGAGCGTGATTGGTTATCATCAATCACGCTCTAAGCCTTGTTTGGCCAATCAATCGGCCCGGTCCGCGCGCGGGGCTGATGCAGCCAATGACCAGCCGATCGTCATGAACACCCAACCCGCCGTCGAGAGGGTAAACAGGCTACTGGTTGAGGCAACCGGCCATAAAATCACGCAACACGCGACGGTCAGCATCGCTTGGCGTGGATCAGGCGCTGACCAGACAAGGCGGATCATCCGGTTTAGCCACAGACCGACCATCGCCAAAAACACCAGCAGGCCGGGAACGCCCGCCGAGGTCGCGATTTGCAAATAGTAATTATGCGGATGGATATTGCAGCCGCGCAGCCCGCCATTATCGGCATTCGGAATACCGAGTGCTGGAAACCCGTGGAAATAGGCCGGATTGGTGCAAAAATCGCGAAACCCGTCAAAACCCAAGCCCAGCCACGGATGAGCGACGACCATCACCGCCGCGCGGGTATAAAGCTGGCCATAGGGGCTGCGCGGGAAATGCGACATTTGCGAGGTAAATTTAATGATCAGCTTGGCGTAGGTCGGCGGTGAAAGCACCGGCAGCGCGATCAGCGCGATGATGCCCATCGCCATCGCAAGCGCGAACGGCACCCGCAACCGTTTGACCAGCAGCGCACTCAAACAAAGCCCGAAAACCATCAGCAAATTGGGCATCCGCTGGCCGATCAAAATCATGGTCAGCACCAGAAAAATCAGCGCCGCCGCACCGGCAATCCGCGCAAGCCAGTCCGGGCGCTGGATCCGTGTTACCACCAACGGCATCAGGCCGGTGAAAAACACAAGCAGAAATTGCGGTCCAGCGCGGGGCTTGAAAAACGGGCCAGTGAGCGAGCCATCCGGCCACCGCGCATCGCCGAGACTATTATGGCCGAACAGATATTGCTGCCAACATTCGACCACCAGCCAAATCGCGGCAATGGCCACGCTGATGCCGAGCCATGAACGGGATTCGGCGCTGACCAGCACCCAGGATTCGAGGGCAGCGGCAAAAATGAATAACCGAACCAGCACCAAAGCTTCCAGGCTGGAATGGGTTTTGCCGCTCACCACCGAGCTGAGCAGGATCAACAGCCAGAGCAAAAACGATAGTCGCACCCAAAGTTTTTCCGTCCAGCGCCAATCGCGGTTGATCGCTGAATGCACCAGAAACAGGATGGCGGTGAGCGATAACAGCGCATCAGCGATGGCGCGGCCATAGAAAAAGAACGCGGGGAGCAGAATCGTGGCACCGAGTGCCGCTTGCTGAAGCCGGGGGGACGCAGAATTCATCAGGGTCAATCGGCCTCTATGGAATCAGAAGGTTGCCGAGGTGAGGCGGCCAGCCTGCAAGCGCCAGACCCGATCAAGTTTTTCAACGCCGGTGAGCCGGTGGGTGATCAGCAACACGCTGCGGCCTTCGGTGGTCAGATTGAGCGTGGTCATGAAATCGCGCTCAGTGGCGGGATCAAGCCCAGCGCAGGGTTCATCAAGAATCAGGATCGGCGCTGGGCTGAGCAAAGTGCGCGCCAGAGCCAAACGCCGCCCCTCCCCGCCCGAAAATTGCGCCCCCTGCTCGCCGACCCAGGCATCGAGCTGATCGGGCAGGCCGCGCACCATATCCGCGATGCGCGCCGCCTCCAAAGCGGTCCATAATTGCGCATCGGTGGCGTCAGGCCGGGCGAGGCGCAAATTATTCCGCACCGTATCGGCGAACAGATGGGTGGTTTGCGCGAGATAAGCGATGCGCGTGCGCACATCCACCGCAGAGAGCCGGGCCAGATCGACGCCGCCGAGCCGAATAGCGCCCGCTTGCGGCGCGGCCAGCTTCAATGCCAGCGCCGCCAGGGTCGATTTACCAGCGCCCGAAGGACCGAGCACCGCCACCCGCGCCCCGGCGGGCACTTGCAGCGATAATTGATCGAGCACCATCGGATGATCGGGCGACCAACGAAACTGCACATCATCAAAGCGCAGCGCCGTGGCGGCGGATAGCGGCAACGGATCGACCGGATCGGGCACGCTGGGCGGCGCTTCAGCAGCCTCGATCACCCGGCTCGCGGCGGCGGAGGCAACACCTGCCAGCGCGCCGGCGCGCGGCATGCCACCGACCATTTCAAACGCCGCGATCACCACAAAAGCCGCAATCAGCACCGCAATCGGCGCGTGAACACCACCGATCAGGAGCACCGCGAGCAGCGCCGCTTGGGCGGCCAGAAACGCGACAGCCTGCAGCACCGCGCCACGGGCGGCGAGGCCGCGCTCAGCGCTGAACAAACCGGCCTCTTTGGCTTGGATATTGGCCAACATTCGGCCCTCTGCGCCAAAAACCTTGATTTCGCGCAAGCCGGTCAGCGCATCGAGGGCCGCGACGCGCAAGGCCGAAGCCGCCTCGGTTTGCGCGACAGCCGCCGCACGGGCCGCCCGCATGGCGCGCTGCGGTAGCCAAAAAGCGATCAGCACAAACAGGCCCAATACGATGATCGCGGCAATCGCATTATCGCGGCCAACCGCCCACAGTAAAATCGGCACCAGCATCAGCGCAGACACGCCAGGGATCAGGATGCGCAGATAAATGCCATCCAGCGCATCGATATCGCTGATCAGGCGCGAGAGTAAATCGCCCGCCCGGCGCAGGCCCAAGCCCCCAGCGGCGCTGCCGGCGAGGCCGCGCAGAAACCAAACGCGCAGCGCCGCCAACGCGCGAAACATCGCGTCATGGGTGGCGAGCCGTTCCAGATAGCGCAACACGACGCGGGCCACCCCCAGGATCGACAGGCTGATCGGCACCACTAGCGCGATGCCCGCGATGGCCGCGCCAATAAAGCGCGCCGATTGCGCCATCAACGCGATAAAGCTGGCGAGGGCCGCCAGCGCGATCAGCGCGCCAAGGAGTAGCGCCGGAGCCTGACGACGCCAAAGGGTGAGGATGCGCCATAAGGGCGACGGCGGATTGGTATCCGCGTTGGTATCCGCGTTGGTATCCGGGTTAGTCATGACACGTGATCCAGCCGAGGGTCGGTGCGCGCGCCGAGATCAAGCTTGCGGCCCGAAAATTCATGCGCGAACGCGGCATGGGTGGCGAGAATCACGGTGCGCCCCAAGGTCAGGCGGCGCAGCGCCTCAAGCACATCACGCTCGGTTGCGGGATCAAGCTGCGCGGTGGGTTCATCGAGCAAGAGTAATTGCGCGTCCTTGAGGAAGGCGCGGGCGATGGCAATGCGCTGGGCCTGCCCGCCGGAAACACCAAAGCCACCATCGCCGATGCGGCTATTCAACCCATCGGGCAGCGCATCGGTAAAGGCGGTGACATGGGCGCGTTCGGCAGCGCGCTGCACCGCCTCATCGCTCGCTTCGGGCAGCCCGAGCCGGATATTATCGGCGATGGACCCGGCGAACAGGAACGGCTTTTGGCTGATCAAAGCGGTCAGACGCGCCAAAGCGGCGGGCACAATCGATTCGATAGGCGCGCCATTGATGGTAATGCGCCCCGATTGCGGGCGCACACCGCCCAACAGCAACTCGATGATCGTGGATTTCCCCGAACCGGAGGGGCCAACCAGCATCATGGTTTCACCGGCCGGCAGGCGAAAGCTGAGATGCCTCAATACCGGCCCGCGCGCATCGCTCCAGGCAAAACTGACATCCTCGAACGCGATGGCGACGCCTTGGGCGGCGACGGTGCGAATCGGCAGCGCCGCTTCGGTCGCGGCAGGCTGATCGAGCGGTTCGGCGCGCGGCAAGGTGGCGAGCCCTTCGGCAGCGGCCTGGGCGGTCATGCGGTCCTGATACACCGCGCTGAAATTACGGAACGATGCGAAAAATTCTGGCACCAGCAGCAAGGCGAACAAGGCGGTGGGCACCAAAGCCAGATGGCCTGCACGCAGCGGTGCGGCAAAGCGGATCGCAATGCCGACGAGAGCCGCAGCGGAGGCCAAATCCAGCGCCGTCGAGGAGAGAAACGCCACCCGCAACACCCGCATGGTGCGGCGGCGCAGTTCATTGGCGGCTTCCCCCAAGGCAATCGCTTCCGCCTCGGCGCGCCCGGCCAGCACAATCGTGCTGATCCCGCGCACCCGATCGATGAAGCGGGTTTGCAAGCGGGTCAGCGCGGTGAATTGCCGACGCGAGGCCGCCGCCGCGCCAATTCCCGCGAGCGCCATCGCCATCGGCACGAGCAAGCCGGTCACCGCCAGTATCAAGCCGGTGCGCCAATCCACCATCATCGCGGCGAGCACAACCAGCGCCGGGCTGACCAGCAAGAGTGCTGCGGCAGGGATCCAGCGGCCAAATAACCCATCGAGCGCCTCGATCCGGTCCACCACCACGCCGGCGAGCTCCGCAGAATGTCGGCCCCGCAGGCCGGCAGAGCCAAGCTGCAGCAGGCTCGACAACGCCGCATTGCGCAGCCGCCGACGCGCCCCGGTGCCCAGCGACTTGGCCAGCCGCTCTTGCAGAATGGTCAGGCCCGCACGCAGCAAAGCCGCGAGAATAAACCCGGCGGCAGCCAGAAAAATACCGTGATGGGTCGGGCGCAGCACGGCGGCGAGCAGCAGCGACGCACAAAAAATCTGGCCAATCGCGAGGATCGTCTGCACGATACCGAGAGCAATGGCGGGCATCGCGCGGCGCCGCCCCGCAGCAATTTCATGACGAAGCCAGGATTTAGCCGCAATCGTTTCCGCGCTGTCACTCTGAGCCATGCATGTCTCATATAAAGTTCCGTGCTAAAACCCAAGCCCTCGCCGGATTAGCGCGCTGATTTTGGTGCTGATGACCGCCGGAACATAACAAGACCATTAAATTCGAGTTAGGAATGATCGAGAACAAATCCCGATTCTGAGCCGCGCAAACTCTGGACGCGGGCCTCGCCCTGTCGCATGACGCACGACAATATTGGGAAACGAGGTCACGCGATGTTGATTGCCCGCACGATTGAGGCGTTGGACGCGGCGCGCGCGGCGCTGGGACCGTTGGCGCTGGTGCCGACCATGGGCGCGCTGCATGCAGGTCATGTGTCACTAATCACCGCTGCCCGCGCACAGGGATTGCCGGTTGCCGTGTCGATTTTTGTCAATCCGCTGCAATTCGGACCGAATGAGGATTTCGCCCGCTATCCGCGCGATGAGGAAGCGGATTTGGCGGTGCTGCGCGCGGCGGGTTGCGCGCTGGCGTGGCTGCCCGAGACATCGGTGATGTATCCGCCGGGCGATGCGACAATGATTGAGGTGGTCGGCCCGGCGCTGCGCTGGGAAGGCGCCGCGCGACCGGGCCATTTTCGCGGGGTAGCGACGGTGGTTGCGAAATTATTCGGCCAAACCCGCCCCGAACGCGCCTATTTTGGCGAGAAAGATTGGCAGCAAGTGCAGGTGGTGCGCCGCATGGTGCATGATTTGGCCCTGCCCGTCATTATTTCGACCGTGCCGACCCTGCGCGAGCCGGACGGGTTGGCGATGTCCTCGCGCAACCGCTATCTCGCACCCGAAGAGCGCCGCCGCGCGGCTTGGCTCCCGGCAATTTTACGGGATCTGCGCGTTGAGTTGCAGTCGATGATGGGGGCTGATCCGTCAAATGACAGTGCGGATGACAATGCAGATAACAATGCGGATGACAGTGCGGATAACAATGCGACCAAGTTGGCCCTCGCGGCAGCGCACACGCGGCTGGAGGCTCACGGGTTCAAGCCCGATTATCTGGCCCTGGTGGACGCCGTCTCGCTTGAGCCGATCGCCCGCCCGCGCGCGGGCAGCCGGCTGCTGGTCGCGGCACGGCTGGGCACCGTGCGGCTGCTCGATACCATGAGCGTTGACCACCCGCCCGCCGCGCCAGCAGCGCCCTAACAAGTGGGCCGCATCGCGACGCGCGATAAAATATCGCAGGAGATTCACTGAAAATTCATTTTTGGCCTGGATAGTGGCGTCAGCAAAACAGAGACGAGGTCGCAAAATGCGGCAAGCTGGATGAGCCGACGATCAAGACTGGCTGAGAGTGGATGATGAGCAATGGTGCCCCTGATCACACGATATTTGGTAACCCGCACGCTGATCGATGCGCAAGCGATGGGCTGACCCTGGACGTCCAAGATCGTCACAACGATATCGACAAAGAGATATACGAGACCGCACGGCGCGAAGCCGCTTTACGGCGGCTGGAAGCGACTGACCGGCGGCGTCTCGCCGCACGGCTCGATAGTGCGATTCAAGAGCATGGATTTGCCTTGCGCTATGCGCCGCGACTCACGGCGCCGCGCGGCGCTGCGGAGCCATCGCCCAACCGGTGGGGCGCATCGCCCCCGCGCTCAACCGGGACAAGCCCAGCGTCCTCGCTATTCTGCGGGGCGGAGCTGATTATCGGCGTGCAACATCGCCGCCGGGGGGTAGTGCCGGTCGAGAGCTATCTACGCTCAGTCAAGCGCGCCCCGCTCATTGCCTCGGTCATCGTCGAGGGCTTGACCGAGGCGTTAGCGGAAACCGCCGCTTGGCCTGTGGCTTGGACGCTGAGCGTCGCCGCCCCACCGCGCCTCGCTGATTTATCGGCCTTGCGCCAAGCGCTTGCCGGCATCACGCCTGACCAAGCTAGCCGCGTGGCCTTCATGATCGATGAAGCCACTTTGATCGCCGACGGGCTTGATGCGCTCGACCGGCTGGATGCGCTGCGCAGCGATGGGTTTGGCCTTATGCTTGATCGGTTCGGCGGGCGCTTCGGCAGTCTTGCCTTGCTGCGCAGCCTGCCCTTGACCGGCGTGAAACTGGATCGGTCCTTGCTGGAGGGCGAAGCGAGCCAGCGACAAGCCAATCGGGTATTCACCGAAGCCTGCGTTGCGATTGGTCATGATCTTGGCCTGATGGTGATTGCCGGCGGGGTGGAAACCGAACCTGATTATACGAGGCTCGGGCGCATGGGGATTGATGCGGTGCAAGGCAGTTGGGCTGGTGCCGCCGTGAATGCCGCGACGATCAATCATTGGCTCCGCACCGCACCGCACGCCGCCTGATCCTTTCTGGCTGATCCGTTCCGGCTGATCCGCGCTTGCCAAAATCGGCAAACCGGATCATGCCGCGCCTGACCATGACCGATCCCACGGCTTCTCCCGACCCCACCGATCCCGCCGCCGCCGAGGCAATTTTGACCTTGTGCCGCGCGCGTGGCCCGGCCAAATCAATCTGCCCGACCGAGGCCGCGCGCCTACTCGCTGGTCATCCGCAGGATTTGTCCTGGCGGGCGTCATTACCCCGGATCAAACGGGCGGCGGCGCGCCTCGCGCAAGCCAGGATCATCGATATCCTGCGCAAGGGCAAAACCATTGCACCGGCGGATGCCCATGGCGTGGTGCGGTTGCGGTTGCATAACGATGCCGAACAAATCGAAGGAGCAGGTTGATGGCTGTTGGTCTTTTGCCGCTGATTTTAAGCGTGATTTTCCCGCTCTGCGGCACGCCGGGCGCCAAGAATGTCCCCGCACCCGGCATTGTCGATTTTGCTCATCTCACCCTGCCAAGCTCGCCCAACAAGGCGCTCGCCGCACCCGCCGGGTTCAACCCCAAGCCCGATTTGATCACGCGGGCTTACGCGCTGGCGCCCGAGCAATTATTTCAAATCATGCGCACCACAATCCTGGCAATGCCCCATACCTACGCGCTCGATGAACACCCTGGCCATTTTCAAGCCGCGTTCGTCGCGCGCACACCGACGGCCAATTTTCCTGATATTATCGCGATTGCCGTCCAGCCCGATGGGCAAGGCGGGTCGCATTTGGTGATGTATTCCCACTCGATTTATGGCTACTCGGATTTGGGGGCCAATTTGGCACGGCTGACCGCTTGGCTTGCCGCGATCAACGCGAAAATCCCGCCGCAATCCTAACCGGTCACCGCATCACCCCATGAACAGCGCAAAGCCATTTCCCGTTTTCGGCCATCGCGGGGCGCGGGGTTTGGCGCCGGAAAATAGCCTGCCCGGCTTTGCGCGCGCGCGCGATCTGGCGCTGACCGGCGTGGAATTTGATATTGCGCTGAGCGCAGACCATGTCGCGCTGGTGCATCACGACCCGCAATTGAGCGCCGACATCACGCGCGATGCGGCGGGGCGCTATCTCACCGCCCCCACACCGGTTTTGCATGAGCACACCGCGTCAGAACTGGCCGTGTTTGATATTGGCCGGGCGCAACCGGACTCGGCCTACGCGGCCCGCTACCCGACGCAACAGGCGTTCGATCAGGTGCCGATCCCCACTTTGGAACAAGTATTAGGCGCGCTCGGGCCACTCGATTTGCTCATCGAAATCAAAACCTTTCCTGACCGCCCGACTTTGACCGCCCCGCCTGAGGTCATGGCGGCCGCGGTGATCACGCTGTTGCGCCAGCACGAGGCGATTGAGCGCAGCGTGCTGTTCGCGTTTGACTGGCGGGTGCTGCGCGCGGCCGCGCGGTTGGAGCCACGGTTGCGGCGCTGCTGCCTCACCGCACCCGATACGATCGCGCCGATCAGCGCGACGGGCGGGCGGCTTTGGCTCGATGATCTTGATTTAGCGGCGTTCGGCGGCGAGTTGGCCCGGGCCGGGAACGCCACCGGCGCTTGCGCCTGGGCGCCGTTGCACAGCACGCTTGACCGGCGTTCGTGCGAGCTGGCGCAGTCGCTCGGCCTCGCGGTCATACCGTGGACCGTCAATCTCCCGAGCGACATTGAAGCCATGATCGCCCTCGGTGTCGATGCGCTGATTTCCGACTATCCGGACCGGGTGATTGCCCGCTTGCGACGCGAAGGACGCGATGTGGCGCCCCCGGGATTCGTCGCGTCCCTGCGGCACAATCGCTGAATCCCAAAAACTCGCCCGGCGCGCGGCACGACCGAGAAAATCGCGCATGGCGGGCGCGCGCCACGCACCAATACCGGTCAGCGCATCGATGGGGGCGAATAATTCATGGGCGTGCGCCAAGCTGCCGCAGGCAAATTCCTGGAATTGCCGAGGCTTGAGCGCATACAGCACCCGAATATCGCGTACCGGCAGCACCAACGCCCGGCTGGGCGCCTGATCGAGCAGGCCGGTCGCTTGCCAGCGCGGCACCGCCTCATTGCCCGGAACCGGGCTGAGCAGCCAAGCGAGCGGGCAGGTTATTAGCAAGGAATGCAGGCTCGGCGCGTAACGCGAGCGTTTATCAAGCAGATTTTGCAGCCCGCCGCAGACTTCAACGGCGAATAAATCAACATAGGGATCATTGGCATCGCCGCCGAACCATAGCCATAGCCCATCGGGCACGGTGCGCATCCGCGCGGAGCCGGGCACTTTGAGCAAGGGTGATTCGGGGTCGGTCTCGCTGCAGGGCCGGGCTTTCAGCCACGCCCCGGCGGCACCGAAATCAGCATTTTCGAGGCCGGGCGGCGTTTGCGGCCAAGCGCGCATCGTTTGCCGAAAAAATGCGTCGAGACTCATAAAACTTGTCATTTTTGGACCCACTTGTTCGATATAAGACGGAAAATACTACCTGAGGTAGTATTCTATCATTATCGCGGATTGGCAAGTGGTTTTCTCCCGCGTCGCGAAAAATTGCGCCAGTGAGACAATCCAACAATCAGGTTAGCAAGACTGGATTTTCTCCGCAGGATCGGCCAGATCACGATGACGCGGCTCTATGACGCATACGCACAAAGACCACATTAAGGGTAATCACGGCCAATGGCTCAAACGACCGATCAGACCGCACCCAACGGCACGGACCAGGCGCCCAGCCAAAGCGGGGCATGGAAATTCATTATTTTGGCGATTGTTCTGCTCGGTCTCGCGCTGGCGGGGCTGATTTATTGGCTGCATGCAAGGCATTTCGCGACCTCAACCGATGCCGAAATCGATGGCCCAACCCATGTCATTGCCCCGCGGATCGCAGGCAGCGTGCAGGCCGTGCTGGTGCATCAAAATGAGCATGTGCAGCGCGGCCAAGCGCTGGTCCGGCTTGATCCGGCGAGCGAGCAAACCGCCCTCGCCCAAGCCCAAGCCCAGGCGCGCGAAGCCGCCGCCCAGATTGCGCTGCGCCGGGCCGATTTGTTAGGCGCGCGCGCCCAGGTTGAAGTAGCCAGCGCCGATTTGATCAAAGCCAAGCAGGATTTCGCCCGCTACGCGCAAGTCAATCCCCAAGCAGTGACCCGCGCTGATCGTGACAACGCCACCGCCGCCGAACGGGCCGCAACAGCGCGCTTGGATGCGGCCAAGGCGCAAGTCACCAGTGCGCAAGCCGCTTTGCAAGCCGCTCAAGCCTCGGCGCAGGCCGCGTTGGTCGCGGTGCAGAATGCACGCTTGCAGCTTGGCTATACCGTCATCCGCGCGCCCGCCTCAGGCTATATCGCCAATCGCACGGTGCGGCGGGGCAATATCGTCGCCCCCGGTGCCGGGCTGATGGCCTTGGTCGGTGATCGGATGTGGGTGACCGCGAATTTCAAGGAAACCCAGCTTGGCCGCATTCATCCGGGTCAGCACGCCCGGATCACCATCGATGCGGTGCCCGGCCCGTCCTTTCGCGCGCGGGTCGCCTCGATCCAGCATGGCACCGGCTCGGTTTTTTCACTGTTACCCGCCGAAAATGCCACCGGCAATTATGTCAAAATCGTCCAGCGCGTGCCGGTGCGGCTGACCTTTGATGATCCAAGGATGAACAAATACCTGATCGCGCCCGGCATGTCGGTGGAAGTTGCCATTCGGATTTCGGGGAAATAATCGCCCGATGAGCGTGATTTTCGCCTCGAAGCCGAATTTGCCGCGCTCCGCCGCCGGGATTTATAATCCGTGGCTGATCGTTGCGATGATCGCGGTCGCCCCGTTCATGGAGGTGCTCGATACCACCATCGCGAATGTCGCACTCACCCATATCGCCGGCTCGCTGGCGGTCAGCCCCGAGGAAAGCACCTGGGTGCTCACCTCGTATTTGGTGTCGAATAGCATCATTCTGCCGATCACTGGCTGGTTGCAGGGGGTGGTCGGGCGCAAGCGACTATTCCTGATTTGTGTGGCTTTGTTTACCGCAAGCTCGGTGCTGTGCGCATTTTCCACCTCATTATCAATGCTCATCATCGCCCGTGTGTTGCAAGGCTTGGGCGGCGGCGGCTTGCAGCCGATCACCCAATCGATGTTCGCCGATACATTTCCCCAGGAAAAGCGCGCCCAGGTTTTTGCGGTCTACGGGCTGGTGATCATCGTCGCCCCGGCAACCGGGCCGTTGATCGGCGGCTGGATTACCGATCATTTGTCCTGGCATTGGGTGTTTTTGATCAATCTGCCGATCGGGCTTATCGCCTTCGCCCTGATCGCAACCTTCGTCGCCGAGCCTGCGATTTTGGTGCGCGAGCGCTTGGCGCGGCGCGCACGCGGGTTGCAATTCGACTATGTCGGGCTGACGCTGGTGGCGCTGGGCTTTGGCTCATTGCAGATTTTTCTCGATAAATTTTCGCTCGATGACGGGTTTTCGAGCCCGCTGATCCGCGTCCTGTTCGTGATCTGGAGCGTCTCGTTGGTCACGCTCGCGGTCTGGGAATGGGATCATCCCGAGCCGGTGATGAATATCCGATTATTCAAATATAAAAATTTTGCGGTCTCTTGCGTATTGATGTTCGTGATCGGCTTTATATTGCTGAGCACCACGCAGCTTTTGCCGCAGCTGACCCAAACCTTGCTCGGCTATTCGGCGCAAACCTCGGGCTTTGCCCTGGCGCTGGGCGGCATGGCGACCATCGGGCTGATGCCGGTGGCGGGCATCGTCACCGGCCGCTTCGTCTCGGCGCGCGTGTTGCTGATTGGCGGTCTGGTCGAGACTGGCATTGCCTTGATCATCCAATCGCATTTGGCACCGGATGCCTCATTCTCGATCATCTCGACCGACCGGGTGTTGCAGGTCTTGGCCCTGCCATTTCTGTTCGTCCCGGTGTCAGCCCTCTCTTATGTCGGGTTGCCGCCGGCGCGCAGTGCCGATGCCTCCGCGATCATCAATCAGGTGCGCAATATCGGCGGCAGTATCGGCATTTCCTTCGTCACCACCATGCTGGCTTGGCGCACCCAATTTCACCATGCACGACTTGCGGAGCAGATCACCGATCATGGCAGTCTTCATGGCCAAACTCTTCCCCATATCGCTGCTATCGTGCAACAACAGGCTCAGTTCATGAGCTATCTGGATATGTTTCACCTGCTCGGCATTGGCGCGCTCTTGGTTTGGCCATTGGCACTCTTGCTCGGCGCGCCGCCCAAATCGGCCGCCCGAGCGTGATCGGCCATCATCAATGGCGCTCGGGCTTTTGTTGGCCGATCAATGTTGTTGGGTTCGCGCGAATCATTCGATTTGAGCAAAACCAAGATTGATCTAAAGGAGTTGTTTATGAGGTTTAACGGTCAGACAAGTCGGCACACCGCCCGCATAGTCACTTTCAGTGTTTTGAGCCTGGGCATGATGGCCGGCCTCGCCGGCTGTGAATTGGGACCCAATTTTCGCGCGCCGCAGCCGCATGTGCCCGCCCAATTCACCGCAACCGGCGCGCCGGCTCAGGATCACGATAAAATCTCCAACGCGGCCATTGATACAAGCTGGTGGCAGAGCTTCCATGATCCGGTGCTCAGCGCGCTTGAGCATGACGCGGCCAGCCAGAATCTGGATGTGAAAATCGCCACCCAGCGCTTGGCTGAGGCGCGCGCCCAGGCCGAGATTGAGGGGGCAACGCTCTATCCTTCGCTCGATTTTGCCGGATCATTCACCCGCGAAGGGCCTAGTAAAAAAGGTATTTTCACCGCCCTCGGCGGTGGCTCCAACACCGGCACCGCGACCAACGCCGCGAAAACCGCGGCGGGCACCAACAGCTCGATTGGCGGCGGCGGCATCCCCGGCTCGGCAATCCAGCCCTTCAACCTGTTCCAGTACGGGTTTTCCTCGGTGTTCGATTTTGATCTCTGGGGCAAGAACCGGCGCACCCGCGAAGCCGCCTTGGCCGCCGTGACCGCCTCCGCCGATGCACGCCGGGCGGTGCTGCTCAATATCGAGGCGGAAGTCGCCCAGGATTATATTTCGCTCCGGGCCGACCAAACCTTGCTTGCGATCGCGCAACGCAATTTGCGCACCGCCGATCACTTAACCAAACTCACCCAAGAGCGCGCGCAGGCGGGGTTGGCCAATGCGCTGGAAGTCGCTGATTCGGAAGCGCAAGCGGCGTCAGTGCAGGCGCAAATCCCCGCCTTGCGTGCCGCCATCGCCGGGCAAGAAAGCCAAATCGGGCTGTTGCTGGGACGGTCGCCGGGCGCGTTGAACGCGCAGCTCAGCGCACCGCAAGCCGTGCCCGCCGCACCGCCCCTGGTGCCGGTTGGGCTGCCGTCGCAATTATTGACCCGCCGGCCTGACGTGCGCGAGGCGGTGGCCAAGCTGCATGAAGCGACCGCTGAAATCGGCGTCGCCACAGCCGATTTCTTTCCGGATATCACCCTGTCCGGGTCGGTGTCGCTGCAAGCGCTGCAATTTTCCAATTTGAACCAATTGGCCGCCGTCACCTATGCGATTGGTCCGGAAATCACCATGCCGTTGTTCGAGGGCGGCAAATTGCGCGGCCAGTTGCGGCTGCGCAAAGCAGAGCAACGCGAAGCGGCGGTGAATTACGCGAAGACCGTGCTGACGGCCTTGCATCAAGTGGATGACACGCTGACCGATTACGACCAAGAACAGCGCCGCCTGCAATCGCTCAATCGGGAAGTTGCGGCTAGCCAACATGCGCTGACCCTGGCGCAAGAGCGCTACCGGCAAGGTCTCGCGGATTATTTGCAAGTGCTCACCGCCCAACAATCCGTGCTCGGCGCAGAGCAAACCCAGGCGCAGAGCTTGACCGCGATCTCAACCGATCTGGTCAAACTCTATCAAGCGTTGGGCGGTGGTTGGGAGCAGACCTACCCGGTCACGACGGCGCAGAAGACGCCTTGATCGCCACGGTGAAATTTTTTCCCGCCCAGGTTTCGGGTTGATCGCGCAGGCGCCAAGTAAACACGACCTGATCGCCTGGGCGGAGCGTTGTGGTGTCCAAGGTCGCGATATGCAGGCCCGGACCAAAATCCAGCGTGGCGCAATCTTGCCAATGCGCCCAATCATCGCGGGTCCAGCGAATGACCGCCGCCGCCTCAAGCTGGATGCGCAGTGATCGCCCCGCCTGCATTTCGCTTCGGCGCCACAGCAAACGCCAATCGGCAATGCACGGCGCTTGCCGGTCCTTGATATAGCGCTGCACGGTTTGCGGCGGCAAATCGAACACCGCACCATCGCGCAGCGAGCGCAGTAATTTGACATATTCGGCATGCGCCCAGACCAGCGGCATCGCCGAGCCGCTGGGCTTGCCGCGATAGAGCTCATGGGCTGGAATATCATCCGCATCCCAGACCTGCTCCGGCAATAAACCACCTTCACTCGCGCAATTCTCCAGCGTGGTGCAAAGCGCGCGCGCCATCGCCACATTCCCCGCGCACAGCGCATAATGGGCGCGTTCGCCGGTCAGCAGCGGCCAAGCGCGGCCATGGCCCGTGCCATCGAACGGGCGGCCATCATGATGTTCGCCATAGCCGTCATCATTGTAGCGATGCCAGACCGGGCCCTGCGGTAGGTCAACACGGGTAAGATGATCAATCACTTTCACCGTATCGAGAATCCGTGGATCATTGGCATCGCGCAGACCAAATCGCACCAAAGCCAGCGCGTCTGGCCCGGTCAGCGCGTCGGCGGCAATATCCGCCTCGCGCTCTGGGCGATTGCGCAGCGCGATCCGGCCATGGGCATCGGTGCGGGCCAAATCATGATCACCCTCCGGCGCGATGCGGACATAGTAACCCGCAACCCCCACTGCCCGGGTCGCCGGCGTGTCGGTGACGTAAATCCAGTTTTCGATGTCGGCGTTCCAGGCATCGGCGGTATCGCGCA
>JAKBBY010000242.1 GCA_021808315.1 Pseudomonadota bacterium | reverse complement strand
CGGCGAGGCCGGGTTGCGGGGCGGTTGCGCGCAGCAAGCGACCGATGGTGAGCGGGGCGAGCAGCGCACGGCCCTCGGGGAGCGGAATATCGGCATCGATATAGGCGCGCGAGGCGAGCAAGGCGGGCAGAAAATCTTCGCGCGGGATGGCGCGGAAGGCGGCGATCAGATGCGGCTCGACAATGTCGTTGGGCCGGATTTGCCGATCGACCATCAAGGCTCGCGCGGTCGTGAAATCGGTTTTTTGCTCAGTCATGCCACCGCCTCATTCTTTCGCACCATTTTTCGCTCTTGCCCAAGGGGGCCTCACGTTGGAGCTAGGCTTATAGAGGGAGTGTAAAGCGACGGTAAAGCGGTTTGGGGTGGAAATGACGATCACGCTCTTGACCGCGCGCCCCGCATGGCTCGATAAGCGCGTCAGCCCCGATGGTCCGGTGGCAGAGTGGTGATGCAGCGGACTGCAAATCCGTGTATGCCGGTTCGATTCCGGCCCGGACCTCCATATTTTTGCGCCCTGCCCTGGCCTTGTTTGGGGCTGACGGGTGCATTGCGCCGGTTGGGTGATCGGCATAGTTTGGCGGCTAATCAGAATAATGAGGACGCCATGACTTCATCCTATCACGATATTTATGCCGCGTGGCAGCGCGATCCCGAGGGATATTGGGCCGAGGCGGCGCGGGCGATTGACTGGATTTTCGCGCCGACGCGGGTTTTTGATCCATCGATGGGGCCGTTTGGGCGCTGGTTTGTCGATGGGGTGATGAATACCTGCGCGAATTGTCTGGATCGGCATGTGGACGCGGGGGCGGGAGAGCGGGTCGCGCTGATTTGGGATAGTGCGATGGAGGGGCGGGTGAGCCGCATCACCTATCGGGCGTTGCGCGACCGGGTGGCGAAATTGGCTGGGGCGCTGGCGGCGCGCGGGGTGCGCAAGGGGGATCGGGTGGTGATTTACATGCCGATGATCCCGGAGGCGGCGATGGCGATGCTGGCCTGTGCGCGGCTGGGGGCGGTGCATTCGGTGGTGTTTGGCGGGTTTGCGGCGCCGGAATTGGCCAATCGGATTGAGGCGGCGCAACCGAAATTGGTGATTGCGGCGTCATGCGGGCTCGAGCCGGGGCGGGTGGTGGCGTATAAGCCGATTTTGGATGCGGCGTTGGCGTTGAGCGCGCATCAGCCGGCGCATTGCCTGATTTTCCAGCGACCGGCGCTGGAAGCGGCGATGCTGGCCGGGCGGGATGAGGATTTTCTGGCGGCCGAGGCGGCGGCGGCACCGCACGCGCCGGTGCCGGTGGCGGCGACCGATCCGCTTTATGTGCTCTACACATCAGGGACCACGGGCAAGCCGAAGGGGATTATGCGCGATAATGGCGGGCATGCGGTGGCGCTCGCACGATCAGTGCCGATGATTTTCGATGTGCATCCGGGTGAGGTGATGTGGACGGCCTCGGATGTGGGTTGGGTGGTGGGGCATACTTATATTGTTTATGCGCCGCTGCTCGCGGGGGTGACCTCGGTGATGTATGAGGGCAAGCCGGTGGGCACGCCGGATGCGGGGGCGTTTTGGCGGGTTTGCGCCGAGCATGGCGCAAAAACCTTGTTTACCGCGCCGACGGCGTTGCGCGCGATCAAGCAGCAGGATGCGACCGGATCGCTGCTCGCGCAGTATGATTTATCACGGTTGCAGGCGTTGTTTTTGGCGGGCGAGCGGTGTGATCCGCCGACGGCGGAATGGATTGCCGGGCTGTTGGGTAAGCCGGTGATTGATAATTGGTGGCAGACCGAGACCGGCTGGCCGATTAGTGCGCGGTTCCGGGGGTTGGGGCTGACGCCGTTCAAGCCGGGTTCGGGCGGGCGGCCCTGCCCGGGCTATGATGTGCAGGCGCTGGATGCACAAGGTGTGCTGCTGCCGCCCGGCGAGGTGGGGGCGCTGGCGATTAAGTTGCCGTTGCCGCCGGGCTGCGCGCCGAGCCTGTGGCAGGATGATGCCGGGTATCGGCGGGCCTATTTGGACGCGCTGCCCGGCTGGTATCGCACCGGCGATGCCGGGGCGGTGGATCAGGATGGCGATATTTGGGTGATGGGGCGCACCGATGATGTGATCAACGTCGCGGGGCATCGGCTCTCGACCGGGGCGATGGAGGAGGTGTTGGCGGCGCATCCCGATGTGGCCGAATGCGCAGTGATTGGGCGGCATGACCCGATCAAGGGCGAGGTGCCGTTAGGGCTGGTGGTGTTGAAGGCCGGGGTGACGCGGACGGAGGCGGCGATTAGTGCGGAATTGGTGGCGCTGGTGCGCGAGCGGATTGGCCCGGTGGCGGCATTTCGCGACGCGCTGGTGGTGCAACGATTGCCCAAGACCCGGTCGGGCAAGATTTTGCGCGCCACGATGAAGCAGATGGCGAACGGGCAGACGCCTTTGGTGCCGCCGACGATTGAGGATGCGGGGGTGCTGGAGCAGATTGCGGGGGTGCTGCGGGCGGGGTGATTTTGGATTTTCCGCCCGCATGGAGCGAAATTTTATCGGTGATTGAAGGGTCACGCGCATGATCATCCGGCGATTGGCATCGTCCGATTCAATTGAAGCTGTCACTGCTCTATTGCATGATGCCTATGCTGAGCTGGGCCGGATGGGCTTGAATTATACAGCGGTCGATCAGACGGATGATGATACGCGCGAACGGGTCGCGCGCGGAGACTGCCTTGTTGCCACCGAGGACAATCAACTCATCGGCACGATCATGTTTATGGAGCCAAGCCGAACTTGGGGCGGCACGCCGTGGTATCGGCGCGCTGATGTCGCGGTTATTGGACAATTTGGTGTGCATCCGCGTTTTCAGCGGCACGGCGTTGGTTCGCGTTTATTGAGCGCCGCAGAGCAATTGGCTGTTATGAGCGGTGCTGCGGAACTTGCCCTCGATACAGCGGAGAGCGCCGATCATCTGGTGGCTTGGTATCGGCGCCAGGGTTTCCGGTTTATTGAGTATGCCCAATGGAAGGGCAAGACGTATCGCAGCGTGATTATGAGCAAGACGGTTGAGCGCTCTTGATTTTTTTGGGGGGGTTGGACCGGGCATGAAGGGGTTCGCAGACGGCAGAATCGTTGCTCTAACGCATCAGTGTGTCATGACAGGTTTTGACCTGCCCCCCTGAAATTCCTCCAAATTTAGGTAGAGTCCGCCCTGAAAGGACGGACGATGAAGAAGGCACGATTTACGGAAGAGCAGATCATTG
>JAKBBY010000241.1 GCA_021808315.1 Pseudomonadota bacterium | reverse complement strand
GCCAAGCCCTGATCGACCTCAATCAGGCCTGAACCAAGCCGAAACCAAGCCGAAACCAAGCCCGATCAGTCGCGCCCGAAATTCGGCGCGCCCGGCATCTCGATATCGATCTCCAAGGTCGAAACCGAGTTGCCCCGATCAAGCTTCACATGCACCTTATCGCGATCCACCGTGACGTGCTTGGCAATCACCGCCAAAATCTCTTCCTGCAAAATCGCCGCCAAATCCGACCGGCCATCCAGCGCGCGCTCATGGGCCAGCAGAAATTTGAGCCGTTCGCGCGCGACCGGTGCAGTGCGCTGACGCGAGAAAAACCCGAACACGCTCATGCTACACTCCGTCCGAACAACCGGCTGATCAAGCCTTTGCGCTCAATCGGCACGATAATTTCAATGGTTTCGCCCATCAAACGCCGCGCCGCCTCGGCATAAGCCCGCGCCGGCGCCGATGCCGGATTATGCAGCGTCACCGGACAGCCCAAATTGGAGGCGCGCAACACCTCCTCGCTATCGGGAATAATCCCCAGCAGCGGGATCGCCAAAATCTCCAATACGTCATCAACCTTGAGCATTTCACCCCGCGCCGCCCGCCCGGCATCATAGCGGGTCAGGAGCAAATGCTTCTCGATCTTATCACCCGCTTCCGCCCGCGCCGTCTTGGAATCGAGCAAACCAATAATCCGGTCCGAATCGCGCACCGAGGATACTTCCGGATTGGTCACCACCACCGCAATATCGGCATGGCGCATCGCCAGCGTCGCCCCGCGCTCAATCCCCGCCGGACTATCGCACACAATCCAATCAAACTTTTCCCGTAATTCCTCAATCACCCGCTCAACCCCCTCCGGGGTCAGCGCATCCTTATCGCGGGTCTGCGACGCCGGCAGGAGCGAAAGACTCTCCACCCGCTTATCGCGGATCAAGGCCTGCGCCAGCTTGGCATCGCCCTGCACCACATTGACCAGATCATACACCACCCGCCGCTCAGCACCCATGATCAGGTCCAGATTACGCAAGCCGACATCGAAATCGACCACCACCACATTCTGCCCGGCCTGCGCGAGCGCCGCGCCGAGTGCCGCCGATGAGGTGGTCTTACCCACCCCACCTTTGCCCGATGTCACCACCAAAACCTTGGCCATCAATCCCTCATCCCTCATTCAAGCGCCGCGAGGCGCACCGATTCACCCTCAAGCCACGCCTGGGCGGGGCGGCCATGCAGACCCTCCCCCCAATGCTCCGCCGTGCGATAAAGCCCGTCGATTGCCAACAACTCGGCAAATAACCGTCGGCAAAAAATCCGCGCCGCCGGATTGCCCTGTACCCCGGCAACCGCCCGGCCCCGCAACGCGCCGTAAATATGGATCGACCCGCCAGCGATAATTTCAGCGCCCGACGCCACCGAAGCCAGCACCGTTACATCGCCCGCCTCGAAAATGATCGATTGGCCGGACCGCACCGGCCGATCCACAATCAAGTGCGTCTGCGTCGGCGGCTCCGGTTCTGGCTCCATGATCGGCGCATCGACAGGTCTATCAGCCGATGGATCAACAGGTGGGGGATCATCCGGCACCAGCACCAACCGATCCCGGCTGGTCGCCCCCAGCACCCAAGCCTGCGCCCAGCGCGTGCCCTCAAGCTGGGCGCGCTCAAGCCCTTCCACACCAATAATATTCAGCCCGCGCCCCGCAAGCTGCCCGGCCAACTCATCCAAAAACCCAGACTCAACCGCCGCCTGATCCCGCAACGCCGCCAGATTGATCACCACGGGCCGATCCGCAAAAAACTGCTTCGAGCGGCCCATTTGCTCATCCAACGCCGCCAGCCACGGTCCCAGCGGCGGCTCCGGCGCCACGATCAACGCCATTAAGGAGCGCCCCCGCACGCGGATCGGCGGGGTGGCGATCTCAGCATCAAGGGGTGCGGCGCGGGTCACCCGTAGGTGCTAGCGTTGCCCGCTTCTCCGCGTCAACACGAACCGCATTGTCGCAAACTTTCCCGATTTATTTCAACACCTTGATCAAAATGATCGCCAAAGCGCGACTCGGCACAATGCTCAGGCCGACTGCGTCGCTGCGCCAATCAACCCGCTCGCCTCGGCACGCGCCCGGCTCGCCGCAATCGACTGCGCCACCTTGATCGCCGCCTCCAGCGCCCAGCGCCCCGCCGCCGCATCCACCAGCACCGGCGCACCATCGAGGCAGGAGGCATAAAATGCCGCATGCTCCGCTTCCAGCGCATCATGATCCTGCCAGCCCACCTGCTCGACCCCAAATTCCGCTATTCCGGGGATCGGCATGCCCGCCCCCCGGCCAATCACCGTCAGGTTGCGTGCGGCAAAATCGATGGTCAAATACCCCGCCTCCGAAAAAATCCGCATCCGCCGCTCGGTCTTTTGCGCAATCCGGCTCGCGGTAATCGTCGCCACACAGCCATTGGCAAAGCGCACCCGGGCATTGGCGATGTCATCATGCAGGCTCGCCACCGCCGCCCCCACCGCATCGACGCTCTCAATCGGCTGGTTCACCAGCGCCAAAATCAAATCCAAATCATGGATCATCAAATCGAGGATCACCGACACATCGGTGCCGCGGGGCTTGAACGGCGCCACCCGCACCGCCTCGATGTACAGCGGCTTGCCCATCCGCGCCGTCACCGCGCCATGCGCCGCCGAAAACCGCTCCAAATGCCCCACCTGCAACACCAACCCCGCCCCGCGCGCGAGGGCGGCGAGCTGATCCGCCTCATCCAGCGTCGCCGCAATCGGCTTTTCCACCAACACATGCTTGCCCGCCCGCAGCGCCTCGGCGGCCAATGCAAAATGCACCTCCGCCGGCGCGGCAATAATCACCGCGTCACTCGCCGCCAGCAGCGCCTCGCGCGTCAGCGTCACGCTCTGCGCCTCGCTCGCCACCAAGTGCGCGCGCACCCCATCGTGATCGAACACCCCCACCAGCGTCGCCCGGGTCGCATCGCGCAGCTTGAGCGCGTGAAAACGCCCAAAATGCCCCGCACCAATCAACCCAACCCGCAATCGCGACATGATCTCGCTCCCTGACCTGTTTTTTTGTATCGATTCTGTCGCCGCAGCGCAGCCCCTTGCGCGCCGTATCCCGGACCGCCATACCACCGCTGCTTCGGACTTGGGAGACCGCCGCTCGTCATGCTGTATTTTACCCGACTGAAATCTCTTTTGATCGTGCTGGTGTGCGCGCTCGGCGTCGCTTTGGCGATTCCCAACC
>JAKBBY010000240.1 GCA_021808315.1 Pseudomonadota bacterium | reverse complement strand
ACCGGGCGGCGAGCACGCCGATGGGCATCAGCGGGCCAGGAGCGGCGGACGATTTCGTGGGCCTGGAGATGGACAATTTTTTAGCGGATGGCGGGAATTTACCGCTTGATTCTAGAGTTACTACAGATTCCATAACCCGGTTTATCGCCGCCAGAGGCGATACGCAAGCCGCGTTGGACTCAAGGAATTTGCGCATGGATGGATCGAACCGGACGGATTGTTGCATGCCCGCCGTGATTGACGGGCAACGGCCCGATTTGGTGGTGGTGGGGGCGGGGTCGGCGGGGTTTTCGGCGGCGATCCGGGCGAGTGAGCTGGGGGCGCGGGTGGTGTTGGTTGGCGCTGGGCAGATTGGCGGCACCTGCGTGAATGTGGGGTGTGTGCCGTCTAAGGCGTTGATCCGGGCGGCGGAAGCCATGCATCAGGCGCGGGTAGCGGGGCGGTTTGCCGGGATCCGTGCGACGGCGCGGCTGGATGATTGGGCCGCCTTGATGGCGCAGAAAGATCAGTTGGTGAGCGATCTGCGCGGCGCGAAATATGAGGCGGTTTTGCCGGAATATCCGACGGTGCGCTACGTGCCGGGCCGGGCGGCGTGGCGCGATGGGCAAATCGAGGTGGGGGATTTACGCTTGGCGGCGGCGCGCGCCATTATTGCGACCGGGGCGTCCGCGCAAATCCCGCCGATACCGGGTTTGGCCGATGTGGCGTTTCTCGATAGCACCGCCGCTTTGGCGTTGCCCGCTTTGCCGCGCTCGCTGCTGGTGATTGGCGGCGGGGTGATTGGGTGTGAGTTGGGGCAGATGTTTGCCCGGTTCGGGGTTGCGGTGACGATTGCCTGCCGCTCGCATTTGCTGCCCGGCTTTGATCCCGAGATTGGCGCGGGGTTGGCCCGCGCGCTGCGCGCCGAAGGGGTGCGGATTTTGGATAAGATCACGTATGATTGGGTGCGCAATGCGGCCTCGGGCATCGCGCTCGATTATACCCAAGCCGGGCAATCGGGCGTGATTGGTGCGGAGCGGTTGTTGGTGGCGACCGGGCGGGTGGCGAACACCGCCACGATGGGTTTGGCCGAGGCCGGCATTGCGCTTGATGCGCGCGGGGCGGTGCAGACCGATGCGTTTTTGGCGACCAGCCGCCCCGGCACATATGCGGCGGGCGATGTTACGGGCCGCGATCAATATGTGTATATGGCGGCGTATGGCGCTAAGCTCGCGGCGGAAAATGCGCTGGGTCAGGCACCGCGCCGTTATGACGCGACGGCGATGCCCGAGATTGTGTTCACCCAGCCGCAGGTTGCGCATGTCGGGTTGAGTGAGGCGCAGGCGCGCGATGCCGGGTATCAGGTGCGCAGCGTGCGGCTGGATTTGACCGCCCTGCCCCGTGCGCTCGCGGCGCGTGATACCGATGGGTTTATCAAGCTGGTTGCCGAGGCGGGCACGTTGCGGCTGCTGGGGGCGCAGATTTTGGCCCCCGAAGGCGCTGATACGATCCAGACGGCGGCGCTGGCGATCAAGCAAAAAATGACGGTGACGGATTTGGCCGAGACCGTGTTTCCGTATCTAACGACGGTTGAGGGGTTGAAGCTCGCGGCACTTGGGTTTTCGCGCGATATTCACAAACTCTCATGCTGTGCCGGTTGATTTTTCGCGCCGCTCTTGCAACGTGAAGGACATGATGATGAAGTTTTGCACGATCAATCAATCGCTCCGCCGCGCCCTCGGTGCGGCCATTTGGTTAGCGCCGTGTGTCGCAATAGCGGGTCCGCCCCGGGTGATGGGGCCGAAAAATGTGCCGTTATCGGCGCCGATGGCCGCCCCGGCGGCTGATTTCATTCAGGGCGGCAAGCCTGTGCCGCTTTCGATGTTCAAAGGCAAAAAGCTGATGATTTGGCAGGTGGCGACCTGGTGCGGCAGCTGTCAGGCGGGGTTGAAGATGTTTGAGCGGCAGCGTGCGTTGATCGATCATTCGGATCTTACCGTGCTGGTGCTGCGTGATTACAAAAATGGCGGGTATCCGGGTGCGACGATCCAGCGTTTTGTGCAAGGGGCGGCACCGGGATTGTTGCATGATCCGCATTTTGTGTTTGGTGATGCCAGCAAGACGCTGAACCAGCTTTATAACCCGCATCACTATGTCGATATTTATGATTTGATCACGCCGGGCGGCAAAATTGCGGCGCAATCCTCGGCGCCCTCCGCGACTTTTGGCAAGATCAAAGCGTTTATCGCTGCACCTTCCTCATGAGTTTCGGTTGGGGGGGGCCATTTTCGGTCGTGGCGTCGGCGGTTCGGCTCGCTTTGGCGACGCGGGCGGCCCAGCTTGCTGCATTGCTGCTCGGCGCGGCGATCACGCTGGTTTATCTGTTTTTGCTCCCCGCGAGCAGCACCGGCGGGGTGATTGGTGTGGTAACGCTGCGTTATTTGACCGTGGGTGAGGTGCTGTTGGCGCTGGCGATGGGCGCTTTGCTCGCCTTGAGCATCATGATGGGGGTGCATGGGCTGCGCCATGATGGGCATGGGCGCTCGGCTGGCGGTGCGGTGGGGGGCAGTGCGGTGGGGGCGGTGTTGGCGTTGGCACCCTCGTTATTATGCTGCTCGCCGCTTGTGCCGTTGGGGGTTGCGGCTTTGGCCTCGATCATTCCGGCGGCGGGCGGGCTTGGCTTGCCGATCCAGGGGTTTTTGGCGACGCATACACTGTTGATTTATGCGCTTTCGCTCCTGCTGATGGGCTGGGGGCTGTATAGCAATGCCAAACGGGTTGTGGCGTGCGGGTGTTAGCAGCGCGTTAGACCAATCGATGGGATGTATGACCGGTTCATCGGTTCAGCCCCTGATGCAGGCGTAGGGTAGAAGAAAAAAAACTTCTTTTTTGTATACAAAAAAGAAGCAAAAAAAATTTTACTCCTGTGGGCCAGTGCTCATTTCAACGCCCCCGCATCAACTCAATAGAGTTTTTTGCTGCTTTTTTTCAAAAAAGCAGATTTTCCTTGTCGTCATCAACCGCGCAAAACCGGTCACCTGATCACGCAGCGTGTTTTTGCGTCGCGATGCGCTGCAAATTGGTGATCACATCGCGCGCGGCGGCCAAGCGGGCTTCGACAGTCATATCGCGGATCATCACCAATTTATGATCGGGCCGCAGGCGGAGGAGCGTGTTGCGGGTGGCGATGAAGGCGAGCAGGCCGGCGGGGTTGGCGAAGTGATTGCCGCGAAAGCCGATCACCATGCCTTTTGGCCCGGCTTCG
>JAKBBY010000039.1 GCA_021808315.1 Pseudomonadota bacterium | reverse complement strand
CTCCGGCGTCGCCGCAACCCAGCCCGCGCCGATTTCATCCCAGCCCAGAGGCCGATCAACCATCGCCCGCGCCCGCGCCACATCCAGCCGCCACGCAAAAGCCCGCCCCGCCTGCCTCAACGCGGCAATCTCGCTGGCCGGACGCGCCCGGCATCGGCCCGGATAGGGGATCGGCCCCTCACCCTGCGGCGCGCCCGCCGCCGCCGCAATATCGCTGCGCGAGCAAAAACACGGGTAAATCACCCCCATCGCCTGCAAACGCGCCAAACAATCCTGGTATTGCGCGACATGCGCCGACTGCACCCGGATCGGGCCATCCCAATCAAGCCCCAACCAGGTCAAATCCTCGATGATCGCGCTGGCAAATTCCGCCCGGCAACGCTGCGCATCAATATCTTCCAGCCGCAGTAAAAACGGCCCGCCCGCCGCCCGCGCCGAACCCCAGGCCAGCAAGGCGGACGCGGCGTGTCCCAGGTGCAAAAACCCGGTCGGGCTTGGTGCAAACCGGGTGACCGTCCCGCCCATCGCGGCCTATAGAATGAACCGGCTCAAATCGCCCTTGGCCGCCAAGGGCGCCACCCGGTCATGCACCAAATCGGCATCGACCCGCACCACTTGGCCGGCGCGGTCCGTCGCGGCGAAACTAATCTCTTCGAGCAACCGCTCAAGCACCGTCGCCAAGCGCCGCGCGCCGATATTTTCCACCCGGTCATTAATATCCGCAGCCAACCCCGCAATCGCATCCACCGCATTATCGGTGAATTCCAATTCCACCGATTCCGTCGCCAGCAACGCCCGATATTGCTTGAGCAGCGAATGTTCCGGCTCGGTGAGAATGCGCCGGAAATCCGCCCGCGTGAGCGATGCCAGCTCAACGCGGATCGGCAACCGCCCCTGCAATTCCGGCAACAAATCCGAAGGCTTCGCCACATGAAACGCGCCGGAGGCGATGAATAAAATATGATCGGTCTTCACCGGCCCATATTTGGTCGACACAATCGTCCCCTCAATCAAGGGCAACAAATCGCGCTGCACCCCCTCACGGGACACATCGCCGCCACGCACCCCGCCCTCGCCGCGCGCGCAAATTTTATCGATCTCATCGAGAAACACGATACCGTGATTCTCCGCCAACGCGCAGGCGTCACGCGTCAATGCCTCCTGATCGAGCAGCCGATCCGCCTCCTCGCGCACCAACGCCGCCCGCGCCGCCGCCACACTCATCCGCTTGCGCCCCGGTTGGCGCGCAAACATCCCCTTCATCATCTCGCCGAGATTAATCGCGCCGCCCGGCGGCATCCCCGGCATATCGAACTGGCCAATCGCCATCGGCGGCGCGTCCTGCACCTCGATCTCGATCTCCTTGGCCTCCAGCTCGCCATCGCGCAGCATTTTGCGAAATTTTTGGCGCGTCTCGCTTGATGATCCCTCACCCACCAGCGCCGTCACCAGCCGCTCCTCCGCCGCTAGCTCCGCGCGCGCCTGCACGCCCTTGCGACTAAACTCCCGCAGCATCCCGATCGACACTTCGACCAAATCGCGCACGATGCTCTCCACATCGCGCCCGACATAGCCCACTTCGGTGAATTTCGTGGCCTCCACCTTGATGAACGGCGCCTGCGCCAATTTCGCCAGCCGCCGCGCAATCTCGGTCTTGCCGCAGCCGGTCGGCCCGATCATCAAAATATTCTTCGGCACCACCTCTTCGCGCAGCCCCTCGGGTAATTGCTGGCGGCGCCAGCGATTGCGCAGCGCAATCGCCACCGCCCGCTTGGCATCATTCTGCCCGATAATGAACCGGTCCAACTCCGAGACAATCTCGCGCGGCGTATAGGTCGGGCTGTCCATCATAGCGTCTCAACAATCACGTTATGATTGGTAAACACGCAAATATCACCGGCAATTTTCATCGCCCGGCGCGCAATCTCCTCCGCCGCCAACCCCTCAACCTCCATCAAAGCCCGCGCCGCGGCGAGCGCATAATTCCCGCCCGAGCCAATCGCGATCACCCCATCCGAAGGCTCCAGCACATCGCCATTGCCGGTCAGGGTAAAAGAATGATCCTTATCCGCCACCGCCATCATCGCCTCCAACCGCCGCAAATAGCGGTCCGTGCGCCAATCCTTGGCCAGCTCCACACAAGCGCGCTCCAATTGATTGGGAAAACGCTCAAGCTTGCTCTCCAGCCGCTCCAGCAACGTAAACGCATCCGCCGTCGCCCCGGCAAACCCGGCCAACACCGCGCCATTGCCAATCCGCCGCACCTTGCGCGCATTGGCCTTGATCACGGTATTACCCAGTGAAACCTGCCCATCACCGGCCATCGCCACGCTCTGGCCACGCCGCACACTCAAAATGGTCGTGCCATGCCAGCCGACCGGATCATCCCGATATTCCATGCCGGTCAAATGGCATTGCACACCGCCCACGGCAAGCACCCCCGTTTTGCACCGCCCTCAATTAGCGGCTAACCTCTTCGCGAACCCTCGGAGCGCCCCATGGACCTGCCAGACAAGCTCGAAACCCGCCTCTATCGTCATTTCGAGCGCACCGTCTCGATCATCCTCACGCTCCTGCTCGCGGTGATCGTGATCGCCGCCTTGCTGCATCTCACCTACAATATCGGCCATGCGGTGCTGTTCACCTCGTTCGACCCGACCAAGCCGTTAGTGTTCCAAGATTTGTTCGGCGGCATTTTCACCGTGATCATCGCGCTCGAATTCAAACGCTCAATCCTGGTCACCGCCGAACATGACGAGGGTGCCGCGCGCGTGCGCGTCGTTATTCTGATCGGCATGCTCGCCATCGCCCGGAAACTGATCATTCTCGATCTCAGCCATGTGAGCGCCGGCCAATTGTTCGGCCTGTCCGCCGCCTTTTTCTCCCTCGGGGTGGTCTATTGGCTGGTCCGCGACCAAGATCGCCGCGCCCATCGCAGCCGCGCCAGCGCACACGAACCGCCAACCCCATCTGGTTAATATTTCGCCTTGACAATCTCTGCGTGAAGCCCCGATAACACAACCTGAAGTCGTATTCGGCGCCATCGAACCATCGCCGATCAGCACGGAGGGAAATCGCGCATGAGCGGCACCGTTACGGTTGGCGTTTCTATCGGCGCCGTCGCCACCATCGATCAAGCCGGCAGCTATGATCTCTATTTCGCCCAATATCCCGGCGTGCTGAATATCGCCCTCAATAGCGGCACGGTGGACATCACCGGCTTCTCCGGCCAAGCCGCCAGCGCCTTTCTCACCGATGATCTCAGCGGCGGCGGCACCGAAATCATCGCCGCCCCGCTCTATCTCTCCGGCGCCAATTTCAATCTGGGTTTGAACGATGTCACCGGCAACACGGTTGGCGGCGGCACCTTGGAACTTGCGAACAGCCTCGCCCCCGGCGCGTCCGCCCCCAACATCAATTTCGATGGCTCGAACGACGCGCTGATCCTTGATCCAATCTTCAGCCCCAGCAATCTCGGCGTGATCAACGGCTTCGGCCCCTCCGACACAATTGTGCTCCGGGGCGTGACCAACGCCCTCACCCCGGTCTGGACCCAAAATAACGGCGGCGGCGGCACCCTCAATATCGATAACGGCGCCTCGGTCGCGGCCAGCCTCACCCTCGCCACCGGCAGCTTCAGCTCTGCCGCTTTCAACGTCACCACCGATGCCAGCGGCGGCGAAGCGATCAGCGTCACCTGCTTTTGCCCCGGCACCCGCATCGCCACCCCGGATGGCCCGGTCGCCGTGGAACAGCTCGCGATTGGCGACCCGATCATCACCCATAGCGGCGCCATCCGCGCGATCAAATGGATCGGCCAGCGCACCTACGCCGCGCGCTTCGCCACCGGCAATCTCCGGCTCGCCCCGGTCTGTGTGCGCGCCGGCGCCCTCGGCGATGCAAGGCCCCAGCGCGATCTCTGGATCAGCCCGCAACATGCTTTGTTCATCGATGGCGCCCTGATCCCGGTCGGTTTGCTGATCAACGGCACCACCATCCTGCAACCCGACATCACCGGCGATATCGCCTATTTCCATATCGAGCTGGACAGCCATGATGTGCTGCTCGCCGAAGGCGCGCCCGCCGAAACCTATATCAATGACGATAACCGCCTGATGTTTCACAATGCAAGCACCTACGCGGCCCTCTATCCCGGTGCCGAGCCGCCCGCGCGCTCTTGCGCCGAGCGTCTGCTCGACGGGCCAAAACTCGCATCCATCCGCTCAAGCCTCGCAATCCGCGCCCACCGCCCGCCGCCAAGCAACCAAGCCGCTAACCCGTTACAAGGCCATCTCGATACCATTCGCCGCGATGCCACAGGCACCACCCTCACGGGCTGGGCGCAATCGCCGGACACAACCGAACTCCCGGTTTGTCTGGATATTCTGCTCGCCGGTCGGCGCATCGCACGCACCCTCGCCAATCTCTACCGCCCCGATCTCGAAGCAGCCGGCCTCGGCAGCGGTCGCCACGGCTTTGCCATCACCCTGCCCCACGCCGTCATCTCGCTCCAAACCGACCTCACCACCCTGCAGCTGCGCCGCAGCGCCGACCAGCATCGTCTCCCCAGCGCCGCCACCACCCTGATCGATCACATCGCGCAACCCCAAATCGCACAACCCCAAGCAGCACCGCACGTCGCCTAACCCCGCCATGCTCACGGGCCGCCTCGATCACGCGAGCCGCACGCGGATCAGCGGCTGGGCGCTCGATACCGCGCAGCCGCACCATCCGCTCGCGCTGCTGATCACGGCCAACGGCACCCTGCTTGACCGCGTGATCGCCAATGTCCACCGGCCTGATCTGGTGCAAGCCGGCCTCGGCCCCGGCCCGCACGGCTTTGACTTTTTTCTCCCCGTCGGCTTGCCCGCCCATCAATCGCATCTGATCCGGGTCACCTGTGAGCGTGACGGCACCGAACTCGCCGGTTCCCCGATGTTGATGGAGCCCACCACCCGCCTTGATGACGCCGCCGCCAGCCTCGCCGCCCTCGCAAACAGCGCCGACACCCAAGCCGACATCGCCCACGCCATTTTGCGCCTCCGCCACGCCCTGAACCGCCAAATCGCCCGCCTCACCCCCATGATCGAACCACACCCATCCCCCCGCCGCGCCTTGGTCATCGATTCGCAAAACCCGCGCCCCGCGCATAATGCCGGCGCCAACGCCATCACCGCGCATCTGCACGCCCTCACCCGCCTCGGCTACGCGGTGCATTTCGCCGCCGCTGATGCGCTGGCCGACCCGTCGCCGCCGATTCCCGGCCTGGCCGATCATGGCATCACCCATCACGCCGCCAGCATCGGCTCGATCGAAGAATTACTCGCCCACACAGCACCGCCGTTCGACCTGATCTATCTGCACCGCCTGACCATCGCTGCGCGCTACCTGCCGCTCCTGCGCCATTACTGCCCGAAGGCCCATATTCTCTATAATGTCGCCGATTTGCATCATCTGCGCCTCGCCCGCGAAGCCGCAACGCTCGATCTCGCGCAACTGCTCCCCCGCGCTGCCGCCCTGCGCCGCACCGAACTCGCTTTGGCCGACGCCGCCGATGCCACCATCACCCATTCCACCACCGAGGCCGCTCTGCTGCGCGCCGCCCTGCCGCACGCCAACATCCATTGCGTCCCCTGGCACGTGCCCGCAACCCCGCCAACCACCCGCCCAAGCGTCGCAACCGCCCGCATGGCCATCGGCTTCATCGGCCATTTCGGCCATAACCCGAACCAGGACGCCGCCCGCCGCCTGATCCATGACATTCTCCCCGCCCTGCACCGCGCCAACCCCGCGATCCCATGCCTGATCGCGGGCAGCGCGATGCCGCGCCCCCTCCTTGATCACCACGCCGCCAATCTGACGCTCCTGCCGGACCTGCCCGCGAGCGAAATTTTCTGGTCGCAACTGCGCCTGAGCGTCGCGCCGATGGCGTTTGGGGCCGGCGTCAAAGGCAAAGTGCTCGATAGTCTCGCCGCCGGCATACCCTGCCTGATGTCACCCATCGCCGCCGAAGGCCTGTCGCTCCCCGCCGCGCTCAGCGATCTGATCGTGCCCAATCTCGCTGATTTCCCCGCCGCAATCCTCGCCCTCTACAGCCATCCCAAACGCCTCACCGCCCTCAGCCGCGCCGGGCGCGCTTATATCAGCGCCCGCTGGTCACAAGCCGCGCAAGACCAAGCCCTGCGCGCCGCCTGCACCCCCTTGCCGAAATCCCGCCACCCCGATACGCAACAGCACCAGCATTCGGAGAACACCCATGAGCCGCATCATCCGCACCGACGCAAACGAGATTCTATCCAAAGTCGTTGAATATCACGGCTTCATCTACACCCAGGGCGTCGTCGCGACCGACCCGACCGGCGACATCACCGCCCAAACCACCGACATTCTCGCGCAAATCGACGCGCTGCTGGAAACCCACGGCACGGACAAAACCCGCCTGCTGCAAGCCCAAATCTGGCTCGCCGACATCAATGACCGCGCCGCCATGAACAAAATCTGGGCCGCCTGGCTGCCCGAAGCCAGCGCCCCCGCCCGCGCCTGTGTCGAAGCCAAACTCGCCGACCCGCGCTATCGCGTCGAAATCATGATCACCGCCTGCCGGTAATCCAGATCATTATTGGGTGAGCGCGACCATCGTGTATTGCTCAATCGTGCCAATGCCTGCCGGTAATCCAGATCATTATTGGGTGAGCGCGACCCAACCGATCCGCGCTCAACCAACGATATGGCTCGTCCCATAACGGCGCGCGCGTGATTGCCAAGGCGCAATCCCGCCCAAACCACCCCGCGCCGACCCGTTCCCCCAACGCCCGACCGACCCGATGACAACCCAGGATATATATCATTCTCGGATTGTCCAAAAAATAATATTTAGTGTCATTTTATCCAAAAATAGAGGGTGTTGACAGGTATTTCTGAGACGATTAAAGCCTAATTCGCAATCTTGATTGTCGAAAGGTTAGATTATGACTGGGTCAACGATCAGCGGCACAATTTCGCACACCGTTACATTCGGCACGGGCGCCTACACGTCGCCGCTCACCATCACCAGCACCGGCGACATCACCCCCTCAACAACGGCAGCCATCGGCTTGGTCATGCCCACGGGCGTCACCGGCTCAATCATCAATTTCGGCACCATCACCGGCGGGCTCAGCAGTAATAACTCTTTCACGAGCGGCGTCGGCGTCCAAATCTCTGCGGGCACCTTCATCAATGACGGCCATGTGGTGGGCGGCGCCTCATTTTCATCGAATTATGCCGGTGGTGACGGCGTCAACATCTATGGCGGCGTGTTCGACAATACGGCACGCGGAACGGTTGCTGGCGGCGCCAGTAAATACGGTTATGCCGTTGATCTCTCCGGCGGCACCTTCATCAATGCCGGCATGGTCATCGCCGGCGGCGGCGGCAGCAGCGAAGCCATCGTTTTCAACGGCGGCGGTACCAGCGGCGTCGGCACCCTAGTCATCGATCCGGGGTCCTCCATCGTCGGTTCCGTGGTCGCCAGCACCAGCGTCGCCGACCTGCTCGAATTCGGCGCGGGCAGTTCGGTCGGCACCGTCACCGGCATTGGCAGCCAATACCAGAATTTCAGCCATTTCAGCTTCGCCACCGGCGCCAGCTTTGATGTCAGCGGCACCTACACCGCCTTCGATGCCAAACAAACCATCGCCGGCTTCGCTGTGGGCGACACCCTCACCCTCGATGGCTTTACCGAACAATCCGCCACCTATGTCAGCGGCACCGGCCTGGAACTGACCGGCACCGCCGGTTCCACCGCCTCCACCATCACGCTTGATGTCACGGGCAGCTTCACCACCGCCAATTTCCACATCACGCCGAGCGGCGGCAACACCGCGATCTCACTCAATCCCTGCTTCGCCCAAGGCACCCGCATCCTCACGGCGCGCGGCGAAATCCCGGTGGAGCAGCTCGCCCCCGGCGATCAGGTCGTGCTGCATGACGGCAGCAGCGCCAAAATCACCTGGATCGGTCATCGCAGCGTCGCGATCACGGCGCACCCGACCCCGGAAAAAATCCAGCCGGTGCTGATCGTCAGTGGCGCGCTCGGCAATGGTCTGCCCACCCGCGATCTCTATGTCTCGCCCGATCATGCCCTGTTTTTCGAGGATCACCTGATCCCGGCCAAATGCCTGATCAACGGCGTCACCATCCGCCAAATCCCCCGCGAGCGGATCACCTATTACCATGTCGAACTCGCGGATCACGCGATCCTGCTCGCCGAAGGCGCGCCCGCCGAATCCTATCTCGAAACCGGCAATCGCAGCGCCTTCGCCAATGGCGATGAGCCGGTGCGCCTGCACCCGGATTTCGCCCGCTCGCTGCGCGCCGCCGGCAGTTGCGCGCCGCTGGTCGAATCCGGCCCGGTGGTCGAAGCGGTCCGCGCCCGCCTGCTCACCCTGGTCACCGCCGCCACCACCGATGATCCGGCCCTGACCACCCAAACCCGCCCGGATGGCAGCTTGTTGATCGCCAGCCGCAGCGCCATCCCCGGCCATCGCAACCCGGACCCGCGCGATCAACGCCAGCTCGGCGTCAAAATCGCCCGCATCACCCGCGCGGATGGCAGCCTCATCCCGCTCGATCACCCGGCCCTGACCAAGGGCTGGCATGATCTTGAGGCCGATGGCCGCTGGACCAACGGTCAGGCGATCATTCCCGCCACACTCCTCGGCGGCCAAGCGGTCACCCTCACCCTCGCCGCCACCCTCACCTACCCGGCGGCGCAAAATTCCGCGCCATACCAGCGCAGCCGGCAACGCGGGTAATCCCAAACCCGCCAAGCGGCAAAACGTCGAAAGCGAAAAACCAAAGAGCGTAAAACCAAAGAGCGAAAAATCACGGGAGCGGCTTGCCACAAGCCGCCCCCCATGTTTCAAATGCGCGGGCGCTCGCGCACCAGCAATTCCGCCAAGCGCAAATCCGCCTCGGTGGTGATCTTAAAATTATCCTCCGCCCCCGGCACAATCATCACCGCCATGCCCGCCGCCTCGGCGATCATGCCATCATCGGTCATCTCCCGCCCCGCCGCCGCCAAAGCCCGATGCGCGGCCAAAATCTCGGCATAGTGAAAACCCTGCGGCGTCTGCGCCCGCCATAGGCCCTGGCGCTCCACCGTCCCGGTCACCACCCCATCTGCGACCCGCTTTAACGTATCGGCGACCGGCACCCCCGCCATCGCCGCCTTCCCGTGCGCCAGCGCCGCAATCACCCGTTCAATCACCAAGGCCGACACCAAAGGCCGCACCGAATCATGGATCAAGACCAGCGCCGGCTGCCACGCCGCCAGCGCTTCCAGCCCGGCCCGCACCGATTCCTGCCGCGTCGCCCCCCCCAGCACCGGCGGGGGCAAATCAAGCCCCGCCACCGCCGCCTCATATAAATCCCGATCATCGCGATGGATCACCATTTGCACCCGATCAATTTGCGGATGCGCCTGCAACGCCGCTACCGTGTGCGCCAAAATCGCACGGTCGCCGAGACGCCGATATTGCTTGGGCACCGGCCCACCAAAGCGCTGCCCGCGCCCGCCCGCCACCACCAGCGCCGCAACCCGCACAGCACGCTCCATACTCGCTCCCCCTCCGCTCGCGCATCCCGCATCTCGGCCAACCGCCCGCGATCGGTTCATCTGACGTATGGACCGATGCGCGAGCAACAAGCGCCACCGATGATGTGAGCGATTCTCAGAAAAATCAGCGTCCCGCACCGAAGATATTAATGGAATTTTAGGAAAACTGTCTTAAACCGGCCCTCGCACACACATCTGATATCAAAAAATCCGGCGTATGTGATTTTTTTGCCGCATCCAGCCTTGCCCTGCGTGCAATGCCGCCTTAACAGAAATGCCGACACAGGGTTTGGCTCGACTAAGGGATTTTACTGAATGCAGAACCGACCGATGCCGCGCAACGTCCTACGCACCATGACCAAAACGTTGGTCGCGGGATTAATCGGTTGCGCCGCAGGCCTTCTCGCCACCCAATCGGCTCAAGCCGCCCCCGCTGCCAAAACCACCCGGCACGTCGTCATCCATACCGCCACCCATCATCCGGTGTATCATCACGCGGTGTATCATCACGTCGTCTATCACCACCCGGTTTATCACCCCGTCATCCATCACCCGATCACCCATCATGTCGTGTATCATCGGCCCCTGTACCACCGGCCCGTGTATCACCGGCCCGCAGAGCACCATGTCGTGCTCCGCCGCCCGATCGATCACGCGCCGCTGATCCATTACGCCGTTCGCAAAACCACCCATCCGATTTTTTACCACCCGATCTATCGGCACCCCATCTATCGCCGGGCAGATTATCTCTGGTGCGTGCCCTATGCGCGTGACGTATCGCACATTGATTTATCGGGCGATGCGTTCCTCTGGTGGGCCGAAGCCGCAGGCCGGTACGCGCGGGGCCAACGCCCGGAAGATGGCGCGGTGCTCAATTTCCGCTCCAGCGCCCGCATTCGCCTCGGCCACGTCGCCGTGGTCGAAAAAGTCATCAACAGCCGCGAAATTCTGGTCGATCAAGCGAATTGGGTGCCCGATCAAGTCTCCCATGACGTGCCGGTGATCGATGTTTCGCCCGATAATAACTGGACCATGGTGCGCGTCTCCATCGGCGGCGGTCGCTTCGGCGCCCCCTACCCAACCTATGGCTTCATTTACGACCAGCCCATCGGTGGCGGCGCCATCTATGCCGCGCGTGGCACCGAGACCGAAGTGGCCGCCGCGCCGCCCGTGCGCCGCCTGCGCCTCACCGCGCCGAACCGCTCGGTGCGATGATCAGGGCAGGATCACCCGCCCATCCTAGCAACCTGCGCGCTCCCGCAATATCCGGGATATCGAACGGCGGTTTCGCGCGATCAATGAAGATGAGAAAAAACTGCTTTTTTGAAAAAAAGCAGCAAAAAACTTCGCTCGTTGGTGTCGTAGCGTCGAAACCGGCACAGACCCAGCGCCACAAAGTTTTTTTTGCTTCTTTTTTGTTCACAAAAAAGAAGGGCTTTCGCGCCTCCAATCGCCCCTGCGCCTTCACCCGCGACTGAATCCCGGATATCGAACGGCGGTTTCGCGCAATCAATGACGATAAGAAGAAACTGCTTTTTTGAAAAAAAAAGCAGCAAAAAACTTCGCTCGTTGGTGTCGTAGCGTCGAAACCGGCACCGACCCAGCGCCACAAAGTTTTTTTTGCTTCTTTTTTGTTCACAAAAAAGAAGGGCTTTCGCGCCTCCCATCGACCCTGCGCCTTCACCCGCGACTGACCTTAGAGTATCCGATCATACGGGTTGCGATTCGTCCTAAAACCGGTCTTTCGCCGCCCGTAACCGGCCAAACTCCTCGGCATTGCGCGCCCGCAAAAACGGGTTGGTCGCCAATTCATCGCCCAGCCGCACCGGCAGCGTCGCCGCCCCCCGCGCCCGCAGCGCCTCAATTTCCGCCGCCCGCGCCCGCAACGCCGCGTTCTCCGGCTCAACCGACAGCGCAAACCCAACATTACCTTTAGTATATTCATGCCCGCACAGGAGCAGCGTATCCGAAGGCAACGCGGCAATACGCTGCAAACTCGCATAAAACTGCACCGGCGTGCCCTCAAACATCCGCCCGCAACCCAGGCTGAACAGCGTATCGCCCACAGCCGCAATCCGCTCGCCGATCACATAGGTCACATGGCCCACCGTATGGCCCGAGCTCTCGATCATCCGGATTTGCGCGTCGCCAAACGCCAGCGTATCGCCCGGTCGCATCGCCACATCCAAAACCGGCAGCCGCGCCGCATCCGCCTGGTGCCCGACCAGCTTGGCGCCGTACCGCGCCGCCAGCGCCACCGCCCCGGCAATATGATCGTCATGGTGATGGGTCAGCAGCACCAAATCCAGCCGCCCGCCTTGCGCCTCAATCACCGCCTCAGCGGGTGCGGCCTCTGCCGGATCGATGATTGCCACCACCCCGCTCGCCGCCTCGCGCAGCAACCACGCATAATTATCGCTCAGCATCGGAATCCGCGTCACCGCAATCCCATCCACCATCATTGTCGCATCATCGCTCATGCCATCCTCCATTTTGTGATACGGTCCCGTCATGAGCCCAGATGGCCCCGATTTCCATGATTTCTACCGCAGCCCGCTCGGCGCGATCACCGCCAACCTGCTGCGCGCCCAACTGCGCCAAATCTGGCCCCATCTTACCGGCCAAACCCTGCTCGGTCTCGGCCATACCGAACCATATCTCAATCTCTGGCACCCGAGCGCCGCACGCAGCCTGACCATCCTGCCGCCGCTGCCCGCCACCCCGCGCCCCGTCTCGGGCGCCATGCGCTGCATCGCTGACCCCGAAACCCTGCCACTGGCTGATCTCTGTATCGACCGCATCGTGCTGATCCACGGGCTCGAACACGCCGAATCCGCCCGCCGCCTGCTGCGCGAACTCTGGCGCGTCCTGCGCCATGATGGCCGGATGATCGTGGTGGTGCCCAATCGCGTCTCACCCTGGGCCTATCTCCAGCGCACCCCTTTTGGCAGCGGCCAACCATACACCGCCGCCCAATTAGGCCGCCTGCTCGCGAGCATGATGTTTCAGGTCGAAACCCGCCGCTCCGCCTTGTTCATCCCGCCGCTGCATAACCGCCCACGCGTGCGCAACGCCGCCTCCATCGAGCGGCTCGGCCAGCGTTTTGCCCCACAAGCGGGCGGCGCGATCCTGATCGAAGCGACAAAAGACCTCGCCGCCCCCATCGGCCCGATCACCGCCCAGCCGGTCAGCCGGCGCGCATCCGCGCCAATTGCTGATGCATCGCGGTGAGCAAGGCCGAAACCTGCCCGCCATGATCATCGATCACGCTGGCATAGTCCGACCGCTCGGTGACCCGCAGCGAGGTTCCCTCAACCACCACGTCAATAATCTTCAACTGCCCGCCAATCGTCTGCACCACCCATTGCACATGGGCAGGGGCCTGCCCCGGTCGGCTGATCACCGTGGACACCATCTCGCCCTCCGGCCCCGCCGATGACCCCAACACGTTGAAGGTCAGGCCCTGATAAGCCCGAATCTGGGTAGTGATGTTATAGGAGAGCAATTCGTGGAATAATTTCTGATACTCGGTCACTTGCGCCGGCGTCGCCACCCGCACGAACCGCCCGAGCACGAACCGGCCAATTTTGCCCACCGCAACAATCTGGTTGACCAAGGTCCGCAGTTTCTCGGCCTTCTCCGCCTTGCTGCCCGGCCCGTTGACAATCGCGACCAGCGCCTCGCCGGAATTCTTAATGAACGCCGCCGCCGCCGGCCCCGATGCGCCTGCCGCCTGCGCCACCCCTGGCAACCCAGCCGAGAGCGCGCCCAGCATCGGCATCACCGCAAAACCACCCAACAAAACCCGGCGTGAACGCATCATATTCAAGACCCTTTCTGATATTTCTGATCAACCGCCCGCTGCATCGCCGCGCGCTGCGCGGGCGGATACCAAGCCGGGACGGTCGGCACATCGTGACGATGAATAGACTTCAACTCTGCGGCACGATGTTGGCGATAAAGACTCCGAAATGTGGCATAGGGATCAAGCGCCGTCGCCTTGATATTGCTCAGCGTCCCCAGCAAACCGGCCCGCTCATTGACCACATTCAACGCGTCCGACGAATAATTAAACACCGATAACCCGGTGGAAGGCGGCGCCGCCGCCGCCGGCGTCAACACAAAATCAGCCGGAATCTGCGTGGCATCGCGCACGCCCGACGGGCCAAACAGCGGCAGATACAAATAAGGCCCCGGCGGCACGCCATAGCCCGCCAGCGTCAACCCCAGATCCGTATGCACATGATGATAGCCCAAACTCCCCGCCGGATCGAAAATCCCACCAATCCCCACGGTCGAGTTGAGCACAAACCGCATCAGCGCCGTGCCCGCGTCGCGCGGCTTGCCCGCCGCCATGAAATTCACCAGCTCACCCGGCTCATTCAAATTACGCATGAAATCCGTCACATGCTCGCGCATCCCCACCGTCGTCACCGCCTGATAGCCTTGCGCCACCGGCTTTAACGCATAGGCATCCAACGCATTATTGAACCGGTATGACGCCTTGTTGAACGGTTTCAGCGGGTCATTCTGCTGCTGATAAGCCCGGTAGGCCGCGACGTTGCTGCGCGGTGGCGGCGTTGCGCACCCGGCCAGCACCCCCGCCATCCCCAGCCCCGCCATCATCGCCAGCACCGACCCTCTAAAACCCATATCCCGATCCTTTCTGAACCGCCAAAATCTCTGCCCGCTGCATCGCCCGACGCTCCCGCGCCGGATACCAGGCCGGCACCGTCGCCCCATCACGCCGGTCAATCCGCCGCAATTCCGCCGCCCGCCGTTGCCGGTATAGGCTGCGAAACGCCGCATAAGGATCAAGCGAGGTCCGCTTGATCCGGCTGATCGTCCCATGCAATGCCGCGCGTTGATTAGCAGAAGAAACCGCAATCGTCCCATAGCCGAAAGCCCGCCCCGCCGCACCACGCGGCAGCACCGGCAAGGGTGATACCAGCCCGCCCGCCACCATCGCCGTCGCATCACGCACATCGGATGGCCCTGACAACGGAATAAACAAATACGGCCCCTCCGGCACGCCATAATTGGCCAAAACCAACCCAAAATCCGTATAAACGCGCCGATACCCCCAATCGCGCGCCGGATCAAAAATCCCGCCAAGCCCCACCGTGCTATTCACCGCAAACCGCACCAGCATCGTCCCCGCATCGCGCGGCTTGCCTGAGGCCATAAACTCAATCACCTCGCGTGGCGCCGCCAAATTGCGGGTAAAATCCTGCAAATGCGCCCGCAGCCACGGTGGCGTCACATGGATATAGGTAACCGTCACCGGCTTCACAACATGATGATCCAAGCTGTTGCTGACCCGATACATCAACCGATTGGTCGGCTGCAACGGATCATTCGCCCGCTCGAACGATTGATACGCCACCCGATCCGCCTTGGGCGGCGGCGTCGCACAGCCCACCAACCCCATCGTCACCATGAGCAAAAACGCCCATCGCCCCATCCGCGCCATGCCAGCCCCCTTGCCGCACCGCCTCATGCGCCATAGCACGAGGCTTACCGGCAAAAGATTTAGGAATGGTTTACAAACCCGCAATCAGCCGTGCGAACCGCCCGTCTCGCTCGTCCGTCCCCCGGCAATCTGCCGATGTACCCGCCGATGGATTCGCCGGATCGCCAGCGCCACCAGCGCCACAATCACCGGCACGCTCGCCCCCTCCACCAGCGCCGGATTGACCCGCACCCCCGCCGAAACCGCCCCTTGCGCCAAATCACCCACCAACGCCGCGATATAATAACTAATCGCCGCCACCGATAACCCCTCCACCGTGGTCTGCAGCCGCAGCTGCAAATCCGCCCGCCGGTTCATCGATTCCAACACCGCCATTTCCTGACGCTCGCGCGTCATCGCCACCCGCGTCGATAACAACGCCGTCGCCCGCGCCACCCGCGTGGACAACGCATCCTGGCGCGCCGCCGCCGCCTCGCAGGTCTGCATCGCCGGCGCTAGCCGCAACTCGGTAAATTCATGAAATGTCTGGATCGCCGGCAGCCGCTCCTCGCGCAACTCACCAATCCGCCGGCGCACCAGCGCATAATAAGCCCGCGCCGCGCTGAACCGATATTGCGTCTGCGATTCCAAACTCTCGATCTGCGCGGCCAACGCCGTCAACCGCTCTAACAAACGCGGCTCATCCGCCGTCTCCACATGCACCAAAGCCGCGGTAATCTCCGCCAATTCCTGCTCGTGCTCGCTTAACACCACGGTCAGCCGCCGCGCGATCGGCAAGGTCAATTGCGCTAACAACCGATAGCTATCAATCTCCACCAAACGCTGCACCGCCCGCCCCGCCTGGCGCGGTCGCAAACCCCGGTCGAAAATCAACACCCGGTTGAACCCATCAGCCCGAATTCGAAAATCCATCACCGCCACCGCCGCCCGCCCGGCAATCATCGCCCCCACTAACGGGTTCCCGGCAAACCACCGCTCAGCAACCGCCTCGAAATCCGGCTCATCCTCGCCCATGGCCACCAGCGCCACGTGGGAGGCCACCAAAACTTGCCCCACCATCGCCGCGCGCCACGCAGCCGGCACGCGCAAAATCGGCGGATCGGCGAACGGATCATCCGCATCCCCCACCCCGGCAACAATGAATTTATAGCGCACAAACTCCGAATGCAGCTCCCATTTCAGCCGAAACGGCCCCAAATCGGCACTGAAATGATTTCGCTCCGGCCCCGGCGCCGCAACCCCAAACGCCGCCAGCAACGCCGCCAAATGCGCCCGCTGCGCCGCCCGCAACGACGCCTCGGAATATAACGCCAAATACGAAATCCGCACCGGCGCCACCAATGATTCCGGCGGCCGCGCATGCGCCTCATCATTCAACAGCACCCGCAACGGATGATCAGCCGCCCGCTCCATCATGTCGCTCCTTTCGCATTCTTCCCCCGCCGATACCACCCGTCACCCGCCTTGAATTTCACCGCCAAAACGCCACCCTCTTGCCATGACCCAGCCCACCGCCGCCGAAATCGCCGCGATCAAACGCGCCTGCACCCGCTTTCTCTCCTTCGAAAAACCCCGCAGCGCCGCCGATTGGCTAAACGCCCTCGCCGCCTCCCCCGCACTCGATCTCGCCCTCGATTCCTATAGCACCGGCCCCGCCATCGAACGGCTCGAACACCATATCGCCACCCTGCTCGGCAAAGAAGCCGCCCTCTGGTTCCCCAAAGGCATCATCGCCCAACAAGCTGCCCTGCTCGCCCATGCCCAAACCACCGGGCGACGCACCATCGCGCTCCACCCCAAATCCCACCTCGCCCTCGATGAAGCCAACGCCATCGAACGCCTCTCCGGCCTCACCGCCATCCGCACCGGCAAAGACCACCAGCATTTCGCGCCGTCCGACCTCGATACCATCGCCGAACCCCTCGCCGCCATCACCCTCGAATTGCCACTCCGCCGCGCAGGCTTCCTCGCCCCCAGCTGGGACGACCTCACCGCCATCGCCGCCTGGGCGCGCGCCCACAACACCCCGTTCCACCTCGATGGCGCGCGCCTCTGGGAAACCCAAC
>JAKBBY010000239.1 GCA_021808315.1 Pseudomonadota bacterium | reverse complement strand
CGCTTGCTGCCTTGATTGTTGCCAGCGCGTCGTTCGGCACGGCGCTGGCGGCGGCACCTTCAGCCTCGGTCGCCGGGGCGCCGTTCAAGGTCCTGTCGTTTCAGGAAATTTTCACGGTGCAGCCGAATGGCGATTATGTCCGCACGGTGCATCAGGTGATTGAGCCGCTGACCAAATTGGGGGTGCAGCATTTCGGGCAGATTCGCGCCGAAGTCAGCACGGATATGGAGCGGTTCAAGCTAATTTCGGCGAAAACGGTAGCGCCGGATGGCAAAACCTATCCGGTGAAACCGGCGGATGTGCATACCCAAACGGCGCCTGCGGCGGCGGTGGCACCAACTTTCAGCGATGCAAAATTTGTCTCGGTTGAGTTTCCCAAGGTCGAGATTGGCAGCAAGCTCAATATTACCTATCAAATCACGCGGTTTCAGCCCTATTTCCCCAACGAATTTTCTGTCGATGATGCGGTGCCGTATTTTACCCCCACGGGCCTGGATCAGGTGATTATTCATGCACCGAAATCGATGACGCTGCTTAGTTCGGTGCGGGGCGGCTATGTGCTGCAAAAGAGCGTATCGGGCGATACCCAGACCATCACAGCAACGCTGAAAAATCCCCCCTATCATCCGGCGCGCCCGGATGTAGTCTCGCCATTTCAGTTCGGCCCGTTATTCGTCGCCACCACGTTTCCCTCCTGGCAGGCGGTGGGAAATGCGTATTGGGCGCGCGCTGCGCAGAAATCGGCGGTCACGCCAGCCATCCAGCGCCTTGCATCCCGTATTGCGGGCAATAAAACGGGACGCGCCGCTGTCGATGCGCTCTATGATTGGGCAACCACGCAAATCCGCTGGGTCGGGATCGAGCCGGGTCTGGCAGGCTGGATCCCAACATCGGCGGGACATACTGTGAAACGCCGCTATGGCGACTGCAAAGCATCGGCGAGCCTGCTCATCGCGTTGCTGAAAGCGAAAGGGATCGACGCCGAGCCCGCGCTACTCGACGCCGGAACCAAAAACTTCAAATTTTCCAAGCTCGCAGATCTCTTCGCCCTAAATCATGTCATTGTTTACGTCCCGAAATATAAGCTGTTCCTCGACCCGACTTCGGGTTTTGCCGCGCCGGGCGAATTGCCGGTGGGTGATATGGATCGGAGGGTGATCCTGGCGAGCGATCATTCAACAATGGCGAAAACCCCGTCTGGCCCGAGCGTTTACACGCAGGACACCACGGAAACGATTGACGCGTCTGGCACGTTGCATGGGCAGGCGGTGATCAGCGCCACGGGCTACAATGATTGGGTGATGCGCAATTTGACGGCCCATGTGCCCGCAGCGGCGCGGCCCCGGGTGGTGCAGGCGGTGTTGGCGCAGGAGGGCTTGGTGGGGTCCGGCCAGTTTGATTCAACGAAACCCGATGATCTGACCAAGAATTTCGTGATCCGGTCCAATTGGTCGGCGCCGCATTATTTCGCGCCGGGGCCGATTGTCACGTTACGGCTGGATAAAGGGTTCGCGATGTCGCGACCGGGTCAGTATCTCGCGATGCTGGCCCACCCCAGCAAGGCGTTTCCGGTGATTCGGATTGTTGGCACCATCAATGACAGCATCACCCTCACGTTGCCGACCGGATATAAAATTCTGGCGGCACCGCAGAGCCAAACAATTGCAACGAGCGCCGGGCGTTTTGTGCAAAAAGTCGAGATCACCAAAGGCGTGTTGCACGAAACCCAGCATTTTACGTTGAACCGGGTATGGTATCCGCCGAGCGATTATGCGGCGCTGCGCGGGTTATTTACCAAAGCCTATCAGTTAGATCGCCAGCAGATTGTTTTGCAAAAGCAACCGACAGGGGCAAAAAATTTATAAGATCAGCGGCAAAATCATTTGCCGATGCAAAAGGCGCGAAATACCTGATCGAGAATATCTTCCACGCCAATCGTGCCGGTCAGGCGGGCGAGGGCGGTGGCGGCATCGTGCAAATCTTGGGCGCGGAGTTCTGATCCGGGGGCGGCGAGGGCGCGGTCGAGCGCTGCGATCATGTCGCGCAGGCAGGCGGCATGGCGCGGGCGGGCGAGGGCGGGTGCGCCTTGGCGGTCAGTCAGGCGGGTGAGTTCGGTGGTCAGGCGCTCCAGCAGCGCGTCAAGCCCGGCCCCCGTTTGCGTGCTGATCGGCAGCAAGTCCGCCGGGATTGTCCGCGCCGCGAGATCGGCCTTGCTCGCGATGTGAAGGATGGGGATCGCCCTGTTGAGTAGCGCGGGCGGGTGCGGAAAATCCGGAGCGGGGTGCAGGGCCAAGATCAGGTCCGCCTCATCAGCGTGGCGCTGGGCGCGGCGCACACCTTCGGCCTCAATCGGGTCATCGGTCTCGCGCAGGCCGGCCGTGTCGGTGAGGTGGAGCGGAATCCCCGCGATAACCAAGCTCGTGGCAATCGCATCGCGGGTGGTGCCGGGGGTGGGGGCGACGATAGCGATGTCCGATCCAGCGATGGCGTTGAGGAGCGAAGATTTACCCGCGTTGGGCGGGCCGAGAATCACCACCGACAAGCCCTCGCGCAGCCGTTCGGCGGCGTGGCTGGCACCAAGGGCGGCGGCCAGCTCATCGCGCAGGCGCTCAATGGATTGCAGGAGCAAAAATTCGGTTTCGGGCGGCAGGTCTTCGTCCGCAAAATCGATGCTCGCGGCGAGTTGTGCCATGGCGTTAATCAGGGTGCTGCGCCAATGCTCGACGGCGCGGCTGGTGGCACCGGCGGATTGTTCGAGCGCGAGGCGGCGCTGGGCGTCGGTTTCAGCGTCGATCAAATCAGCGATGCCCTCGGCTTGCAGCAGGTCGATCTTGCCATGGGCGAAGGCGCGGCGGGAAAATTCGCCCGGCTCGGCGGGGCGTGCGCCGAGGCTGACCAGCGCATCCGCGATGGCGGCGCGCACGGCACGGCCCCCATGCACATGCAGCTCGGCATAATCTTCGCCGGTCACGCTGCGCGGTGCGGGAAACCAGAGCAGTAATCCCTCATCAATCATGCGCTCCGCGTGGCGCAGGCGGCGCAGAGCGGCGTGGCGCGGCGGCGGCAGGCGGCCCGCGAGCGATTCGAGAATGCGCGGGAGTGAATGACCCGACAGGCGGATGATGGTGATCGCGCCGCCTTGGCCGGAGGCCGGGGCAAAAATCGGATCGCTCATTCCGTCGTGGCGGCGGGGAGTAGCAGCTCCGTGACGACTTGGCCGCCGATCAGGTCTTCGGTGAGAATCCGGTCAATGGCCGCACTGTCGGG
>JAKBBY010000238.1 GCA_021808315.1 Pseudomonadota bacterium | reverse complement strand
GTAGCAATCCTCGCTTATAATCGGCGTGAATGGGTCATCGCTGATTTAGCCATTATGATGATTGGGGCTGTCAGTGTCGGGATTTACTTCACCGCGGCCCCCAGCGAAGTGGCATTTATTCTCGATGATAGCGGGTCGGTTATCCTCTTTGTCGAAAATGCCGAACAGCTCGATAAACTCAGCCCAATTCTCCAAACGAACAAAACACTCACCCGCATCGTCACCTTCGAACACGCACCGCCGACCGCGACAAGTTGGTCGCAAATGCTCGACCAAGGGCGAAATGCGCCGGATGACGAACGCCAAGCGCGCCTAGCAAATATCAGGGCCGAAAATCTCGGCACCTTAATCTATACCTCCGGTACCACCGGTCAGCCGAAAGCCGTTGGCCTCTCCCACGGCGCGCTCTCTGAATGTCTCGATGTGTTAGGCGAAATATTTCAACAAACCCGCTCTGATCGCTCGATCTCTTATTTACCGCTCGCGCATATCGCCGAGCGGATGTTATCGGTCCATAGCTTTGCCGCCAATGGCTTTACGCTCTATTTCGCTCAATCGGTGCAGGATTTGGCATCCCATCTGCCCGAAGTGCGCCCCACGGTATTTTTCGGCGTCCCACGCGTTTGGGAAAAGCTCGCCGCCGGCCTGCAACAAAAGCTGAGCCAATCAACCGGGCTCACCGGCAGCATCGCGGCTTGGGCGCAAAAAATCGGTCGCGAATGGCATCGCCGGGAGCGGGAAGCGATCCCGCCCACCATAAAGCTGCGGCTGCAATATCAGTTGGCCGACCGTCTCGTCTATCACAAAGTCAAAGCCGCCATCGGCTTTGATGCCGCCCGCATGCTGATCTCCGGCGCGGCCCCGATTGCTGCGGAAACATTAGAATTTCTCACCGGCCTCGATTTAGTGGTGTACGAACTCTATGGCCAATCAGAAACTTGCGGTCCCACGACAAGCAATTTGCCCGGCACCAACCGCCTTGGTTCGGTCGGTCGTGCGATTCCCGGCACCGAAATTAAAATTGCCGATGATGGTGAAGTGCTGGTCCGAGATCGGAAATTATTCACCGGCTATATCGGCCGGCCCGATGCGACAGCCGAAGCGTTGGTCGATGGTTGGCTCCTTTCTGGTGATCTCGGGCGCATTGATGATGATGGCTACCTCTTCATCACCGGCCGGAAAAAAGACCTGATCATCACCGCCGGTGGCAAAAACATCGCCCCCTCCGGCATTGAAGCCGAACTCGAAGCCTTACCCTTGGTCGAGCATGGCATCGTCGTCGGTGATCGGCGGCCCTTCCTGGTCGCCGTGGTGACGCTCTCCCGTGATGCCCTAACCAATTTTGCCACCACCCATAATTTGGCGCCTGACGATGCCGCGCATAGCCCGCTGGTGCGTGCGGAAATTCAGCGCGGCATTGATCGGATCAACGAAAACCAAGCCCGGGTCGCGCAAATCCGCCGTTTTGCCATTCTGCACCAAAATTTTACGGTCGAAACCGGCGAACTAACACCCACACTCAAAGTGCGGCGCAGTGTGGCCACCAAGCGTTGCACCAGCGCGATCGAAAGGCTCTACGCCGAGCGTTAGTGCGGCATTTTCGGCATCTGGCCATTCAGCGAAATATCATTAAGCACAGTAATGGTCTTGCCAACGGTCATTTGCTGCCCGTCCAATCCCCAATGATACCGGTCGAGCTTGCCCTTGGTGTAAAACCCCACCAGCGTCGGGCCCTGCATTTGATCAGTAATCGCCATGGTGAAGGGGTGGGTTTGCCCATGCATGGTCAGTTGCCCCACCAGCTTGGTGCCGTTATCAGCGCAAGCCCCTTTGAACCTTGTCGTTGGATATTTGTCCGGGTCCAAAAAGCTTTTTGACATCACCCGCGCCCGCACAATCGCATTCGGCAGCGCGAGGCTGCGGGTCTGAAACGTCACATCAATGGCGCAGGTCTTCGCTGTCGGGTCGAAATTCAGCGTCCCGCTCAGTTGCCGATAGGTGCCGGTCACGTCGAACAAAATCGCCGACGATCGTGTCTGCGCCAACATGTTACCCGCCGTTAGCTGCAATGTCTCCGGAGCAGCGAGGGCGGTCGCGCAACGGCCAGTCAGCACTGCACCAACGGCAGCAGCCATGAGTAAGCGATGGGTCGGACGTTGCATGCTTGGCCTCCCTTATGACGATTGGAGCGAAACCTTGCCATATACGTCATAGTAGATCAAGGGCGTCCCCGCGCCGAACAAAAATTGCCGCGCCCCTGGGGCCAGAGCAATCAAGCTCGAACAAACCGTCCCAAACCCGCCGCGCGGTCGAATGTGAATGGCGGACTCCAGCGGCGGTGCCGCATCGGCCAATAATCCAGCCCAGGCCGCCCACTCCGCCGCCTGTGCCACAGGCCCCGGCATGGGTCGCGCAGCATGTTCAAATTGAGCGAGATACCGCGTAATGCGCGGGCAGCGTGCATCATTCGGCTCATAAGCCGTAAGCATCGTCACCCCAGCGGCGAGAGGCGTCGCGTCCGGCGCACCCTCCTCTAACCCGCGCAGCACAAAACCGCCGGTAGCATCGGCAATCACCATATTAAAACTGCGATAATCGCCTGCATTGAGCGCCACTATACGCGCACAAGCCGCCTCGGCACTCCTCTCGCCCAGTGCTAACAACGGCAATTCACCCCGGCTGCGCCGCCCGGCCAGCGGCCCCAAACTCCCCGCCCGGTTCAGCAGCGCCGCCATCACGCCATGAGCATTCACCCCAAGCCATGTGCCCCCAGCCAACAGGTCGCGCCCCGCCATCACCCCTTGATCGGGCCAAAATCGTCCCGGCGGATCCCAAGGCCGCTCCAGCATTTCATCGCGATTAGCCGCCACCAGCAGCCGCCAACGCGCGCCCGGCAGCCAAGAGACAATAATCGAACACATCGCGCCGCAATCAGCCGGGGCCAAACACCCGCGCAAAAATCGTCTCCACCCGCGCCAAATGCAGCCGCGCATCCATCGCCGCATCAATCTGCGCTTCAGTAATCCGCCCGGCAATTTCAGGATCAGCCAATAAATGCGCGCGAAATGTCTTTGCGTTTGGCTGTCCCAACCCGCTCCACGTCGCCATCGCGTTGCGCTGGATGATTTTATACGCATCCTCGCGGCTAATGCCGGCGCGTGCTAACAACAGCAAAACCTCGCCCGAATGCACAACCCCACCCAGGCTCTCCAAATTCTCGGCCATCCGCTCAGGATAAATCGTCAATTGCTCAATCATCCCAGCCAGCCGATGCA
>JAKBBY010000237.1 GCA_021808315.1 Pseudomonadota bacterium | reverse complement strand
CCGTGGCGGCAACGTCCGCCGGGTCCGCGTTGGCATGGCGGATCTGAGCCAGCGCCCAAAGATTGGCCGAGCGCGCGCCCGAGCGGCAATGGCACAGAATTTTGGCCTCGCCCGAGGCGCCGTGCCGCGCCTCATGGCCGGTCAAAGCAATGTGAAACGCCTCAATATCTGCAGGCGTAATGCTGGCGCCGGTGACCGGAATATGATGATAGGTTATACCGTGCTGCGCCGCGATGGCAGCGGCTTCAGCGGCGCGCGGCTGTCCAGGCTGCTCGTGATCCGGGCGATTATTGATGATGGTGCGCACACCCGATTGGGCAAGTGCGGGAATTTCGGACGGGTCGATCCAGCCGGAGACATGGATCTGGTCAGTGAGAGCGGTCATGGCTAACCTCGTTATGATTTCGTTAATTGGAATATATTAGGCAAGGATCGGGTATGAAACAAGCAGGGCGAGGATTTCTGATTGGGCTGGCAGTTTTACTGCCGCTGGCCACTCAAGCGGCGGCGCCTAAACAAATCGAAATTTGCGCCTCGTGCCATGGCGAGAATGAAATGGGCAGCCGGGATGGCGGCTATCCGGCGATTGCCGGGCTGCCTGCTGCCTATATTCGCGCCCAGTTAAAAGCGTATCGCCATGGTGCGCGCGATAATGTGATGATGAATGCGGTGGCCAGTGGGGTGGATGCTGCACAGCGCCGCGCCCTCGCGACTTATCTCGCGGACCTGACGGTGCCGGTATCAGCACCGGCGAGCGGGGCGGCGGCGCAACCGCTCGATCCGGTCGGCGCGGCGCTGGCAATCCGTGGTGCAGCGGGCGTTCCCGCCTGTGCTTCTTGCCACGGCGCGGCGGGGCTGGGTCAGGGTGCGTTTCCCCGTCTGGCGGGACAGCCCGCCGATTATCTCGCAGCCCAGTTGCGGGCTTGGCAGACACAAAAGCGCCCCGCGGGCAACCCGCCGGTGATGCCCGCCATCGCCCGCGCCATGAGTGCCGCCCAAATCAAGGCCGTTAGCGCCTATTACGGCGCACTACCGGCCAATCCGGGGTAAAACTCAGCCCTTCGTGCCCGCGTTCGTGCCCGCGTTCGCGTTGGGGGCGGCGGCCTGATCGGCCTGTTTCTGCGCGGCCTCGGCATGATCGATGGTTTTCACCAAATCGGCATAGCTGATCGAGCCAATGATCCGCTGATGGCCGATATACCAGCTCGGCACGTATTTCAGGCCCAAATCATGACCACGGGCCAGATTACCCTGCAGCCGGGCAGTGATGGCGGGGCTGTTCATGTCGGTTTTCAGCGTTGCCCAATCGATGCCGACTTTTTTCGCGTCTTTCTTGAGCAGCGAGAGTGTGGGTTTGCGTTTTTGGCGCATCAAAATATGGCGCAGCGCCCGATATTTATGCTGGCGCGCTGCCGCGAACAGCGCCCGGGTGCCGAGCGTGCTGGGCTTGCCGAGGATTGGATAATCGACCGCGACATAGCGAAAATCGTGATTGGTCAGCATCAGCTTGTTGAAACGCAAATTCATCCGCCGACAAGGCGGGCAGCGTATATCGTAGAAATCCACAACCGTGACGTCGGCCTTCGGATTGCCATAGACCGGATCGCCAGGGCGCATCAGGCTCGCCGCGGTAAAAGCGGTGTGGATAATTGGCGGATTGCCATTATTCGCGGGCTTCGCTTTGCCATGCAACAGGAAATGCCCACCGACCACCGCTACCGCGATTCCGCCGGCAAAGGCCAAGATGTTAACAGTCCGTGATTTCATCGTGATGCTCCGTCATAATCGGTTCAGCGGGGCGGGTCAGTAAGGCGGTCTTGTGAGGCAGAATACCGCAATAGCGCGAATTCACCAGATCAATATTGGCTTAAGGTGAATCGACAAATTCGGCCTCAACCGCGCCGGGCGATGGCGGCGGTGAGCGTATTTTCGAGCAAACACGCAATCGTCATCGGGCCGACCCCGCCAGGAACCGGGGTGATCGCGCCCGCAATCGGCAGCGCTTCGGCGTAAGCAATATCACCGACCAATTTTCCCGCCTCGGTGCGGTTGATCCCAACATCGATCAGGGTGGCGCCCGGCGCGATCCAATCGCCCCGAACCATTTCAGGCCGGCCAACGGCGGCGACAATAATCTCGGCACGGCGGCATTCAGCGGCCACGTCACGGGTGGCCGAATGGGCGATGGTCACCGTCGCGTTCTGCGCGAGCAGCAAGGCGGCCACCGGCTTGCCGACGATATTGGAGCGCCCAATCACCAGCGCGCGGGCGCCACGGAGCGGAATCTGCGCGTGTTCAAGCAGGCGCATAATGCCGCGCGGGGTGCAGGGCACGAGGCGCGGCGCGCCGAGGGTGAGGGCGGCCACATTATCGGGGTGAAACCCATCAACGTCCTTGGCCGGATCAATGGCGCGCAGCACGGTTTCGCTATGAATATGGGCGGGCAACGGCAGCTGCACCAAAATCCCGTCCGTCTGCGGATCGCGATTAAGCGTGTCGATCAAGGCCAACAGCGTGGCTTCCGAGGTATCGGCGGGCAGCGCCATGGTGCGGGCGTGCAGCCCTGCTTGCAAGGCAGCCTTGTCTTTATTGCGGACATAGACGCGACTGGCCGGATCATCGCCAACCAGCACCACGGCCAAGCCGGGGCGATAGGGCAGGGCGCTGGCACGCGCCGCGACCGTTTCGCGCAGGGAAGCGGCGACGGCGCGGCCATCGATGATCTGTGCCGTCATGCTCAACTGATCCCAGCGGCGGCGAGATGACCGTATAGGCCACCTAAAAAGATTTGCAGCGCCCGACACAGCAGAAAAACAATAATAAACGAGATATCGATGCCCCCGAGCGATGGCACAAAACGGCGCACCGGCGCCAGCACCGGGCTGGTCAACCGGTCCAGCACATCGCCGATTTTATAGACGGTGCGGTTGCGGGAATCGAGCACGCCGAAGGCTTCGAGCCAACTGAAAATGGCGGTGGCGATCAGCACATAAATAAAGAGTTCGAGGATCTCGTTGAGGAACCAGAACACCGAGTACAGCATATTTTTGCTCCTGTCTGGCACCGGGTTACCCAACTGACGCGCTCGGCGCAATGCGCGGGCGCTTGACTAGGCGGCGCGGTTGGGCGATGCGGTGCGCAGGGATGGGGCTGTAGCTCAGTTGGGAGAGCGCCTCGTTCGCAATGAGGAGGTCAGGGGTTCGATTCCCCTCAGCTCCACCATCCCTTTTTCTCCGATCACGATGGAATAATGCCCGCCCCGATTGATCCAACCCGCGCGATTGCGTTTGATCTGGTGGCAGCGGTGCTGG
>JAKBBY010000038.1 GCA_021808315.1 Pseudomonadota bacterium | reverse complement strand
AAAAATCAATCGCTTAAACCATGGCGCTGTGCCGCGCGCCCGGGCCAGGAACAGCCGGTTCAACGCCAGGGCCGCTTGGGTGCGCGGCGCACAACAATAACAGCCCAGCCGATGCCCCGGTGCCGCCACCGGCGAAAACCGCTCGACCGCCGCGGCCATAGGGGCTGGTGCATCGCCTGCGATCAGCACCGCATCGTCCGCACGCACCTTCCCGCCCAACTCAATGACAATCCGCTGATCCGCCGCCATCGCAACTCCGCCATGCCTTTCTGCGCCCACGTTGGATTCCCCAGAGTCTTCCTATATGGCTCTCTATCATGACCAAACCACATTTACTCGATGTTTTGAAAAATCGCGTGCTGCTCTGCGATGGCGGCATGGGCTCGCGCGTGCAAGCGCTGACGCTCGATATCGAGCGCGATTATTGGGACAAGGAAAATTGCACCGAAGTGTTGAATCTTTCACGCCCCGATTTGGTGCGTGACATTCACCGGGGCTATTTCGCGGCGGGCGCGGATATGGTCGAGACCAACAGCTTCGGCGGATCGCCGATTACGCTGGAGGAATTTCAACTGGGCGAGCGCGCCCGCGAGATCAACCGCATCGCGGCAGAATTGGCGCGCGAGGCGGCCGAAAGCTTTGCCGATGGCCGAGATCGCTTCGTGATCGGCTCGGTCGGGCCGGGGACCAAGCTGCCGAGCTTGGGCAATATTGCCTATGATCCGCTCGAAGCCGCCCTTGCCGAGCAATGCCGGGGGCTGATTGAAGGCGGCGTCGATGCGATTTTGATCGAAACCTGCCAAGACACGTTGCAAATCAAAGCGGCGGTTAATGGTGCGAAAATCGCCCGCGCGGAACTGGGCAAAGACACGCCGATTTTTGTGCAAGTGACGGTGGAAACGACCGGCACCTTGTTGGTCGGCCCCGATATTGCGGCGGCGACCACGGTGATCCACGCGCTTGATGTGCCGTTGATTGGCCTGAATTGTGCCACCGGCCCGCAAGAAATGGCCGAGCATGTGCGATATCTCGCGCAAAACTGGCCAGGGTTGATTTCGGTGCAGCCCAACGCCGGGTTGCCGGAATTGGTCGATGGCCAAACCCATTATCCGTTGGGCGGGCCGGAACTTGCGAGTTGGATGGAACGTTTCGTCGTTGAAGATGGGGTTAACCTCGTGGGGGGCTGCTGCGGCACCTCGATCCCGCATATCGAGGCGCTGGATGCGATGCTCAAGCGCTTGGGCGGACCACGTCCTGCACCCGTTTTGCGCAAATCGATCTGGGTGCCCAGCGTTGCCAGCCTGTATGGATCAACACCGTTGCGGCAAGAGAATAGTTATTTTTCCATTGGTGAGCGTTGCAACGCCAATGGTTCGAAAAAATGGCGTGAATTGCAAGAGCAAGGCGATTGGGATGGCTGCGTTGCCATGGGGCGCGAGCAGGTGGCGGAAGCCTCGAACGCGCTTGATATTTGCACGGCCTTTGTCGGGCGTGATGAATTGCATGAGATGAACGCGGTGATTACCCGGTTCACCTCATCGGTGAATGCGCCGTTGGTGATTGATTCTACCGAAACCCCGGTGATTGAAGCGGCGCTCAAGCTGCATGGCGGCAAGCCAATCATCAACTCGATCAATTTTGAGGATGGCGAGCATATTGCCCATGAACGCCTCAAGCTCGCAAAAAAATTCGGCGCCGCCGTGATTGCCTTGACGATTGATGAGGCGGGCATGGCGAAGGAACCGGCGCAAAAACTGGCCGTTGCTACAAGGTTGGTTGATTTTGCCTGCACGCAGCATGGGCTTGCCCAGAGCGATTTGCTGATTGACCCTCTCACCTTCACCATTGCGACCGGCAATGAAGATGATCGTAAATTGGGCCAATGGACGTTGGAGGGGATTAAACTGATCCGGGAAAAATTTCCCGACATTCAGATCATTCTAGGGCTTTCTAACATCTCGTTCGGCCTTAACCCGGCAGCGCGTGCGGTGTTGAACTCGGTGTTTCTCGATCATGCGGTGCGTGCGGGGATGACGGGTGCGATTGTGCATGTGAGCAAAATCCGTCCCCTGCATTTAATCCCCGCCGCCGAAGTCGAGGTGATGGAGGATTTGATTTTCGACCGGCGCCGCGAAGGTTATGATCCGTTGCAGCGCTTGCTTGAGATGTTTGCGGATCGCAAAGCGGCAGACGCGGTCAAAAAGACCCGCGCCGAGACGGTCGAAGGTCGGCTTAAAGATCGGATTATCGATGGCGATCGGAAGGGTTTGACCGATGAGCTCGATGAGGCGCTGACCCGCCACCCGCCGCTCGATATCATTAATAATATTTTGCTCGATGGTATGAAGGTGGTGGGCGAGCTGTTTGGGGCGGGCAAAATGCAGCTTCCTTTCGTGTTGCAATCGGCGGAAACCATGAAGGCAGCGGTGGCGTATCTGGAGCCAAAGATGGAGCGCGTCGCTGGACAAGAGAAAGGCACCATCGTGCTCGCGACGGTGAAGGGCGATGTGCATGATATTGGTAAAAATCTGGTCGATATAATTCTCACCAATAATGGCTATCGCGTCGTTAATTTGGGTATCAAAGTGCCGCTGGCTGATATGGTGGCGGCGGTGCGTGAGCATCATGCCCATGCCATTGGCATGTCTGGCTTGTTGGTGAAATCCACAGTGGTGATGCGTGAAAATCTCGAAGAAATGTCACGCCAAGGTTTGGATATTCCGGTTTTGCTGGGTGGTGCCGCCCTCACGCGCAATTATGTCGAGGAAGATTGTGTGGCGGCGTATAGCAGTGGCCGCGTAGCCTATGCGCGCGATGCGTTCGATGGGCTGCATTTGATGGATCGGGTGACCGGCAATGGCTTTGATGATTATTTGGCGGCGCTGCAAGTCAAACGCAAAGACAAACCGCGCAATTCCCGCCGCACGCTTGGTCAGGCGGATCAGCGCGGCTTCGCGCCCGTCGATGTGCAGGCGGCCCAGGCGCGGCGCCGACGCCTCACGGCTGATCAACCCACCCCACAGCCGCCATTCTGGGGTGCGCGGATGATTGAAGCGGCACCGAAGGCGATTATTCCGTTTATCAATGAGCGCAGCTTGTTCCAATTCCAATGGGGATTTCGCAAGCAGGGCAAATCGCTCGATGATTTCATGGGATGGGCGCGTCAGGAATTGCGCCCGATCATGAAGCGCATGCTCGCGCTCTGCGAGGCTGAAGCGATCCTGAAGCCGCAAGCGATCTACGGCTATTGGAAAGCCGCCGCTCAGGGCAATGATCTAATTTTGTTTGAGCAAGATGGTCAAACCGAGATTGCGCGCTTTTCGCTGCCGCGTCAGCCACGCGAGGATGGCGAGTGCATCGCTGATTTCTTCCGCGATATTGCGGATGATCAGCGCGATGTGATTGGGCTGCAAATCGTGACGGTTGGGCAAAAAGCCTCGGAAATTGCCCGTGATTGGTTCGCGGATAATCGCTATCAGGATTATCTTTATCTGCACGGGCTCTCCGTTGAAATGGCGGAGGCGATGGCCGAATATACCCATAAACGCATCCGCGCCGAGTTGGGTTTTGCTGGCGAAGATGACCGCGATATGGAGAAAATGCTTTCGCAGGGTTATCGCGGCTCACGCTATTCGTTTGGCTACCCGGCGTGCCCGAAATTAGAAGATCAAAGCCATTTGCTCCGGCTTTTGGATGCCGAGCGCATCGGGGTGTCGCTGTCTGATGAGTTTCAGCTCCACCCCGAGCAATCGACCAGTGCTATTGTGGTGATTAATCCGCACGCCAAGTATTTTTCGGTGTAACGGCGGCGCGGCGCCTAAGCAGGCGTCGCCCGTAAATATTGCGGCGGGTCAATGAAGGGATGGCCGAGCTCAGCGGCAACCCGGCGCGGCCAAGCGGGGTCGGCCAGCAAGGCGCGGGCGACAAACACCAGATCGGCGCGACCATTCGCAATGATTTCGGCGGCATGATCGGCGGTGCGGATCATGCCGACGGCCCCGGTCGCGATTCCGGCCCGATGGCGCAGCGCTTCAGCGAACGGCACTTGATAGCCGGGATGGATCGAGGTGATTTTTTGTGCGGGCGATACCCCGCCGGACGAGCAATCGATCAGATCGACATCGCCGCGCGCCCGCAACCACTGACCGATTTGCACGCTATCCTCAAGCGTTAACCCGCCTTCGATCCAATCGACACAAGAGAGCCGGACAAACAGCGGCAAATCCGCGGGCCATTCGCTGCGCACGGCATCGGTAATCTCCATCAACAGCCGGGCGCGATGCTGGAGTGAGCCGCCATAATTATCGGTGCGCTGATTACTGACGGGCGAGAGGAATGAATGCAGCAAATAGCCGTGTGCGGCGTGGATTTCGATAATTTTGAAGCCGGCACGCCGCGCGCGGGCGGTGCTGGCGGCGAAGTCTGCGGCGATGGCGGCAATGTCACTCACCGTCAGCGCGTGCGGCACCGGGCGATCCGGGCTGAATGCGACGGCGCTGGGCGCGACCGGCAGCCAGCCGCCATCAACACCAGGCGCGTTAAATCCATCGCCGCGCCATGGCTCCCAAGCGCTGGCCTTGCGCCCGGCATGGGCAATTTGCATCGCCGGCACCGCGCCTGATTGCGCAATCAGGCGGGCCAGCCGCGTCAGAAACGCCTCATGCGCATCATTCCACAATCCCAGGCACCCATTGGTAATGCGTGCGTCAGGCGACACATGGGTCGCCTCGGCGAACACAATGCCGGGACCGCCAAAGGCTTTGGCTCCTAGATTTTGCAAGTGCCAATCCTGACCCAGACCATCAATGGCGCTGTATTGACACATTGGCGAAACGACGATGCGATTTTTGGCGGTAACGCCGCGAAATTCTATCGGCTGCAACAGAAGTGGCACGTGAGCCATTGGCGAGATCTCCCAGGGTTCTAGCGTGCGAGATGGGCCGTCGCTGCGCCGGTGCAACGGGTTTCATGGTATAGGACCCATGCGCAGGCCTATCCGACCCTGTTATGATCGTTGATGAAGGAGCAAAAATGGCACTGAATGACGTGATCGAGCCGGTGCGCGCGGCAGGGGCGATGAAGGTTTCGCTGGAGCGCGGCCATGTGTTGTTTCGGCCCGGCGATGCGTGCCAGTTTTTTCCGATCTTGCTCGCAGGGGCAGTCCGGGTGGACCTGACCACCCAGGCCGGGCGCGATATTTTGCTCTACGAAATCACGCCCGGCGAGACCTGCGTGATGAGCACCTCCTGCCTGTTGGGTGCCGAGGCTTATGCGGCGCAAGGCAGCGTGGTCAGGCCGGTTGAGGCGTTGCTGCTGCCAGCGTCGGCGTTTGATCGGGTGATGGCGCAGTCCGCGCCGTTTCGCCGCTTTGTGCTGGCGGGCTGCACGGCGCGGCTGATGGCCCTGATGCAGCGGATCGAGGCGTTGGCCGATATACCGTTGCCGGTTCGCCTCGCGACAGCGGTTTTGCAGGCGGCGGGATCATCCGCGCAGGTCATCATCACCCACCGCGCCCTGGCTATGGCGATTGGCTCGGCGCGAGAGGTGGTCAGCCGGGCGTTGGAGGATTTTGCGCGGCAAGGTCTCGTCGCGTTGGCGCGGGGTCAGGTGACCATTCTGGATCGCGCCGGGCTGGAACGGCGGGCGCGGGGTGTTGTGTGACATAGTCACCGACAAAGCGGGGCGAACGGCCCATAATGCGCCCAACTCGAAAGGAGTTTCGTCATGAATGTTGGCAATATCGATCGCGGTTTGCGCGTTGTGTTTGGTTTGGTGCTGATCTCGCTGGTTTTTGTCGGCCCGCATACGCCATGGGGTTGGCTTGGTGTGGTGCCGTTGGCGACGGCGGCGTTCCGCTTCTGCCCGGCCTATCGGCTCTTTGGGATCAATACCTACTCGATGTCGAAAAACTGAACATCGTTCAGAACGTCAGATCAGGCATCGAGCCGCATGGCGCCGGATTGGCGCTGCCACAGGCTGGCATACAGCCCGCCGCGCGCCAGTAAGGCGTCATGCGTGCCCTGCTCAACGATGCGCCCGGCATCCAGCACCACCACCCGGTCCATCCGGGCGAGGGTTGAAAGCCGGTGTGCAATGGCAATGACGGTGCGGCCTTCCATGAGCCCGGTGAGTTGCTCCTGAATGGCGGCTTCGACCTCGGAATCCAAAGCCGAGGTCGCTTCGTCCAGCACCAAAATCGGCGCGTCCTTTAAGATCACCCGCGCAATCGCGATGCGTTGGCGCTGCCCGCCGGACAGTTTGACGCCGCGTTCGCCGACATGCGCATCAAAGCCGCGCCGCTGGTCCCAATCCTCCAAACCTTCAATGAACTCCAACGCATGCGCTTCGCGCGCGGCGTTGATCACATCCTGCATCGAGGCTTCAGGGCGACCATAGCGAATATTTTCGGTAATCGAGCGATGCAGGAGTGATGTATCCTGAGTTACCATGCCGATAGCGGCGCGCAGACTTTCCTGGGTCAAGCCTTTGATGTCTTGATCATCGATGGTGATGCGCCCCGTCGCGGGGTCGAAAAAGCGGAGCAACAGATTGACCAGGGTGGATTTGCCTGCACCTGAGCGGCCAACCAGCCCAACGCGCTCGCCCGGCTGGATCTCCAGGCTCAGCTCATGCAGCACGCCGCCGCGCGCACCTTCTGGCCGGTCACGGTCATAATCAAAGCTCACATGGTCGAAGCGGATACGTCCCGCTTTGAAGATGAAGGGCACCGCGTCAGGCGCGTCACCCATCTGGCGCGGCTGCGCAATCGAGCGCATGCCATCCTGCACGACCCCGACATTTTCAAAAATCATCGAGATATTATGGGAAATCCAGCCGGACATATTGGCAATATTCCAGGCCATCGGCAGTGCGGTGGCCACGGCACCCAGCCCGATGGCGCGATGCACCCAGAGCCCGATAGCGACAGCACCGGTTGCGGTCACCATCGCCGCGTTGAGGGCGGTGAGCGAGAAAATCCAGCCGGTGACCATGCGCATTTGGCTGCGGAATTTTTCGGTGTGGCGCTCAATCGTATCCTGCACGAACGCATCTTCATCGGCGGCGCGGGCGAAAAGTTTGACGGTGAGGATGTTGGTGTAGCTATCGACGATACGCCCGGTGAGGGCCGAGCGTGCTTCAGACACCGCCTTTGAGCGGTCGCGCAGGCGAGGCACCGAATAGATCATGAGTGCCGCATAGGCGATGAACCAAAGCAAAATCGGCACCGCCAAACGCCAATCGGCACGGCCCAGCACCACCGTCGCGACTGAACCATAAACCGCGATATACCACACCGCATTGGTGGCCGAGACCATGCTTTCGCGCAGAGCCGGGCCGGTTTGCATCACCCGGTTAGCGATGCGCCCGGCAAAATCATTTTGGAAAAAACTCCAACTTTGCCGAACCAGATGAAAATGATTCTGCCAGCGGATCAGATTGCTGAACCCGGCGGCGAGCGATTGGTTGGTAATCAAATCCTGCAGCAATCGCGCGCCGGGGCGGCCAATGAGCAAAATCGCGGCCATGGCGGCAAAGCCGCGCCAATGATCGGCCAGCAATGTTTGCGGCGACTCGTGCGACAGCAGCGCGGTCACACGGCCGATGAACAGCGGAATGGTCAGATCAAGCAGGGCGACCAGAATCCCCGAGAGAAATAATCCAGCGACCAACCAGGGAATTTGTCGCAAAAAATTGAGGTAAAACCGGAGCAGAGCCCGGTCTTCGCCCACATGCGGCAAGGGTCCGTGCGGCGGACGCGCTGTGGGGTTGATTAGGCGCTCGAATGCTGAAAACATCACCATTAGATCGAGGTGAATTCAGATTTGGTCAAGCGCCTCTGCGGATAAGAAATTCTGTGTGGGGAAGAAACGCGGATGCTGAGCTTGTATAATCTTGGTTTGTGCAATCTCGGTTTGTCCCGAATCCGCAGATCCGAGACAAACCGATGAGCGGCTCATCCGCTAAAATCGCACTTACCGGCCAGAATAACCAAGATGTCCGGTCAGCCAGAGAACCAGCAATACCAATAATACCAAGCCAAGAACGCCACCCAACCCGCGCCCGCCATAGCGATTATAGCCATAATAGCCACCACCGCCGCCAAAAATCAGAATAACCAAAATAATAATAATGATAAGTGACATCGCCGATCTCCCATGAACAAACGCGCCGCCCTGATCTGGCGCCGCTCAAGGGAGATATTTCGTGCCCAGAAAAACTGAAAACAGGCTCGGAAACTACGTAGTGGCCGAGTTTGGTTGCGCCGCCGCCATGATGCTAGGCCACGGCTGCTAAAACCGGCGCCGACGTGACCATGCGGTAGTTACTGGCATCGGCAAACAAAGCGCGCAGCAGCCGATTATTCATCCGGTGGCCGGTTCGCTCGCCAATGAAACGGCCCCGGATCGGCGCGCCCGCCAAGGCCAAATCACCCACCACATCGAGCATTTTATGGCGCACGAATTCATCCGGCCAGCGCAACCCTTCCGGATTAACCACCCGCCCGGCCTCAACCACGATGGCGTTGGCGAGGCTGCCGCCTTGCGCCAACCCTGCCGCCCGCAACGCCTTGATTTCGGCGGCGAGGGTAAAAGTGCGGGCCGGCGCGAGTTCATGGCGGAATTGTTCAGCATCCATCGTCAGCGCCAAATGCTGACGGCCAATGGCAGCATCAGCAAAATCGATCGTGAGCGCCATCGGAAAACGTGGCTCGCCAGCGTTGACCGGATGCAGTTCCGCCATCACATTGCCATCGATCACCCGCACCGGGCGGAGCACATCGAGCGTTGAACGCGGCATATCACTTTCGATGATGCCAGCACATGTCAGCAAAAACGCAAATTCGGCGGCGGATCCATCCAGGATCGGTAGTTCTGGCCCGTTGACCTCAACCCGCACATCATCAATGCCAAGCCCGGCCAACGCGGCCATCACATGCTCAACCAACCCGATCCGATGTTCGCCGATCCCGATGGTGGTGCTGAGCTGAGTTTCGACCACATAATCATAGCGTGCGGGAATGCTCACCCCGATATCGGTGCGGTGAAACACGATGCCGGAGCCGGTTTCGTTTGGCACAAACCGCATCGAGACCGGCGTGCCCGAATGCAGACCAATCCCCTCGCAACCAATCGGCCGCGCGATCCCGCGGCGATAACCGCGCATCGCCGGCAGGCTTTGGCTTCTCATCATCTGATCCCGTTCACGCCACATTGCCGCACAACCCCATATCTCGTTGCAGCGCACACTAGTCGGGAATTATGGCAACGGAAAGTCAATGAATATTTCTGATTATTTCGTCGCAAGCCGTTGATAATATAAAATATTGATGTTTCAGATTGTTGCAAATGGCGTCGGGCGTGCCCAGCCGGTCATGCGGCTTGCTGATTGGCTATGCCGTCGGCCGCGCGCTTGGTGCGCGCGGCAAGGGCCGTCGCCGCCTGGGCGAATTGGTCGCTCGGCAAATATTGCTGCAAAATGTCGTGCGGCGTGCCATCGGCGCGCACGCGGCCTCCTTCGAGCCAAATGACCCGATTGCACCATTGCATCACCACATCGGGCGCATGGGTTGAGAGCACCAGGATTTCGGCACCCTGCACCATTGATTCCAATCGCGCCCGCGCCCGGCCCATGAAGGCAGCGTCACCGGCCAAAATCCACTCATCCATCAGCAAAATCTGGGGCCGGATTGCGGTGGCCAGCGCAAAACCGAGCCGCACGACCATGCCGGAGGAATAGATGCGCACCGGCAGATTGATGAAATCATCAAGCTCGGCAAATTGCGCGACGTCTTGTTCCAATTGCTCGATCTGCTGGGGGCGCAGCCCGCTATAGAGGCCGCGCAGCCGGATATTTTCCCGCCCGGTCAGGTCGGGATTCATCCCTTGGGAGGCATCGAGGAGCGCCGATAAAGCGCCCTCAATCGTGATGCGCCCACCACTTGGCTCGTAAATCCCGGCAAGCGTGCGCAGCAACGTGGATTTGCCCGCGCCATTGGCGCCGATCAACCCGAGCCGGTCCCCGCTATGCAGTTCGAAATCGACATCGCGCACCGCCTGCACCACCAGCCGCTTGCGCCCATCCTGGCCCAACCGGCGCCCGGCGGCGGCAGCGAACACGGTTTTTTTCAAGCTGCGGCTCTCGCCGTGATAAAGCGGGAAGTCGATCGAAAGATGCTCAACACTGATCCGGGTCATCGGCTAAATCCAAAACGCGATGCGGCTGCGCGCGCGGGTGAAAAACACCGCCGTGATCACCACCAGCGCGCCGGAATACCCCAAGGCCGATCCCCAGGTGGCAAGAGTTGGCATTTGGTTGAGCAGCGGGGCGCGAACGATTTCGAGCAGCGCGTAAAACGGATTCCAATTGAGCAGCACGATGCCAATACCGCGATGCGCCAGAATTTCCGGGCTCCAGATGATCGGGCTAACAAAGAAAGCAATCTGCATCACGCTCGCGACAATCGGCGGCACATCGCGAAACCGCGCACAAAACCCACCCAACAGGATCGAAATAGCCAGCCCATCAACCATCCAGAGCGCAAAGGCGGGGAGCATCATCAAGGCCACGCGCCCCGGCCATACATTCATGATGGTGAACACCACCACAATTACCAGAATATTATGCCCCAGCACCAACACATTGCGCGCCACCGAGCGGGCGGCATGAAGCGATAACGGCATTCGCGCCGCGCGGATCATCGCCTCGTTCGAGGTGTAGGCGAGGCACCCATCCGTCACCAAGGCGTTGATAAAATTCCACAAAACCAGCGAAAGCGACAAAAACGGCAAATAGGTGTGCAGGTTGGTATGGAAGAGATGCGAGTAAACAAATCCCAACGCGCCCACCATCAATCCGGTGGACAAGGTTAGCCAAAACGGCCCCAGCAAGGAGCCGCGATAGCGCAACCGAATATCTAAAAACGCCAACGTCGCGACCAGACGGCGTAACCGCCACGTATCGGCAAGATCCGTCAGCGCCAAGCGCAACCGCCCGATCATGCCAAGCCCGGCGACGATCACCAGCCGAGAATTGGGCTGGATCAGCGCGGGCATATCGCTCGGTTGCCCATCGTCACGCGCCATGATGCTGGCTCCCGCGCCGATCACCGCCTCGGGTCGCGCGTCATCACCCGGATCGATGGGCTCAGGATTAACAAGTTGCGTGTCCATCATCTCGCGATACAGGAACCGGCTTGGCGGTTCAACCAAACCGGCCTTTAGCTGTCGGGAATTTCATTCGCCGCGTGCGTGCCTTGGCTCCCGGGCGCTGAGCGGTCTGCCGGGCGCAGCACAGAGAGAACCCGGCCATGGGCATCGCGCAATATCACTTCCTGACCCGCTTCACGTGGCGCATCCGCCGCGCCAATCATCGAGAGAACGCCCGATACGCCCCCATCCCCCACGCGGCTCACGGGGCGAACCGCCAGGATTTTGCTAGGCCCGATCAAAGACGCAGAGAGATTGGCCGATGGGCCGGTGGCCGAGTGAGGCGGCGTCATTGTTCGTGCGCACGAGGCTAATCCGACGGCAGCACCGAGCGCGATAGCCCGGATATGGGATTGGGAAAGCTGGATCATTCACGGTGCTTAGCGCAATCTTACGGTTTGGTCATCTCAATCGGCGGGCACAGACCGCTGAATTTCGACGCACCCCGGCGAGATAAACTAATGCTTGCCATAATTTTGCCTATAAGATAACAGCTTACGTCGACTGGCTGAGAATTCGCACGAACTTTGCTCCGAAACTCGTTTTAGGCGTCGGTGTCAAACATTGACGGCTTTGGCCGGAGCAAATTTATGGCAACGCGGATCGTCAGATCTGCATAGTTTGGAAGACCCTGCGCCATGGCAATCACGGCGTCCGCCGTCCTTGATCGATCCAAGCGCCGCACGGCGCGCCTGTTGCAGCGTGCTGCTCTATTGTCGGCATTGGCGCTTTTGTCAGCCTGCGCCAGCCATTCATCGAAATTATCCGCGACCGGTCAAGCCTCGCGCTATGCCGATGCCGCATCGGGCAGTTATGCGCCGCCCGGCCCGCCGAGCGACCCGTGGGGTCCGTATATTCGGCAGGCGTCAAAGCGGTTTGATGTGCCGCAGCAATGGATTCGTCAGGTCATGCGCGTTGAATCCGGTGGCCATGAATATCTTGGCGGCCATCTGACCACCTCGCCCACCGGGGCGATGGGATTGATGCAGTTGGAACCCGCGACCTATCGTGAAATGGCCGCCCAGTACGGGCTCGGTAGCGACCCGTATAATCCATACAATAATATTATGGCAGGCACCGCCTATATTCATGAAATGTATCAAATTTACGGTTCACCGGGCTTTCTCGCCGCCTATAATGCAGGGCCGGGGCGGCTGGATGATTATCTCGATTATCGTCAGCCGCTGCCCAACGCCACGCGGCAATATGTAGCGATGATTGCCCCGCATATTAGCGGCGTCTATCCGGCGGCGCCCAATTCTGCGGGTACGCCCAATGTCGAGCTCGCGATGAACCGTTTGCCTGCGTCGATACCGCCGGGCTTGCGACCGGGCGATACCTCATCGGCCACCGATCAGCTTAATCAACAGGCGCTTGCCGCCGCGCAGCAAACCGCGCCGAACCAATCCGGCACACCCGCCCCGGCCCCAGCCCCAGCTGCGGCCCCGGCGCCGATTGAGGTGGCATCACTGACACCGCCGCCGCAAATTGATCAGCAAACCCCGTTTGCAGCACCGCCCTCAGCCCCGCCGCCGGTTCAGCATAGTGGCGGCTTTGCTTTGATCCCGAGCGCCGAGGCGGCAACCCGGCTGCCTTATATTCCGCCGCAACCGGTGATCACCGCGCCGCCGCTGCCCCGACCGGTGCGCCAAGCGACCATGGTGATCCCGCCGCGCCATAGTGGCTGGGCGATCCAGGTGGGTGCTTATAACACCCCCTCGCAGGCCAAGGCCGCCTTAGGGGTTGCCGAATTGTCAGCGGTGCAGATGTTGATTAAAGGCAAGCCGGTGGTGATTAGCGTGAATACCCCGCGCGGACGGCTCTATCGCGCCCGCTATATCGATCTGCCGCAGACGGCAGCGTTGAGTGCCTGTGAACGCCTGCGCTCGGCGCCGACCGGTTGTGCGGTATTGTCGCCTGCCGCGCAATAAAACCGCCCGATGCGGGGTTAATCGGCGCCGGGTGTGCGCTCGCCGGGTTTGGGGCTAAGCCCATAGGGTGCGACCAGCCGCCAAATATGCGCCGGGATCATTGATTTCATCCGCGCAGGCTCTGCCCGGCGCAAATGCAGCACCGTTTCAATCGCCTTCATTTCAACGCGCGTGCGGGCAAACTCCAAGCCGCGCGGCCCGACCTTTGGCATCAGCCAGCCCATGATCAGACGTAACGGCCCTGGCATCCGCCGCAGCGGCAATCCCCCCGCCGCCCGTTCGGTATTGACCATGAAGCCCTTCACTGCCCCGTGCCGCTTGCCCGCACTTTGCAATGGTGTGATTTTGACCTCATCGCCCAGCAGCGCGGCCAGTTCCGCGCCGCGTGCATTGCGCACGATCATCCATTGCTCGCCCTGGCCGGCCATATACCCGATGGTGATATCCGCCAGCACATTGGTGTAATCGACGCAGGTGCGGCAGGTGAGTGGGAAAAAATCGGGCGGCAGTTTGGAAATTGGTAACTGCAAAAACGGAATGATTTTTTGCCGCCCATCGCGAAACCGGAGCTCGACATGGTAATCAGCGCGAAATTCCAGATAGGTGATGGTCTCGGGTGCGTCCGATAACAAGCCCAAAAACTGATGAAAATTCTCAGTGCTGGTATTATCCGAACAGGGTGTGCCAATCACATAGAGCCGCTCAAATCCGAGGGATTTCTCAAGGGCGCGCAAGGCATAGACTTGGCACGGAATACCGATCACCGCGAGCCGCCGGTAGCCTTGCGCCAGGGCGGGTTCTAACAAGGAGAGCAAGGGCGCGTAGCCCATGCGCATGCCGCGCGCTTGCGCCATGTCACGGGCTTGGGTGATCAAGGCTGGCACGGGCCGCCACGGATCATTCGCGTCAGGCACCATGGTCAAAACGGCTTGAACTTGGCCGGTTTCTAACAATTTCTCGGCAATTCTGGTGGTGATGCCGCTCCATTGGGCGCCCGCGCGCGCGGGCTGCAGCATGGCGCGCTCCATGCGCTGAAACGGCCCGAAAAAGAGCTCATCGGGCCGCGCCGGATCGCGGGTGCGGCCATGAATTTGGGTTTCCAGCCGGTCATAGTCGGGTTTGATGAATTGGCAGGCCTGCCCGCACCGCTTGGGATTATCGGTGCGCGAAATCCCGCAATCGGTGCAGAGATGCCGGTGCGGCGCGGCCTCGCCGACCGTCATCGGTGGTGCATGGTCGCTAAAATACGGTCAGCTTCCATTGCGCGATCCACGCTTGCCCTTCGTGCGCGTCGCGCTTGCAGCATGAGGCTCGTCCGTGCGGGTCACATTGCCGCGCGCTGCCATGACGGGGGCAATGATGTCGGGGGCAATGATGTCGGCGGCCTTGGGCATTTTCGGCCAGGGTGTTTCCTGCGCCGGCTCAATAATGCGCAAATCCCGATAAACCCCGCCCTCGCGCGCAAATTGCCGATTATAAAACGGGTCGAACGGCAATGTATCGCCCCAGCGCACGCGCATCACCTCATTTTCTAACATGAAGCGCGCCAATTTTTCCTCGCCGAGATCATCACCCCGGCTCATACTTTCGCGATGCTCACACACCACGTCCGGCGTGAATAAAATCCGATATCCGGCCTTGCGGAGCTTTAAGCATAAATCAACATCGTTGAACGCAACGCCCAGCGCCTCGGCATCGAAACCGCCCACCTGTTCGAAGGCGTCACGCCGCACTAACATGCAGGCCGCCGTGACCGCGGCGACCTCACGGGCGGTCATCGCGTGAGCAATATAGCCGGGCTCGGCGGCGCCCAGGCCGCGAAACGCATGGTCGGCCACGCCGCCAACGCCCAGCACCACACCGGCATGCTGCACCGTACCATTGGGATAGAGCAATTTGGCACCGATGGCCCCGGCACCTGGATCGGCCAGGGCTTCGTTCAAAAGTGTGCGCAGCCAGCTCTCGTCTTTGACGAACACATCATTGTTCAAAAACAGCAAATAGGGATAGCGCGCAGCCGCGACACCGCGATTATTAATCGCCGAATAGTTGAAGGGCTCGGCGATTTTCAGAACCTGGGTATTGGGCAGGTTGCCTTGCTCCACGGCAAATTTCTCAGCATCCACGCCGTCAGACCAATTATCCAGCAAAATGATTTCATAGTTCACGCCGCTGGTCTGTTTGCGGATCGCCTCGACGCATTGGCGGGTCAGCGCAATGTGATTACGGTAGGGGATCAGGATCGACACGCCCGGGTCGGCCTGGCTGGTGAACTGGGTTTGGTAGCACGTGAGTGCCCCGCGCCGTTCGACTTTGGCGGCGAGGCGGCGGCGCTTCAAATGCTCGGCAACCGCCACTTCGCCGGCCAAGGCCGCGCGCGGCTTGGCGCTCGCGCCGCCTGCGGTCGATTGGGCGGTGATGCGCCAATGGTACAAAATTTCGGCGACGTGATGAACCTCGTCGGCCCGCAAATGCTCGGTCAGGCGCAACAGCAAATCATGATCCTGCGCACCATCAAAGCGCGGATCAAGCCCCCCGGCTGCGCGCACCAAGGCGGTTTCGGCAACCACCAAATGACAGATATAATTCAGGTCGAGCAAGAACCGATAATTGAAATCCGGTTTGAAATTCGGCTCACTCACCCGTCCGCGCGCATCGATTTTATCTTCGTCGGAATAAAGCAGCCGCGCCCCGGTTGCTGCCTGCGCGCGCATCATCACCTCAAGCGCGCAGGGGATCATGACATCGTCATGATCGAAAAACGCGACAAAATCGCCCTGGGCCGCATCGAGCGCTAAGTTGGTTGCGGCAGCAATACCACCATTTTTCGCCTGGGTGAGCACCCGGATGCGCGGATCAAGCTTGGCCAGTTCCGCGAGGGTCGCGCTCAGCGTATCGTCGCGGCTGGCATCATCAACCAGGATCAATTCCCAATGCGGATAGGTTTGCGCCCGCACTGAATCGACCGCCGCCAAAAATTCGGCAAGCACCGGGCGGTAAACCGGGCACAGCACGGAAACGCGCGGCTCACCGGCTAATGCGCCATAGCGCTGGGTCGCGCGGGGTAGGATCAACGGGGTATTTTGCTCGGCCCAGCTTGGATAGTCGGCCAAGGAGTATCGATCCGTGGGCAGGGCGGCTTTCAGTTCACGGCGCAAATTATAGGCAAACCGAAACATCTCATCGGTTCGTTCAATCATCGCAGCGATCTGGCTGCGTTCTTGCGATGTGGGCACAGTAATCTCGATCGGCGCCCCGCGCAGCTGCACCCGCTCAGGCATCGCGTGAAAATCGAGCTTGACCCGGCGGCCCAGTCGTAGCGCCGGGGGCAGCACAAAGGAAAAGCCGCATGCCGGATCGCAGCCGAGCGCCTCGGCAACGTCGCCACGAAATTGATCGGCGACGAGCTCGGTGATCGGCTGACCCTGCGCCGTTACCATAATCCTCACGCCGCCTGATTTTTCATTGCTGCGTTGATCGACGCGCAGCACCCAGCCCTGGAGCAGACCATCCACCAAGCCATCCAGCACACCATCGATCCGGACTTGCCGGGTCAGACAAAAATGCAATTCGGGGAGAATAATGCCGCCACGTCCGGGCAGATGGATGGGCACGCCGTCAATCCCGGCGAGCGACAACACGTGGCGCAGCCCGTCCTGATATTTGGCCGGGATCGCGTATTCGAAGCCCACCTTGGTGCTCGGCAGGTTGAGTGCCGACACGTCTGGCCGGTTAACGTCGCAGGTCAGCACATCGGCGATGGTGCCATCGATCATCACGCGCATTGTCAGGGGCGTCGCTGGATCAATCGGGTCGAAGGCCCAGCCGGCAATATGGGCATCTTCAATCCGGTCGAGAAACCCAAGAATGGGTCGCGTCGCAGCGCGTTGGGCACGGCGGGTCGGGGTTGCGGGGGGCGATTTTTTCATCATCATCCAATCAATTGAACAGTCGCCGACAAATCATCCACCCGGCGTTCACGGCTTGAATTCGGCGCGGTGTGACTGCGCCCCGACGTTTAATTGCGATGTTAATCAATTAAACGGTTGTGTTCAATGTGCCAGTGCCGCATTTTCGGTCGTGGGGCCGATTTCTGGCACCGCGCTTGCGTCGGCCTGCTGGGCTTGCGCCGACCTGCCGGTCTGTGTAAAAGCCGGGCTTCCGCGCGATCCCGTCGCGAGTCCGGGCCAGTTGGCATGCCCGGCCGCACACCGCGCACCCGCCGAGCGGGCACGGAGATAAGGAGACAGAAAATGCCG
>JAKBBY010000037.1 GCA_021808315.1 Pseudomonadota bacterium | reverse complement strand
GTCGATCCGGTCACCTTGTCGGCGCTGCGTAATGACCATGCTGGTATCACTCAAGCGCTGGCCCAAGCGGGGATCACCGCCCACGAATCGGCGATCAGCTTTCAACTCGCGTCCCATGCCGGGGTTGCGATCACGCCGATCGCGCAATCGACCAGTCCCAGCTTCCCTAATTCGGGTGCGGCGCATCATCCATCGGAAGCTTTGTCGACAGGGCAGGGGGCCGGTGGCCACCAGAGCGCGGGTGAGCAAAGCATGGGACAACAAAATGCGGGCCAATCCTTTGGTGATCGGCCAAGCGAGCCTATGCCGTTTGCATCGCGCACTGCAACTTTGTCTGGCGTTGCAATCGGGGCCGACTCGGGGATTTCATCGATTCATTCATCAAATCTAAAGAAATTTGGATTAGATGTCACAGCGTAATAGCTCAATCTGCAGGGTATCACCATGACCATTGCCGCCGTCGCCAATCAACAAAGCCAGCTCGCCGCGGCTGCCAATAACGCAGCGTTCAGTATCAGTAATACGGCTACCAGCGTCAGTGGCGCATCCGGGTCATCCGCTACATCATCCAGCACCGGCGCGAATGCGCTGGGTTCGCTTAGCACAAATTTTAATAGTTTTTTGAATTTGCTGATGACGCAATTACAAAATCAAGATCCAACCAGCCCACTGGATTCCAACCAATTCACGTCCGAACTGGTGCAATTCTCGCAGGTGGAACAGCAAATCAACACCAATTCCAGCCTGGGCCAACTGATTCAACTGACCCAGGCCGGCGACCTGACCCAAGCCAGTTCGATGCTCGGGAGCACGGTAACCGCTCAATCTAGTCAAATTCCGCTGCAAAACGGTAAAGGGCAACTCACCTTCACTGCGCCCGCAGCCGAACCTGCCGACATTGCCATTTACAATGCCGCCGGCCAACAAATTCTCAACACCAGCATCAATGCGCAGCAAGGGGCGAATAGCTGGACCTGGAATGGTCAAAATAGCACTGGCGCGACAATGCCTGATGGCGCCTATAGCGTCGCCGTGATCGGAGCGAACCCGGATGGCTCAACATCCGCTTTGCCGTTTACCGTCACCGGTACGGCCACGGGTGTCACCAGCTCAAATAACGCCCTGTCGCTCAGTCTCGGCGCCCTGTCCGTGCCATTTACGGCGGTTCAAAGCGTCAATAAAACCGGATAAGGCGCGGCGCCGTGGTATGGTGGCGCCGCCGTCAGTCAATTATCAGTTGCAATCATTGCCGCGGAGCGTGAAAGATCGCACCAGCTTGCCTTCGATGGCAAAGGTCGTGGTGCAGCTTTCACTGTTATATTCGGGCGGGAAACCACCACCGATGAACGGGCCGTAATAGGCATAATAGATGGGGCCAACCCCGTAGGAGCCGGATGTGTATGATACTCGATGCTTCACATACGCAAAGTAAGTGACGCCACCGACTGTGATTCGCCGATTAGGCACGCCCAATCGGGCCACCAGCACTGATGTTGGTTGACCAACGAGCGCGGACATTTTTTCCGCATGGGTCGGACCAACTGCACATCCGGCCAGACCGAGAGCGACGGCCGGCATCGCGAGCAAAATTCGTCTCATGGTACCCTCCTTGAATTGATAAGTATACTCTGGTGATGTTTCGCCAATATGTCAGAGCCATAACACATCTGTGATCCGGGGCGCATCACTAGCAATCATGGCCAGCCGGTCAAATCCCATCGCGATGCCCGCGCAGGGAGGCAAATCCGCAACCGCTTTGATGAATTCTTCATCAAGCGGCCAATCATCATGCCCGTTCATCTGATGCCGCCGAGTGCGGTCCGCAATAAAGCGGGCGCGCTGTTCGTTGGCATCGGTCAGCTCAACAAAGCCATTCGCCAGCTCGATCCCGCATACATATAGCTCAAAACGTTGCGCCATGCGCCCATCATGCGGATGGCGTTGCGCCAAAGCGGCCAACGGGGCGGGCCAATCGGTGATCAAGCTTGGATGAGCGCGCCCCAAATGCGGCTCAATCGAGCCCAACATCAGCCGAAAAAACAAATCATCCCATGCCTCGCCCGTGCGCAGCTTCACCTTCGCATCCGCGGCCAACTGCGCGGCATCGCCGATACTCGCCAGCACATCGACGCCGAGATAGCGCGAAAACGCCTCCGCAACGCTGATCCGCTCAACCTGATCCAATCGGGTGGTCACACCACGGCAGGTCACTTCCGGCGGCAACACAGCGCGCAGCAAGCTGATCGCCTCGTCCATCAAAGCGTCCATATCGGCTTCGGTGCGATACCACTCAAGCATGGTGAATTCTGCCGCATGCGTGTCCGACCCTTCGCCATTGCGCCACACTCGGGCCAGTTGGAAAATCGGTCCTGCCCCACCGGCCAGTAATTTCTTCATCGCGAATTCGGGGCTGGTATGCAGCCAAAGCTTTGTGCGCGATCCATCGGTTGCCACGCGCTCGGTCGCGAATGCCGAGAGAAACACTTCCTCGCCCGGTGCGGTGACCGCATAAGGCGTTTCCACCTCGCAATAGCCACGCGCCCGGAAAAACGCCCGCGTTGCCTCACGCAGCAAATCCCGGCGCTGCAAATAACCCCGGCGCGCGGCCAGACGGTCGGGCGCCCAAGCCATCGTTGTGATCGCAGGCTGGGTCAAATCAGGCTGGTGCGGGTCTTGTCGGCTCATCCGCCGCACGATAGCACCTCCCGATGTCCAAACGAACCCTGCGCACCGCCGATGCGCTGATCCAAGCCGGTTTTGCGCCCGCCGATCAGCGCGACGCGCTCAACCGCGTCGCCGCGCGCTACGCGACGGCCATCCCGCCGCAATTCGCCGCATTGATCGCAACACCTTCCGATCCGATCGGACGCCAATTCATCCCCGATCCCGATGAATGTCGCACCGAGCCGCATGAAAGTGCGGACCCGATTGGCGATGACGCGCTATCGCCGATCAAGGGTATCGTTCACCGCTACCCCGACCGGGCTTTGCTCAAGCCCACGCTCGCATGCCCGGTTTATTGCCGGTTCTGCTTTCGCCGCACCCATGTCGGCCCCGATGGAGGGTTGCTGACCTCAGCCGAACTCGATGCCGCGTTTGCTTGGCTGGCCGATCACCCGGCGATCAAGGAAGTCATTCTCACCGGCGGCGACCCGCTTTTGCTCTCCGATCGCCGGATCGCACGCTTGCTTGAACGGCTATGTGCGATTCCGCACATCGAACGGCTGCGCATTCATACCCGCATCCCGCTTGCGACACCTGAGCGGGTGACCGATGCGCTGGCCGAAACGCTTGATAGTGCCAAGCCGCTGTTCGTGGTGCTGCACGCCAATCACGCCCGTGAATTCACCACCGTCGGCGTCGCAGCACTGCGCCGGTTGCAGCGCCAGGCTATTCCGGTGCTCGGTCAATCGGTGCTCCTGCGCGGCGTGAATGACAGCGCCGAAGCGCTCCGCGCTTTGTTCACCGCGATGTTGTCTGCACGCGTCAAACCTTATTATCTGCACCAGCTCGATCCCGCGCCGGGCACGGCACGGTTTCATGTGCCCATCGCCGAAGGTCGCGCGCTGATTGCTGCCCTACGCGGCACGCTGTCTGGCATTGCGTTGCCCACCTACATCCTCGATTCGGCCACCGGCAAAGCGCCGCTCGAACCGAGCCCGGTTTGACGGATCGCCCCGCTGTGCTAGGCGCCCCTGCATGACCGCACCTTTGATCGCCGTTTTCAACGGCCCCAATCTGAACCTGCTCGGCCTGCGCGAGCCGGAAATCTATGGCATTCAAACGCTGGATGACCTTGAAGCCGTTTGCGCCGAGGCCGCCGAGCGGTTGGGGATCGCCATCGATTTTCGTCAAACCAACAGCGAGGGTGAGCTGATCAGCTGGGTCCATGAATGCCGTGGCCGCGCCGCCGGCATCGTGATCAACCCGGCTGGCTATTCGCACACGTCAATCGCCCTGATGGACGCACTGGCCGCGGTTGATCTACCGGTGGTTGAGGTCCATCTCTCCAATATCCATCAACGCGAGAGTTTTCGCCATCATTCCTATGTGTCGGTTGCCGCGCGCGGCGTCATTTGCGGCTTTGGCTTCGCCGGATACCGACTCGCCCTCGACGCTATCGCCGAAATCGTGGAGCAAGAATCATGAGCCTCACCTTCGATCCTGATGCGCTACGCGCCCTTGCGACGCTGCTGATCGATAGCGGCCTCACCGAAATCGAACTCGAAGAGGGGGATCGGCGCCTGCGCTTGGCGCGCACCCTGGTCCAAGCGCAGGCACCCGCGCCGATCATGGTGCAAGCCGCGCCGGAAGCGTCGATGCCAGCGATGAGCGGTGCGCCCGCCGCCAGTGCCGCTGCGAGCAGCCCGGATGCCGCTGATCCGGCCCGGCATCCCGGTGCGGTGAAATCACCGATGGTCGGCGTCGCGTATCTCGCCCCGGAACCCGGTGCTGCGCCCTTTATCGCCGTTGGCCAGACGGTCAGTGCGGGTCAGACCTTGTTGCTGATCGAGGCAATGAAAACCTTTAACCAAATCAAGGCCCCGCGTGCGGGCACCATCACCCGCATCCTGATCACAGCCGGGCAGCCGGTCGAATATGACGAGCCCCTTGTGATCCTGGAATAAGCCCGTGTTCTCAAAAATCCTGATTGCCAATCGCGGCGAAATCGCCCTCCGGGTGTTGCGCGCCTGCGCTGAAATGGGCATCGCCACCGTTGCCGTGCATTCTACCGCCGATGCCGAGGCGATGCATGTGCGCCTCGCGGATGAAAGCATGTGCATCGGCCCGGCCTCCGCCCGTGATTCATATTTGAACATGCCGGCGATTCTCTCGGCGGCGCTGATCACCGGCGCCGAGGCGATCCATCCGGGCTACGGTTTTCTCTCCGAAAATGCTGATTTTGCCGAAATGGTCGAGGCGCATGGTCTAACCTTCATCGGTCCCACCGCCGCACAAATTCGCACCATGGGCGATAAAATCACCGCAAAATCCACCATGGCCGCCCTGGGCGTGCCGCTGGTGCCCGGCTCCGCAGGCGAAGTGCCCGACATTGCTGCAGCCATCGAGGTTGCGCAGGCCATCCGCTATCCGGTGCTGATCAAGGCCGCCGCCGGTGGTGGCGGGCGCGGGATGAAAGTCGCGTATGACGAGGCGGGCCTCGAAGAAGCCTTTTCGCTCGCGCGCGCCGAAGCCGCCGCCGCCTTTGGTAACAACGCGGTCTATATCGAAAAATATCTTGATCGGCCACGCCATGTCGAACTGCAAGTGCTTGGCGATCATTTCGGCACGGTGGTCCATTTGGGTGAACGCGATTGTTCGCTCCAGCGGCGTCACCAGAAATTGCTGGAGGAAGCCGGCTCGCCCGGTATCACGGCGCATGAACGTGCCGATCTTGGGCGGATCGCCACCCAGGCTTTGGAGAAATTTGGCTATCGTAACGCGGGAACCCTGGAATTTCTCTACCAAGACGGCCAATTTGCCTTCATCGAGATGAATACCCGCCTGCAAGTCGAGCATCCGGTGAGTGAAATGGTCAGCGGGGTCGATCTGGTGCGTGAGCAAATCCGCATCGCTTCTGGCGAACGGCTTGGCTACACGCAAAACGACATCCAGCTCTCCGGCCACGCCATCGAATGTCGGATCACGGCAGAAGACCCCGATAATTTCGCGCCATCCCCAGGCCTCGTCTCAATGTATCACGCGCCCGGCGGGCTGGGTGTGCGCATCGACTCCGCGTTATACGCGGGCTATCGGGTCCCTCCGCATTATGACAGCTTGATCGCCAAGCTGGTGGTTCATGGCCGCACCCGCCCCGAAGCGATCGCGCGGATGCGCCGGGCGCTTGATGAATTCGTCGTCGCCGGGATCAAGACGACCCTGCCGCTGCATCGCCGAATCATGCAGGACCCGAAATTCATCGAAGGCGATTACGATATCCACTGGTTAGAGCGCTTCGTCAGCACCGATCACGGATAGAGCCCGACGCGCCGCAGCAGGAAATACTCGTTGAACGGCCGTTGGTCGGACAAAGCCGGTATGTCCGCACCTTGCTTTGGCAGCAAGGCTCGAAACGAAATCCGACTATCAATGATCCGGGTTGCGATCTGATTGATGGTGGTGCCTTGCTTGCGCCAATGCAGCATGCTTTGCGCAGCGCGTGCGGGCAGCCGGGCGACGAAATCGGTTGGCGTGAGTTTAGAAATCGGGCGCATCGAGGCAATGAAATGGATGCCAAATCGCCGATGATATCCCCGATAGGCCTGCACATACGGAAATGACCGGTGCAGCGCCAGAGCAATTGATTGCACCGTCGGGCCGCTGGTTGCGGGCACCCATTGTTGCAAGATCGCATTCGGCGTCATCCGGCGCTTGGCAATGGCGTAAAATTGCACCGAATACAGCAAACTCGATCCGGCGGCGGCAATTGGCGGGGGCGGGTCGATGGTGATGACATCGAAACGCTGATGCGTGCGGGTGAGAAAACGCCGCCCATCATCAACCACGATGCGATGATCCGGATTTGCCAGAATCCGCGCCGCATCCGGATAGAAAAATCCAAATGATCGGGTCACGGCGGCTGAAAGATCAACCGCGGTGACATGCCCGCCCCAAAATGTCAGCGTTCGAAACGTCGTTCCCATGCCAAAGCAGATATCAAGCACGTGCTGCGCGTGACCTTGAATCGCCATCGGCAAGTCGGCCATAATCTGCGTCTCGATGGTCTTGGAGGTGATCGGGATGGCATTCACCGTCAGCATCGCGTCGCGGCCACGCCCACTCGCCACCACCGAGGCCACAACGTCGCGCCGCACCTGCACCGGCTTGGGATAAAACGCCGGATCATCATATGCCCGGCTGACCACCACCGCGATCAACAGAGTCATGGCGCCAACCGCCAGGGCCAGCCGGTCAGCCCGCACTGATTTTGCCTCCTGATCGGTCTCTAGCAGCGCCAGAGCGGCCAAGGGCAGAGCCAGCACAATCATCGCCCAGCGAAGGCTGAGAGAGGGCAGCAAAATATACGCCGCGATCAGCGGCCCGATAATTCCCCCCGCGATATTCAACGCATAGAGCGAGCCAGCCAGCACCGGATCGCCCTTGGCGTGCCGATCGATCAGGCAGGGTGTAATCGCACCGAGCACCATGCTGAACGGCAACAGGCTGATCAGCGGCAAGCCGATCGATAGGCCAAGTCGCGGATCGCCGAGCAGGACCGGCAACAAGGCTGCTGGAAACACCAGCCCCAACAGCCGGTTCAGCGGGATATTTTGTCCACGCCGCGTGGCAACGCGATAGAGTTGCGTGCCAATCGCGGTGCCGACCAAATAGGTCGCCAAAATTTCGGCAAATGCATAAATCGTTGTTTGCAAATCAATGGTGAAATCGCGGGTCCAGCAAATTTCCAAACCGAGACAGCACAGCCCGGTCAAAAACAAAATCACCTTTACGCGCCGTGGCACCGTGCCTGACCGCTGTAGCGGCTCGATGGGCATCGCCGTGCCATAATCACGGGGAGCGCCATCACGGGAGCGGTTATCAGGGGCCGTTTGCGCCCATCGATAGCCTAACATAGCCGCCAACACCGCAATCAGCAGATTGATCACGGCGGCGATCCGATAGGTGCCATCAAGGCCAAAAATCTCGATCAGCGCAATCGCGGTCGCCAACGTGCCGACCAAGGCCCCGGTCAGGTTCGCCACATAGAGCAAGCTGAAACTCTGATCGGTTGCGCGGCGGTGCAGCTGCGCCATCACGACTGGCACGGTCGTGCCCATAGCAATGCACCAAGGCAGCATCGCGGCGGTCATCACCAAGGCCGATATCAGCAGATACGGCGCCGATGCCGCGCTATGCAGCCGAAGCAAAAAATCTTGCCCGGCCTTGAACAAGGCAGGCACCAAAACAGCGCCGATGGCGGTCAGTGCCTCTGCGCCCGCCCAAAATATCAGCGGCGAAACCCCGCGCCGCGCAGCCGCAGCGGCCCAGCGTCCCCCCCAGATCGACCCGATCCCGAGACCCAGCATGAATACTGAGACAACAACGGACAGCACCGGCGTAATAATGCCGAATGCCGCGAAAGCGAGCCGGGTCCAAATGATTTGGTATAATAGCGAACAGAAACCCGAGGCGAAAAACCCAATGCCGATCAGGCTCAGGGAAAAATCAACCGAGCGGGGCGCCATCGCCACACTTGTCGTCACTTTTGACATGATGAGCCTGCCCTTGTTTCAGTCTCGACTGTGATAAAATTCATGAGAGCGCGATTGGTGATCATCAACCACACTCTGATCCTCGTTTGCCGATCAATTTCATTGGTTTAGGGTGAATTCGTCAATTCAACCTAAACCATTGTTGATCTCATGCCCTAAATAGATGAAATCGGCCAGGGGCGCGCGTTTGGTGGCCCGCGCAAAAGCCGTGGTCGAACCGGGCCAGTTCGCGGTCACCTTGCCACCTTGCGTGTACCAACTTTGGCAACCCGCCGACCACACCATGCTAGCGAGGTCACGTTGCAGCGCCTCATTGAATTGAGCTGTGGCGGAGGGGCGCACCATCACCTGATCGGCGTTGCGCGCCGTGGCCTCGGTCAGTACCCGCCGGATCAGCTCGAACTGGCATTCCATCATGAACAGAATGGAGGAGTGGCCCAGCCCGGTATTGGGGCCATAAATCGTGAAGAAATTCGGGTAATGCGGCACCGCCGTGCCGAGATATCCTTGCGCCCCCTCGGCCCAATCCGCGCGTAATTGGTGGCCTTCGGCCCCAATAATGTCAATTGCGGTCAGCGCCTCGCTCAGATCAAACCCGGTCGCGTAAATCAGCACATCGGCCTCATGCAGCACGCCATCGGCGGTGCGCACGCCGCGTGGCTCAATGGCGGTAATCGCCTCGGTGACCAGTGCGACGGTCGGGCGCGAGAAAATCGGCAAATAATCATCGGTCAGCAGCATTCGCTTGCAGCCAAACGGGTAATCAGGGGTCAATTTCGCCCGCAGCGCCGGGTCGGCCACCTGTCGGCGCCGTTGCCAGCCAGCGAGGGCCGTCATCAGCCGATGGGCTGGCGTGTCGCGCCGGAATCCGCGATACACCGCGAAATCAACAATTCCATAAATCGCCGCGCGCATCGCGAGCCGTGCGCCGGGCACATGCCGGAACAAAAATCGCTCCAGCGCGCTATGCGGGCGATTAAAGCGGGGCACAATCCAGTTAGGGGTGCGTTGAAACACGGTTAATTGTGCTGCCTGCGCCGCCAATTCTGGCGCCACCTGCACCGCACTCGCGGCGGAGCCGATCAAGGCAATCCGCTTTCCCGCGAGCGGCACGCTCTCATCCCATTGCGCTGTGTGAAAGGCGGCACCGGCGAAGCTCGACAGCCCTGGAATATCGGGCCGCCTCGGACGACTCAACTGACCGATGGCCGAAATCAGCACATCAAATTCCCGCACCTCGCCATGCGCGAGCTCAACGCGCCATCGCGCACGCGCCGCATCCCACCCTGCGGCGGTGACTTTGCAGCCATAATGAATGCGCGCGCCAAGACCGAAATCACGGATCGTGCGCTGCAAATGCGCGAGTATTTCGCGTTGCGGCGCAAACGTCGCGGACCAATCCGGATTGGGCGCGAAGGAAAATGAATAAAGATGGGCGGGCACATCACAGGCCGCGCCCCAATAGCGATTATCTCGCCAAGTGCCGCCCGGCGCATCCGCCGCTTCGAGGATCGTAACATCGGTGAACCCCGCCTGGCGCAGCGAGATTGCCGCACCCACACCGCCAAACCCCGCCCCGATAATCCCAATCCGCCAATCGCCGCGCTCGCGCCGATGCGGCGGTGCGCTCATCATTGCACTCACCTGATCCATTCTGGCCTCCAGCCGACAATGGACCGCAGAACCGCCTTGTCAGCAAGAGCTCAGCGCGCTGTCCCACCGCCCAAGGCAAACCGCGCGATCAGGCGCAAATCCGCGCCCGGCGCATCCTCGCGAAATAGCGCGACGGTTCGAATTGTCCGCGTCATCGCTAAACTCGGAGCAAAATAATCCCGCGCCGCATCAAACAGCGCCGCCGACGCTAATCGGTCGCTCAAGGTCAGGTGAAACTGAAACCGCTCCATGACCTGCGGATATCCGTAGCGATCCAGATAAAAAATACCGCGCGGGTCCTGCCCCGCAATCCGTCGCTCGCGGTCCTGAGGCTGCAGTGGTGCCCGGTGCTGGTCCAGCCCGATCACCCAGCGCGCAGCAAGGCAACGCAAGGCCCCGGCATCCCCCGTTGCACCAAGGGCAATGAACCCCTCCAGCCGCATCACCGCCAAGTGCTGCAGCGCGCATGGGCGAAGCCGCGCTGCCAACCCGGCGATGGTATCGAGCAACGCCGCCTCGCTCGTTGCCAGGGCGAACGGCGCTTTGAGGGTGGCGTGAAATCCATAACGCCGGGCCGCCGCCGTGCGCGCGATGATGTCGGGCACCGGCGGCGGCTCCAAGTCGCACCCGGCCTCTGGATCGCGGCCCAACCAGCGCGTTCCTGCTTGCCAGAGGGGATCATCGCGCTCCGGCGCATAATAGAGCGCGTAGCGCACGCAGCCCGCCCGGATCAGGAGAGCAGGGGTGACCAGGAGGGATCGGTGGCATTGGTCGGCGTCGGTGTAATCCGCTCATTGAACCCGTCGGCGCCAATCGTCACCAAATGCGAAACATTGCCGTAATGCAGGGGGGTTTGCCGGTAGAACATAATCACGCGGCCATTCGGGCAGAAGCTGGCCGACTCCTCCAAATAACCCTGCGATAACAGCCGTTCGCCCGAGCCATCCGGCTTCATCACACCAATGCCAAACCCGCCCGAGGTCAATCGGGTAAAGGCAATCATATCGCCCTTGGGTGACCAATCCGGCTCGGCATAGCGCCCGCTGCCAAAGGAAATGCGCTGCACGCCCGAGCCATCAGCCCCCATCACGAATAATTGCTGCGACCCATCACGATCCGAATTGAACACGATCTTGCTGCCATCAGGACTATAGCAGGGGGTGACGTTGATCGAATCGGCATCCGTCAGGCTTTGCAGGCGGCGGCTGGCCAAATCAAGCCGCACAATCGCCGCCCCGCTGCCGCGCGCCACCGAGAACAGCAAGGCGGAGCCATCCGGGCTGAAACGCGGCCCAAAACTGAGCGCGCCGAACTCACCGACCAATTGCCGCGCCCCGGTTGCCAAATCAAACAAGAACACCCGGGGCCGGTTATCCTCAAAACTGACAAAGGCGAGCTGTTGGCGCACCGGGTTGAACTCTGGCGACAAGGCCATCCAGCGGCCATTGGTCAAGAACCGATTATTCGCACCATCATAATCCATAATCGCCATGCGTCGCACCGGCGATGTCGGCGAACCGGCCACCGAAATATACGCCACGCGCGTATCGAAATAGCCTTTTTCGCCAATCAGTTGCTTATAGATATCGTCGGCAACGATATGCGCGATGCGCCGCCAATTTGCCGCGCTGGTCGTGTAGGCGGTGCCTTGCACCTGCTTTTGATCGGACACGCTCCAGAGCCGATATTCGACCCGGATCGAGCCGCCGCCCTGATCGGTCACCGCGCCGGTCACCAACGCCTGCGCGCCTAAAATCGACCAATTTTTCCAAACCGGCACACCATTCGCAATCGAGTTGGGCACAAAGCTGGTTGGATCGATGGTTTGAAACAGTCCGCAATGATCCAAATCCGAGGTGATCACCGAGCCGATTTCATTGCCCAACTCCGCATCGCCGCTCGCCGCATCACCAAACCCGGAAATCGCAATCGGGATCGGCGCATTATGCGCGCCCGAGACATTAATTGTGTCAGACGGCGCGCCGCCCGCAGCCTGCGCACGGGCAAGGCCCGGCACAATCAAGCCGCTCGCCGCCAGCGCCATGCCGGTGCGCAGCAACCGCCGGCGGGCGACGCGATGGCCACCCAGCGGCTCGACCAGCGTATTGGCCAAATACGGATGCACCGATATTTTTGGTAAGTTGTCCAAGGTCATCTTGATCCTCATGGTCATCGGGTCAGGGCGTAAAGCGGAAAATAAATGTATGCACTGCGCCCAACATATAGGGTGGCAGGGGCAGTTTGGCACATTGATAACTCTTAACCGCGTTCACGGCGCGTTGAGCGAACGCGGCGTAGGCCGGGTCCCCCAGCTTGCCTTGATCGGCGGGTGCCACTTCAGCCTCGCGCACGGTTCCGGTTTGATCGGTGGTCACCTGCAGCAAGACTGAGAGTTTCGAGACGCCCGGCAAACCGGCATCAATACCCCAGCAAGGCTGCACCTCGCTCGCAATGGCATTGCGATCAGCGGATGAAAGCCCTGAATTAGCGGTGCTCATTTTGGTGCCGCCGCCATTGGGAGCGCCGCCTTGTGCCGGGTTATAGCGCGCCGTCGGCGCTTTTTTCTGCTTTTGCAGCGCGCGCAATTTCGCGAGCGTGTTCAGCACTGACTGGCTCATCGGCGCCGGGGTTTTCACCACGTGCTTTTGGCTGGTCGGGCTCTTTTGCGCCGGCGTCGGCGGCTGCTTTTTCGGGGGCAGCGGCAGTTTTTTCGGCGGCGTTACCGAGGCTTTTTGCGTATGTTTTGGCTCCGGCGGTGGTGGCTTGGGCAACGGCTCCGGCGCCTTGGTTTGCGGCGGCGGCGGCGGTGACGGCGCGGGCGGTTTAGGTAATTTCGGCACCGATTTCGGCGTCGGCGGCGGGGGCGGCGGTGGTGGTGGCGGTGGAATATTCGGCTGTGGTTTGGGCTGCTTTTTGGCCAGATGCGCCTTGTTCAGCGTTGGCGTATTGGCCGGCGCAGGCACTTTACCCTTATGCAAAGCTTGCTGCGGCACGTTCGGCCCCACCAGCGTCACATCCACAGCGGTTGAGGCCGGCGCGGTCAATTTTTCCTCCGGCAACGCCAAAACCAGCAGTAAAATGATCGCGAGATGCGCCAATGCCGAGGCAATCGCCGTGCGTTTAAGCCGAGGCTCCATCGGTCAGCCCCGCACCACGCGGCGTGTCACCGCGTCATCTGCCATCCAGCGGATCAAGGCTCAGTGTCCAGTCGATGTTGGCTGCTGGGCCAGCAGCGCCACCTTGGTAAAACCGCCCTGGGTAATGGTCGCCATTACTTTCAGCATCGTCCCGTACGGCACGCTGGTGTCGCCACGCACGAAAATCCGCCGATCGGTGTTGTGCTTCGCGATTTGCTGCAACGTCGCGACCAAATTCGTGAGCTGCACCTGGGAATCCTGCAAATACACGCTGCCGGCCGCGTTCACCGTGATGGTGATCGGCGTGGCGTCAGAATTCACCGGCTGGGCGTTGGTTTTCGGCAAATTAACCGTCACCCCCGAGGTGATCAGCGGCGCCGTGATCATGAACACGATCAACAACACCAGCATCACGTCCACCAACGGCGTGACGTTGATTTCCGCCATCGGCTTATAGCGCCGCCCACCCGAGCGGCCATTATTGCCGGGGATAAATCCGCCTGCCATTCACCCGCGCTCCTCGGTCTGCCGCGACAGGATCGCGCTGAATTCCGCGCCGAACCCTTCGAGCCGGAAGGCAAACCGGCCCAGATCGGTCGAGAGCTTGTTATAGGCCAAGACCGCCGGAATCGCCGCAATCAACCCCATCGCGGTGGCAAACAACGCCTCGGCGATGCCTGGCGCCACCACGGCCAGATTGGTGTTATGCATCGCCGCAATCGCCGAGAATGAGTGCATAATGCCCCAAACCGTGCCGAATAGCCCGATGAACGGCGCGGTCGAGCCAACCGAGGCCAAAAACACCATTTGGCGCTCCAGCCGGTCCATCTCGCGCATGGTGGTCACCCCCATCGCCCGTTCGACTCGCTGATTGACGCTGGTGCGCGATACATCAGCGCCCGCGACCCGCGCGCTGCGCCGCCATTCGCCCATGGCCGCGCCAAACACGGCGGCCAGCGGATGCGAAGGCTCGGCTCCCTCAGCATCATACAATTCCTCAAGGCTGCGCCCGGACCAGAATTTATCCTCGAACGCATCGGCGTCCCGATTGATCCGGCGGAGCGTAATGATTTTTTCGATAATGATCGCCCACACCCAAATGCTGGCGGCCAGCAGCAAAAAGATCACCAATTGCACCACCAGCCCGGCATGCAAAAACAGCCCCACCAATGACAGGCTCGATCCCGGCGCCGCCAACCCCGTACTACTCACCGCCTGATTCACGCTCAAAACCCTTCCAGAGCAGCAGCGCCGCCCGCTATATGTCGCACCGCCAATCCCCGATCAGGATCACCGGCTTGTCGCATTTTCTCAAGCGCCGCCCGCATATCAGCCGGCAACCGCGCCGCCCGCCCATCCGCGACACCCACACACGCCAATAATAACGCGATCCGCACGAGCAAAACCCCATCCGCCCGCTTGATCGCCTGATCGAGCGTGACGCTTGCACCCGTTAAGGACAGCGTGCGAGTCTCGACAATCAAGCGATCATCGAGTCGCGCGGGCCGCTCATAGTCGATTTTTGCGCGCCGCACCACGAACATGCGCTGATGCCGTCGCATCATCTCGGCATGGGGCATCCCCAGCGCACGCAAGGCTTCAGAGCGCCCGCGCTCGGCGTAACGCAGATAATTGGCATGATAAACAATGCCTCCCGCGTCGGTATCCTCGAAATAGATGCGCAGATGATGCTGATGCACCGCCGCGACGGGTTCGGCGTCTTGCGGAGAATTCATCGAAAATCAATCCCTTGGATGACCATCAGGCCGGATCAAGCGGTAAATCGCCCTGCTCGGGCAGGGCAGAAGGCGGCATCAACCCCAAATGCACCCAGCCATCGCGCCCCAGCATCCGCCCGCGCGCCGTGCGGATCAAAAATCCTTCCTGCATCAAAAACGGCTCAATCACGTCTTCGAGCGTATCGCGCGGCTCCGAGAGCGCCGCCGCCAGCGTCTCCACCCCAACCGGCCCGCCCTGGTGATGCTCGGCGATGCGCCGCAAATAGCGCCGATCCATCGCATCCAAGCCACGCCGATCAACATCGAGCCGGTTCAATGCCGCATCCACTGCAGCGCGATCAATCACGCTCTGACCCTGCACCGTGGCAAAATCGCGAATTCGCCGCGTCAATCGCCCGGCAATGCGCGGCGTGCCGCGCGAGCGTTTGGCGATTTCCTGCGCCGCCTCGGCGGTCAAATTCATCCCCAGCAAGGTTGCGGCCCGGGTCACAATCAAGGTCAGCTCCGCCGGCGTGTAAAAAATCAGCCGGATCGGAATCCCGAACCGATCAAGCAGCGGCTTGGCCAACAGGCCTGAGCGGGTGGTGGCACCCACCAGGGTAAAGCGCGGCAAATCAATCCGCATTGAGCGTGCGCCCGGCCCGGTGCCGATAATCAAATCGAGCACGAAATCCTCCATCGCCGGATAGAGAATTTCCTCAATGGCTGGTTGTAGCCGGTGAATTTCATCGATGAACAGCACATCGAATGGCTGTAAATTGGTCAAAATCCCGGCCAAATCGCCCGCACGCTGCAAAATCGGCCCGGAGGTTGCCCGAAACCCGACCCCCAATTCCTTCGCCACAATCTGCGCCAAGGTGGTTTTGCCCAAACCCGGCGGCCCATGCAGCAACACATGATCGAGCGCCTCGCCCCGGCTGCGCGCGGCTTCGATAAAAATCGCCAGATTTTCCCGGCTGACCTGCTGGCCAATGAATGCCTCCAAATTTTGCGGGCGCAGCGCGACATCTGGCGCGTCCGCCTCCTCCGCGCGCGGCGAGACCAGCCGTTCGGCCTCGTCAAACCCGCTCATCGGGCCAAGCGCCGCAGCGCCTCACGAATAATCGCGTCCAACCCCGCTCCGGCACCGGCCTCAGCCACGGCGGCGAAAATCGCGGGTTCCGCCTCGGCCCGCCGATAGCCCAAATTCACTAAGGCCGATAACGCCTCACCGCCCACACCCATCATGGGCGCCGGGTTTGCGGATGACGCAGCGCGGGTCGGCGCCGCCAATCCGCGCGCGGCGGCAAACGCGCCCAATTCGGTGACCAATCGCTTGGCCAAATTCGGCCCCACCCCGGACACACGCCGCAGCGCTGCCGCATCGCCGCCGGCCAGGGCGGCGACCAGCGCATCCGGCGCCAGCGCGGACAGCACCGCCATCGCCAATTTCGGCCCCACACCCTGCACCGTCACCAATTTATTGAACCAATCGCGCTCCTCGCTATCGACAAAGCCATAGAGCGTGATCGCATCCTCGCGCACTTGGGTTTCGATCAAGAGGCTGCTCAGCGCCGGTGGTGCCGCGACCGACGCCAAGCTGCGCGCCGAACAATACACCACATAGCCCACCCCGCGCACATCGATCAGGCAGCGCCCCTCCTCGATCTGCTCGACCAACCCGGTCAGGCGCCCAATCATGCCGCCCCCCGGCGCGATGCCGCCATCAGCGTTGCTTGACCCAGATGATGCGCATGACAAATCGCGACCGCCAAGGCATCCGCCGCATCGGCGCGGGTTATGATCGCGCCGGGCAGCAAGCGCCGCACCATCATCGCCACCTGCGTCTTATCCGCCGATCCGGTGCCGACCACCGAGCGCTTCACCGTCTTCGCGCCATATTCCGCAACCGGCACGCCCGCCCGCGCCGGGGCGAGCAACGCCACGCCGCGCGCATAACCCAGCTTAAGCGTCGCCGTGGCATTCACATTCACATAAGTCTCTTCCACGGCGGCAAAATCAGGGGCAAATTGCCCGATCAACGCCGCCAGGGCGGTATCAAGCGCGAACAAACGCTCCGGCACCGAGGCGGCGCTATCCGTGCCAATTACCCCGTCGGCAACATGGCGCAGCGCATTCCCCGCGAGCGAGACGATGCCGTAGCCGGTAAAGCGTAACCCCGGATCGATCCCTAAAATGCGCACCGTGCGAATCGCCATGCGCCGAGTAAACCCCAAAACCACGGCAAATTATAGGCACGCCCGCGATCAGCGCCGATTTCATCCGCCAGTCTAATCAGCCAGCGCCTGCATCACCGCGTCGGGGATTTCGAAATTGGCGTATACATTTTGCACATCATCGCTTTCTTCCAGCGCGTCGATCAGTTTGAGCACGGATCGCGCCGCCGCCTCATCAAGCGGGGTGCTGGTGGTCGGGCGCCAATCGAGTTTTGCGCCCTCCGCCTCGCCGAATCGCTGCTCCAGCGCATCGCGCACCGCGAAAAACGATTCGACGCCGCATAGCACCTCATGCCCCTCAGCGCCGCTCACCACGTCATCTGCCCCCGCCTCAATCGCGGCTTCAAGCAACGCGGGTTCATCCACCGTCGCCGGGTAGCGCACCACGCCAACCCGATTGAACATGAACGACACCGAATTGCTCTCACCCAGGCTGCCGCCATGCTTGGCAAACGCCGTGCGCACGTCCGAGGCGGTGCGATTG